>JBGAOO010000021.1:0-26222 GCA_044221765.1 Usitatibacteraceae bacterium | reverse complement strand
CTTGTAGTTCACGAAGTCCGTGGAGTTCACCGTGAGCCAGGCGAGCTGGCGCAGGTGCTCGAGCGTGTCGGCCGGCACCGCCAGGCCCTTCATCATCGACTTGGTCCACTTCATCTGGTCGGTGTCGAAATCCGGGTCGAGCTGGCCGTTGGCGATCACCATGTCGTAGATCTTGGTGCCGGGGAACGGGACCACCGCGAAGAGGGCCGCGTGGTTCATCCCGGCCTCCACGTGCCGCTTGGCCATGAGGATCGTGTTGTGGATCTCCCCGAGCGTCTCGTCCGGGTAGCCGATCATGTAGTTGCCGGCGGTCATGATCCCGATGCGGTCGCACTCGCGGATGAGCTTGTTCGTGTCCGTCTTGCTCATGTTCCACTTGCCCGAGGAGTACTTCTCCACGAGCCGCTGGTTGGCGGACTCGAAGGGCAGGTGCAGCATGTGGAAGCCGGCCTCGCGCAGGATCTCGAGGAACTCGGTGTCGATGTCGAGCGTCCCGCCGTAGTTCTTCAGCAGGTGGACGATGTTGATGCCGTTCACGTCCGACAGGTGCAGGCCCATCTCGGCGACCTTCTCGAAGAGCGTGTAGGCGCGCTTCTTCTTCGCGAAGAGGCTGTCGTCCTCGAAGAAGATGTACTCGGCGCCCAGGTCCTTCATCGTCTGCAGCTCGCGCAGGACGCGGTCGATCGACTTCATGCGGAAGTTGCCGATCGCCCCGGCCGCCTCGCCGTCCACCTCCTTGGAGATGTGGCAGTAGTGGCACTGGAACGGGCAGCCGCGGGAGGTCTGCAGCGACAGGTACTGGATGCGCTTGCCCTCGGGGAACTGGCCGCCGTGCGGGCGCGAGAGGTCCCAGTACTTCTCCAGGGGCAGCAGGTCCCAGGCGGGCATGGGCAGCTCGTCGAGGTTCTCGAGCGGCGGCGGCGAGGGGTTCAGGTGCTCCTTGCCCGACTCGTCGCGGAAGCCGATGCCCATCACGCCGGACAGCCGCTTCTTGCCGCGCAGGGCCTCGGCGATCTGCACGATGATGCGCTCGGCCTCGGAGAGCACGATGATGTCGGCGCCGGCCTTGAAGAAGCGGTCGCGCAGGTTGCGCGCGTTCACGCCGCCGGCCAGCACGAGCTTGTTCGGGTCGGTCTGCTTCGCCAGGCGCAGCAGGTCGAGCACCATCGTCGTCTGCGTCGTGAAGATCGAGGAGACGCCGATCACGTCGAAATCGGCCATCTGCGCGACGATCTGCTCGGTCGTCATGCCGCAGCGGATGAGCCCGCTGGGCAGCATCTTCGTGTTGAAGAAGCTGTCCTTGAGCGGCTCGCCCTTGTCGCCGACGGACACGTCGAGGATCTTCACGTCGTAGCCGGCCTCGCGCAGCGCGCCGGCGAGGTAGGGCAGGCTGAGCGAGCCGTCGGGCTTGGCCATCTCCTCCGGGGCCGAACTGCAGCGCCGAATACATCAGGAGGAAGCGCGGATTCGCGAACTTGAAATCGTCGAGTTTCATGGTCATTTGTTTTCTCCGGGAGCCGAGCGGGCTCGTCCCCATCGTGCGCAGCGGCGGCTTGCATCGGCCGTTCCTAAGCCGGGGATACTACGATGCGACTCCCGTATCGTCAAAGCAAAAAAGGCGGAATTCACCCTCGAAATCGCAGCGGATTCAAGGTATTCCACGCGGCCGGCGAACAGCGGCGAATATTCGCCCTGAAGCATCCGCACTATTCCGCATGATTTCTGTGCGCTGTCTCACAACTTTTTCCCGGCGACGCACGATCGCGGTGCCGGACGCACCCGCAGGTCGCACCGGCCGCGCGATTTCTCCTCTGGTGGTGCCCTCGGCCGGCGAAAACCCTACGTACCGTAGGGGAAAAGCGGCGCCGTGTTACAGGAGTAACAGAGCCACGCGCGCGGGCTCGCCTCAGCCGCCGGAGACGAACTCGCGCAGCCGCGCCGCCAGCTTCTCGAGCGACGGACGGTGCACGTACATCATGTGGCCGGCCTCGTAGTAGTCCACCGTGAAGTTCGCGCGCGCGCGCGCATCGAGCCCCAGGTGGTCCAGGGCGTAGTCGCTCGCGAAGTGCGGCGTCGCGAAGTCGTAATAGCCGTTCGCCACCAGCACGCGCATGTGCGGGTTCATCGCGACGGCCTTGCGCAGCGTCTCGCCCACCGACGCGTAGCGGTTGGCGAAGTCCTTCCAGCCCCAGTTGAGGTACAGGCCCTTCAGCACCTCGTAGGGGATGTCGGCCTCGAAGCCGAGCGCGCGGCGCACGTAGTCGTTCATCGCCGCCGCGTAGGCGCCGTAGATGCCGGCGAACGACGGGTCGAACTCGAAGCGCTCGCCGGCCGCGTCGCGGTCGGCGCCCGTGAAGCGGCTGTCGAGCCGGCCCACCGTGCGCCCCTCGGCACGCAGCAGTTCCTTGCAGAACCGGAAGATCTCCACGCGAAGCCCGCAACGCTCCACGTAGTCCGGCGCGAGACCCGTGTAGCCCGCGACCTTCATCGCGATCGTTGCGCGCTCGGCCGCGGGCAGGCGAGAGCCCCGGAAGAGCGCGGCGGCGTACTCGCCGCGCGCGAACGCCTCGACCTCGTCGAGCAGCTCGCGCAGCCCCTTCGCCTGCAGCGCGGGCGCGAGCTTGCGGTGGTACCAGGCCGTGGCCGCGTAGGTGGGCAGGAAGAGCACCGGCGGCAGGTCGTTGTTCGTGTCGAAGCGAAGCGCGGTGAAGTCGAGCGCGCAAGAGACGAGCATGAGGCCGTTCAGGTACAGGCCGTGGCGCTCGAGCAGGTGGCCCGACAGGCCGGCCGCGCGCGTGGTGCCGTAGGACTCGCCGATCAGGTACTTGGCGCTCGCCCAGCGCGCGTAGCGCGTGCACCAGAGCCGGATGAACTCGCCCACGCTCTCCAGGTCGCGCCTGTACTCGTGGAACTCGTCGAGCTTCTCGCCCGGGACCATGCGGCTGTAGCCCGTGCCCACCGGGTCGATGAACACCAGGTCGGAGCGATCGAGCAGCGAGTATTCGTTGTCCACCAGGCGCCCCGGCGGCGCCGGCGCGTGGCCTTCGTCGCCGAGCGCCACGCGGCGCGGGCCGAGCAGGCCCAGGTGCAGCCAGACCGAGCTCGACCCCGGGCCGCCGTTGAACGAGAAAGTGACCGGCCGGTCGGCAGGCTGGGCGCCGTCCAGCGTGTAGGCCACGAAGAACACGGTCGCGCGCGCCTTGTCCTCGCCGGCCTTGCCCTCGTTCGCGCCCTCCTCCTTGAGCACGAGCGTGCCGCAGGTGACGGTGTAGTCCAGGTCGCGCCCGGCCAGGCGCACCGAGTGGCGCGTGAGGCTCAGGCGATCGGCGGGCGGCGGGATGTCGGCGGGTTTCTTCTCGGCGGGCTCGGCCATGGGACGGTTCCTCTTCGCGAGCGGGAATCCTAACCGACTTCCCTCGCCGCGGCGCGGCGCGCGCTACCATCGGGCCTCATGACCGCCGCGCCCGACAGCCGCATTCCCCGCACCGTGTGGGTGCTGGGCCTCGTGAGCCTGCTCATGGACATCTCCTCGGAGATGATCCACAGCCTGCTGCCGGTCTATCTCACGGTGGGCCTGGGCGCGAGCGCGCTCGTGGTCGGCCTCATCGAGGGCGTCGCGGAGGCGACGGCCCTCGTTGTGAAGGTGTTCTCGGGCACGCTCTCCGATGCGCTCGGGCACCGCAAGTGGGTCGCGGCCGCCGGCTACGGGCTGGGTGCCGCCTCGAAGCCGCTCTTCGCGCTCGCCACGGGGCCGGGGCTCGTCTTCGTCGCGCGCTTCACCGACCGGATCGGCAAGGGCATTCGCGGGGCGCCGCGCGATGCGCTCATCGCGGACGTGACGCACCCGGATCACCGCGGCGCCGCCTTCGGCCTGCGCCAGGCGCTCGACACCGTGGGCGCCTTCGCGGGCCCGCTCGTCGCGCTGGCCTTGATGGTCGCCTGGTCGAACGATTTCCGCGCGGTGTTCTGGGTGGCCGCGGTGCCGGCGATCCTCTCCTTCCTCCTGCTCGTCGTCGCGGTGCGCGAGCCGGTCCGGGCCGGCGGTGCGCGCGCGGCGCCCTTCTCCTGGCGGGCCGCGCGCGGCCTGGGTCGCGCCTTCTGGTGGGTCTGCGCGGCCGGGGCCACGCTCACGCTCGCGCGCTTCAGCGAGGCCTTCCTCATCCTGCGCGCCGAGAACCTGGGCGTGCCGCTCGCGGCGACCCCGCTCGTGCTGGTGGCGATGAACGCGGTGTTCGCGCTCGTGGCCTATCCGGCCGGGCGGCTCGCCGACCGCCTGCCGCCGCGCCGGCTGCTCGCGATCGGCACGGGCGTGCTGGTCGCGGCCGACGTCGTCCTTTCCTGCGCGGGGGACACCCGCGCGCTCTGGGCCGGCGTGCTGCTCTGGGGCGCGCACATGGGGCTCACGCAGGGCCTGCTGTCGGCGATGGTCGCCCGCGAGGCGCCGGCCGAGCGCCGCGGCACCGCCTTCGGCGTCTTCAACCTCGCCTGCGGCATCGCGATGCTGGTCGCGAGCGTGCTGGCGGGCGCGCTGTGGCACTGGCTGGGGCCGGCGGCGACCTTCGCGGCCGGGGCCGCGATCGCCGCGGCCGCCGTGGGCCTCACGCGCTTCGCGGGACGATGACCGCCCGGCCTTCCGGGCTCTCGCGGTGCCCCGCGAGGAAGGCGGCCGCGGCCGCCGCGGCCAGGGGCGGGCTCAGCAGGTTGCCCTGCATCTCGTCGCCGCCGCGCTCGCGCCGGTCGTCGACCTGGGCCTCGTTGTCCACGCCCTCGGCGAGCGAGGTGATGCCCAGGTTGCGCGCCAGGTCCACGATCGCCGCCGTGATCGCGCGGTCGTCGGCGTCGGACACCACGTCGCGCACGAAGGAACGGTCGATCTTCAGCTTGTCGATCGGGTAGCGCTTCAGGTGCGAGAGCGAGGAGTGGCCCGTGCCGAAGTCGTCGATCGCGATCTTCACGCCCAGGGCGCGCAGGCCCTCGAGCGCGCGCACGAGGTCGGGCGAGTCGTCCATGAGCATGCTCTCGGTGAGCTCGAGCTCCAGCCACGCGGGCTCCAGGCCCGTCTCCGCGAGCACCTTCTCGATCTCCGGCAGCAGGTTGCGCTGCTTGAACTGGATCGCCGAGAGGTTCACCGCCACCGGCACGCGCGGCAGCCCCGAGAGCTGCCACAGCCGGTTCTGCCGGCAGGCGCTGCGCAGTGCCCAGCCGCCGATGGGCATGATGAGCCCGCGCTGCTCGGCCACCGGGATGAAGTCGCCGGGCAGGATCGTCGAGCCGTCGGCCTGCGGCCAGCGGATGAGCGCCTCGATCCCCACCAGCGTGCCGTCCGCGACGCGCACCTGCGGCTGGTAGTGCATCACGAAGCCCTCCTCGCGGATCGCCTCCCGCAGCCGCGTCTCGAGCGAGAGGGTGTTGAAGGCCGCCTGCGACAGGCGCTCGCTGAAGAACTGGAAGTTGCTGCGGCCGCGGTCCTTGGCGAGGTACATCGCCGCGTCCGCGTTCTTGATCAGCGTGTCGGCGCCCGTGCCGTCGCGCGGGAAGACCGCGATGCCGATCGACGGGCTCACCGACAGGCTCTGGCCCTCGATCATCACCGGCTCGCTCACGGCCGCGAGCAGCTTCTCGGCCACGGCCACGGGGGATTGCTCGTTCTCGAGGTCCGGCAGCACCACCAGGAATTCGTCGCCGCCCAGGCGCGAGACCACGTCCACGCTGCGCAGGGCGTCCTCGATGCGGCCCGAGACCACGCGAAGCAGCGCGTCCCCGGCCGCGTGCCCGAGCGAGTCGTTCACCGTCTTGAAGTTGTCCAGGTCGATGAAGAGGATGCCCACCCGCGCCTCGCGCCGCCGGGCCGAGGCGAGGATGAACTCGAGCCGGTCCATGAGCAGGGCGCGGTTGGGCAGCCCCGTGAGCGTGTCGTGGTGCGCGAGGAACTGGATGCGCGCCTCCGCCTCCTTCCGGTCGCTGATGTCGCGCACCACCGTCATGCGGTAGTGCTTGCCCTTGTAGGGCATCACCTTGCCGGTGAGCTCCACCGGCACGCGCCGGCCGTCCTTCGCGACGATCGCGGCCTCGTACGCGCGCTCGTAGCCCATGCGGATGTTGTTCATCACCGCCTCGCGGCTGTCGGGCGCGACGAAATCGAGCACCGGCCGGCCCACCATCTCGTCGGCGGCGTAGCCGATGATGCGCACCGCCGCCTCGTTGCAGTCGGTGAGCACGCCGTTCTCGTGGAAGACGATGCCCTCGTGGGTCGCCTCCGAGAACTTGCGCAGCCGCTCCTCGCTCTCGCGCACGGCCTGCTCCGACAGGCGGTGGCGCGTGATGTCGGTGATCAGCACGAAGCCGGCGATCACCTCGCCCGCGTCGTCGATGTGCGGCAGCAGGTTCACCTCGAGCACGCGGGCGGCGCCGTCGGCGGCGCGGATCGCGCGCTCGTAGCGCACCGACTCGCCCTTCTTGAGGCGCTGGATGTAGGGCTCGATCAGCTTGTAGCCCTCGGCGCCGATCACCTCCTCGACCGTGTGTCCGCGGATCGACTCGACGTCCCAGCCCCACATGCTCGCGTAGGCCCGGTTGGCGAACAGGCAGCGCATCTGCTTCGCCTCGAAGTGCGAGATCATCACCGGCACGTTGTCGGCCAGGAGGCGGAAGTCGCGAGCGCTCTCGCGGGCGAGGAGCTCCGCCTCGCGCCGTTCGGTGACGTCGTGGCAGGCGCCCAGGTAGCCGGCGAGTCGCCCGTCGTCGTCGTTCACCGGCTCGGCGGCCAGGTGGACCCAGCCGAAGCCGCCGTCGGCGCGGCGCAGCCGGAACTCGGCCTCCAGGCGCCGGCGCAGCCCGAAGGCCTGCGCCCAGTCGCCCTCGAGCGCCGGGCGGTCCTCGTCGTGGACCGCGGCGAGCCAACCCTTCCCGCGCTCGGCCTCCTGCGTGCGGCCCGTGTAGTCCTCCCAGGCCTGGTTCACGAAGCTGCAGCCCCCGTGGCCGTCCGCGCACCAGACGAGCGAAGGAAAGGCGTGGAACAGGGACGCGTTGGCGACCGCGATCGTCCAGCAGCTCGGCGATGCCTCGGAGGCGGGGGTCGGAAGGCTTGACGGACACGGAAACCGGTCGTGGGAGGCTCGATGACGGGGGCAGGCTACCACGGCCGGGAAAGGTCCGTTGTGAGCTCCGGCACAAGGCCCGTTTCAGGCGAAGCCTCCTCCTCCCGCCGCCCCTGCGCGCACGGGCATCCCGAGCGGGCCGGCCCGCGTGGCTAGAATGGGACGATCCACGCCGACACGGATCTCCCGATTCGCCTCGCCCCCGCCCTCCAGCCCAACCTATTCGCCTGCCCGGCGACCGACCTGCCCGTCCCGCCGCTCGAGCGCGTGAAGCTGCCGCCGGGCTTCGAGATCGCCCTCTTCGCCACCGACGTGAGGGACGCGCGCTCGATGGCGCTGGGCGAGAAGGGCTGGCTCTTCGTCGCCACGCGCTCGGCCGGCAACGTCTACGCCATCCGCCACGACGGCACCCGCGCGCTCGAGACGGTGACGATCGCCTCCGGCCTCAACATGCCCAACGGCGTGGCCTTCCGGGAGGGCTCGCTGTACGTGATGGAAGTCGACCGGCTCTGGCGCTATGACGCGATCGAGGCGAGCCTGCCGCGCGCGCCCGCGCCCGTGCTCGTCCACGACAAGTTCCCGGGGGACCGGCACCATGGCTGGAAATTCATCCGCTTCGGGCCGGACGGCTGGCTGTACGTGCCGGTGGGCGCGCCGTGCAACGTGTGCGAGCGCGAGTCGCCGTACGCCACGCTCACGCGCCTGAAGCCCGACGGCTCCGCGCACGAGGTGTTCGCGCGCGGTGTGCGCAACTCCGTGGGCTTCGACTGGCACCCGGTCACGAAGGAGCTGTGGTTCACCGACAACGGCCGCGACCGGATGGGCGACGACGTGCCGCCCGACGAGCTCAACCACGCGCCGAAGGCCGGCCTGCACTTCGGCTTCCCGCACTGCCACGGCGGCGACGTTCCCGACCCGGATTTCGGGCGCGGCCACCCCTGCGAGGGCTTCGTCCCGCCCGCGCGCCGCCTCGGCGCGCACGTGGCCCCGCTGGGCCTGCGCTTCTACACCGGCTCGATGTTCCCGGCCGCCTACCGCAACCAGGCGTTCATCGCCGAGCACGGGTCCTGGAACCGCTCGCGCAAGAGCGGCTACCGCGTGATGCGCGCCCGGATCGAGGCGGGCCGGGTCGTCGAGCACGAGGTGTTCGCCGAGGGCTTCCTCGACCCGCGCACGGACCGGGCCTGGGGACGCCCCGTGGACCTGCAGGTGATGCCCGACGGGGCGCTGCTCGTCTCGGACGACCACGCGAACGCGATCTACCGCATCTCGTGGCGCGGCCCGTGAGGACGGGCGCTTGAGCGGCGCGGGCTCCCGGCTGGCGGCGCCGGGGTTCGCCACGGCGCCCCTCGGCGAGGCCATGCCCCTGTGGTAACTTCACGTGCGGCCCATCCACAAACACAACCGGGAGACCCCTCGTGAAATGCCGTGCATCGCTGCTGCTCTTGCTCGCCACCGCCGCCCCCGCGGCCTTCGCCCAGTACGGGGGCGAAGAGTGCTGGAACCCCCGCGCCAACCACTTCGAGGGCGTGCGCCCGGGCGAGCGACAGGACGACCTCGACTTCCGCATCTGCCGGCCCAGGCACAGCGGCTCCGGCCGGCCTGAATGGCACACGCAGGAACGCGAGTGCTGGAATCACGGCGCGCGCCACTTCGAGCGGGTGCGCTCCGGCGAGCGCCAGGACGATCTCGACTTCACGCACTGCCGCCCGATCACCTACCGGTCGAAGTACGAGAGCGACTATCGCGACGGGCCGAGGTACGGCAGCACCTATCGCGGCGAGCGGCCCCGCGAATGCTGGAACCCTCGCGCCGGTCACTACGAGGGCGTGCGCCCCGGCGAGCGCCAGGACGACCTCGACTTCTCGCGCTGCCGCTACCTGCGCTAGCGGCCGGCCGAAGGTCCCGCCCCGGCGGGACCCCGCCGCGTCCCGCTTCAGCCGAGGTCGAACCTCACGCCCTGGGCGAGCGGCAGCGCGTCCGAGTAGTTGATCGTGTTGGTCGCCCGCCGCATGTAGGCCTTCCACGCGTCGCTGCCCGACTCGCGCCCGCCGCCGGTCTGCTTCTCGCCGCCGAAGGCCCCGCCGATCTCCGCCCCGCTCGGGCCGATGTTCACGTTGGCGATGCCGCAGTCGCTGCCGGCCGCGCCCAGGAAGCGCTCGGCCTCCGCGAGCTCGCGCGTGAAGATGCTCGAGGCGAGCCCCTGCGGCACGTCGTTCTGCATCGCGATCGCTTCCTCGAGGTCGCGGTAGGGCGCCACGTGCAGGATGGGCGCGAAGGTCTCGTGCCGCGTCACCTCGCCCGGCGCCGCCCATTCGCAGAGGGCGGGCTCCGCGTAGTACGCCGACGGGAAGCCGGCGAAGTCGCGGCGCGCCCCGGTCACCTGCGCGCCTTGCGCGCGCGAGGCCGCCAGCGCGTCCTGCATCGCCTCGAAGGCGGCCGCGTCGATGAGCGGCCCCACGAGCACGCCGGGGGCGAGCGGGTCGCCGATCGCGAGGCTCGCGTAGGCCCGCTGGGCGCGCCACCAGGCTCTCGCGGATCGACTCGTGCACGAACAGCCGGCGCAGCGTCGTGCAGCGCTGGCCGGCCGTGCCCGCGGCCGAGAACGCGATGCCGCGCAGGGCGAGGTCCAGGTCGGCGCTCGGCGCGACGATGGCGGCGTTGTTGCCGCCCAGCTCGAGGATCGTGCGGCCGAAGCGCGCCGCGACCGCGGGGCCGACCGCGGCCCCCATGCGCGTGCTGCCCGTCGCGCTCACCAGGGGCACGCGCGCGCTCGACGATCGGCGCGCCGGCCGCGGCGGCGCCCGGGACGAGCTCGCCGATGTCCTGCGGCAGGTCGGGAAAGCGCGCCAGCGTCTGTCGCCAGAGCGCGTGGCAGGCAAGCGCGGTGAGCGTGGCCTTCTCCGGAGGGCTTCCACACCACCGCGTCGCCGCACACGAAGGCGAGCGCGGCGTTCCAGCCCCACACGGCCGCCGGGAAATTGAACGCCGTGCCGCACACCCCCAGCGGGTGCCACGTCTCCATCATCCGGTGGCCGGGGCGCTCCGAGGCGATGGTGAGGCCGTGGAGCTGGCGCGACAGGCCCACCGCGAAATCGCAGATGTCGACGATCTCCTGCACCTCGCCCAGCCCCTCGGAGAGCACCTTGCCCGTCTCGATCGAGACGAGCTCGCCCAGCGCCGCCTTTTCCGCGCGCAGGCGATCGCCGAAGGCGCGGACGGCCTCGCCGCGGCGTGGCGCGGGCACCAGGCGCCAGCGCAGGAAGGCCGCGTGCGCGCGCTCGAGCGCCTCGAGCGTCCGCGAGGGCGCGTGGGCGCGCACGCCCGCGATCGCCTCGCCCGTGACGGGCGTGCGCACGGCGATGTCCGACCCCGCGCAGGCGGCGAGGTCGACGCCGAGGCGGCCGGCGAGGGCGCGCGCGCGCTCAGGCAGCGCGCCGGGTTTCGGCAAGGCCATGGTGGTTCTCCGGCGTGACGTTGGCGTCGCCAGCGTAATGGCTGCCGAAGCGGTTGGCGAGGAAATCCCCGAGCGAGGCCTGCTCCTGGCGCACGAAGCCCTTCGCCGGCAGCCGCCCTTCCCGGTGCAGGTCGACCATCGCGCAGATCCCGGCGGCCGTGGTGAGCTGGATGGCCGAGAGCAAGCGCCCGTTCACGCGCTTGGCGTAGATCTTGCGCACAAAGGTCTCCTGCGTGAGGCGCCCGTCCTTCATCCCGGTCACGGTGACGAAGACGAGCACGAGGTCCTGCGTGGTCATCGGGATCGCGGCCTCGAACACGTCCTTCAGCACGCCCCGGTTCTGGTTCAGGCGCAGGTCGCGGATGAGGATCTTCACGATGTCGCGGTGGCCCGGGTAGCGCACCGTCTTGTAGTTCAGGTTCTCCACGCGGCCGCCGAGCGTCTCGCACAGCGTGCCCAGGCCGCCGGAGGTGTTGAACGCCTCGTAGCCCACGCCGTCGAGCGAGAACTCCTCGGCCTCCTCGAGCGCGGGCACCTCGCGCACCACGCCGTCGACGATCGCCTCGCACGGGTTGCAGTACTCGTTGATGAGCCCGTCGGTGCTCCAGGTGAGGTTGTACTTGAGGGCGTTGCTCGGGAAGATGGGCAGCGCCCCCACGCGCATGCGCACGTCGCGCAGCCGGTCGAAGCCGAGCGTGGCGCTGTGGGCGGCGATCGAGATGAAGCCCGGCGCCAGGCCGCACTGCGGGACGAAGGCGGTGTCCGCGCCCTCGGCGAGCTTCTTCACCACGCGCGTGGACTCCACGTCCTCGGTGAGGTCGAAGTAGTGCACGCCCGCCTGGCGCGCCGCGCGGGCCACCAGCGGCGTGAGGTAGTAGGGGCAGGCCGAGATCACCGCGTCCTGCCCGGCGAGCACCGGCGCGAGCTCGCTTTCCTCGCCCAGCGCGCATTCGTGCGTGCGCAGGCCCAGCCGCTCGAACGCCTTGAGCCGCTCGCGGTCCTGCTCGACGATCGTGACCTCGTAGTCGCCCGCCTGCGTGAGCAGGGCGACGATCGCCTCGCCGATCTTGCCCGCCCCCGCCAGCACCACCTTCGCCTTCGCCATGGTCCCGCCCTCCTGCGCCAGTCGAGGGGCCAGTCTAGCCAGTGGCGCTGTCGAAATGTAGCCCCTAGAATGTCGTTTCATCGCCTTGACTGATACATTTAGACGACATGAAGCGACACAATGAACGCCTGGACGACACCGACCGGGGCCTGCTCGCCCTCCTGCGCGAGGATGCCCGGGCCTCCACCGCCGCCCTCGCCCGGCGCCTGGGCGTGGCCCGCACGACCGTCATGGAGCGGATGAAGCGCCTGGAGCGCGACGGCATCGTCGGCGGCTACACGGTGCGCCTCACCACGCGCGTGCAGGGGCGCCTGCTGCGGGTGCACGTCCTGCTCGCCGTGGACCCGAAGAAGGGCGATGCGGTGGTCTCCGCCCTGCGCGCCCTGCCCCAGGTGCGCGCCGTCTACGCGATCAGCGGCGCGTTCGACTGCCTCGCGTTCGTGGAAGGCGAGACGACCGAGGAGATCGACCGCGTGCTCGACGCCATCGGCACGCTGCCCGGCGTGGGCAAGACCCAGAGCTCGCTCGTGCTCTCGGTGAAGTTCGACCGGCACTAGCCCCCGCGCCGCCGCGCGGATCGCCCCGGGGATCGTGGGGGCATTCGCCCGGGTTTGCGCTCGCGCAACGGACCCCGCGGGCGGGCGCGCCCGGCTTGGGATTGGTTGATCCCCGTCAAGTCGCCCGGGTCATCCGCCACTAGCCTCGGCGGTGGAGGAGACGCGTATGTACAGCGTGCGGGTGAAGAACGTCATGGAGCGAAAGAAGCGCCTGGTCGCGCCGCCGGACACCCCGGTGGCGAAGGCGGCGAAGCTCATGGCGAAGAAGAACGTCGGCGCCATCATGGTCGTCGAGGAAGGACGCCTGCTCGGCATCTTCACCGAGCGCGACGTCGTCTTCCGCGTGATCGCCGAGGGCCTCGACGTGAAGACCACGCGCCTGGTGGACGTGATGACGCCCTCGCCGAAGACGGTCGGCCCCAACGATTCCTTCGGCCACGCGCTCCTGCTCATGCACGAGAACGGCTTCCGCCACGTGCCGGTGGTCGAGAACGGCGAGCCGGTGGGCATCGTCTCCTCGCGCAGCGCGCTCGACCCGGAGATGGAGGAGTTCATTTCCGAGGCCCAGCGGCGCATCCACCTGCGCTGACGGGCGGCGGGCTCGCCCGCCCTACCGCCCCCAGGGGGGCATTCCCCCGGCCGCGAGGCCATAGCGCGCGAGCGCCGCGGGAACCTTCGCCGGATCGCAGGCCGCGAGCGCCGCCACGACGATCGCGTGGCGGTCCACCTCGAAGAAGCGGCGCAGCGCCGCGCGCGTGTCGCTGCGCCCGAAGCCGTCCGTGCCGAGCGCGACGTAGGGATCGGCTATCCACGGCCGCACCAGGTCCGCCACGGCGGCCACGTAGTCGCTCGCGGCGACCACGGGTGCGCCGGTGCGCGCGAGCTGGCGCTCGATCCAGGGGGCCTCGGCCTTCTCGCCCAGTCGCGCGGCGCGCGAGGCGGCCATCGCCTCCCGGCGCAATTCGGTGAAGCTCGTGACCGAGAACACCTCGGCCGGCAGGCGCCAGTCGGCCTCGAGCAGGTCCGCGGCGGCGAGCGCCTCGGCGAGGATCGTGCCCGCGCCCAGCAGGCGCACGGGCGCCTTCGCCCCGGCAGGCGCCTCGCGCACGCGATGCAGGCCGCGCAGGATGCCTTCGGCCGACCCCCCGGGCATCGAGGGCTGCGCGTAGCTCTCGTTCATCACCGTCACGTAGTAGAAGACGTCCTCCTGCGCCCCGAGCATGCGGCGCATCCCGTCCTCGACGATCACCGCCAGCTCGTACGCGTAGGCGGGGTCGTAGGCGCGGCAGTTCGGGATGGTGGAGGCGACCAGGTGGCTCGTGCCGTCCTGGTGCTGCAGGCCCTCGCCCGAGAGCGTGGTGCGCCCGGCCGTGGCGCCGACGAGGAAGCCGCGCGAGCGCGAATCGGCCGCGGCCCAGATCGCGTCCCCCACGCGCTGGAAGCCGAACATCGAGTAGTAGATGTACATCGGCAGCATCGCGTGGCCGTGCGCGGAGTAGCTCGTCGCGGCCGCCACCCACGAGGCGATCGCGCCGGCCTCGTTGATGCCCTCCTCGAGGATCTGGCCGTCCACGGACTCCTTGTAGAACGAGAGCTGGTCGCGGTCCTCGGGCTCGTAGAGCTGGCCCAGCGGCGAGTAGATGCCGATCTGCCGGAAGAGGTCGGCCATCCCGAAGGTGCGCGCCTCGTCGGCGATGATGGGCACCAGGCGCGGGCCGAGCACCGGGTCCTTGAGCAGGGCGCCCACCATGCGCACGAAGGCGACCGTGGTGGACATCTCCTTGCCCGCCGCCTCGAGCGCGAACTTCGCGAACGCGCCCGCCGCGGGCGTGGCGAGCGCCTCGGCCCTGCCCACGCGCGCGGGGAGGTAGCCGCCGAGCTTGCCGCGGCGCGCGTGCAGGTAGGCCATCTCGGGCGCCTCGCGCGGCGGCCGCACGAACTCGCAGTTCTCGACCTGCGCGTCGGTGATCGGCAGGGCGAAGCGCTCGCGGAAGGCGAGCAGCTCCTCGGTGTCGAGCTTCTTGTGCTGGTGCGTGGTCATGCGCCCCTGCCCGGCGCTGCCCATGCCGTAGCCCTTCTTGGTCTGGGCGAGGATGACCGTGGGCTGGCCCGCGTGGCGCGCGGCGTGCCAGTAGGCCGAGAAGATCTTCACCGGGTCGTGGCCGCCGCGGCGCAGGCGGTCGATGTCCTCGTCCGACAGGTGCGCGGCGAGCTGCTGCAGCTCCGGGTACTTGTTGAAGAAGTGCTCGCGGTTGAAGCGCCCGTCGGTGGCGGCGTAGGTCTGGAACTCGCCGTCGACGGTCTCGGCGAAGCGCTTCTCGAGCCACTGGTTCGCGTCCCGCGCGAAGAGCGGGTCCCAGTCGCCGCCCCACAGCAGCTTGATCACGTTCCAGCCCGCGCCGGCGAACAGGCCCTCGAGCTCCTGGATGATCGAGCCGTTGCCGCGCACCGGGCCGTCGAGCCGCTGGAGGTTGCAGTTCACCACCAGCACGAGGTTGTCCAGGCGCTCGCGCGCCGCGAGCGACAGGCCCGCGAGCGCCTCGGGCTCGTCCATCTCGCCGTCGCCCACGAAGGCCCACACCTTGCGCCCGGCGGTGTCGAGCTGCCCGCGGTGCGCGAGGTAGCGCATGAAGCGCGCCTGGAAGATCGCGAAGAGCGGGCCCAGGCCCATCGAGCCGGTGGGGAACTGCCAGAAGCCGGGCATGAGCCAGGGGTGCGGGTAGGACGACAGCCCCTCGCCGCCGGTCTCGCGGCGGTAATGGTCGAGCTGGGTGTCGGTGAGCCGTCCCTCGAGGTAGGCGCGCGCGTAAACGCCCGGCGCCGAGTGCGGCTGGAAATACACGAGGTCCCCGCCCTGCCCGGCGCGGAAGAAGTGGTTGAAGCCCACCTCGAAGAGGTCGGCCGCGGAGGCGTAGCTCGCGATGTGCCCGCCGAGCTCGCCGGAGGCGCGGTTGGCGCGCACCACCATCGCGAGCGCGTTCCAGCGCACCAGCGCCGACAGGCGCGACTCGATCTCGAGGTTGCCCTGGTAGGGCGGCTGCTCCGCCAGGCCGATCGTGTTGACGTAGGGCGTCACGAGCACCTGCGGCAGCGGCACGCGCCTCACGCGCGCGTGCTGCAGCAGGCGGCGCAGCAGGAACGTCGCGCGGTCCTTGCCGCCGCTCGCGATCAGCGCGTCGAGCGCCTCGAGCCACTCGGCGGTTTCGGGGGGGTCGCTGTCGCGATCTTCCGGTGGCGCGGGAGGTTGCGTCGGGGTCATGGCGGGCGAAAGGCTAGGACACGGATGAACACGGATGAACACGGATGAACACGGATGAGGGCGAATGCAACGAGAAAGCGTGGCTCCCGACGGGCACTATCGCGACTCCAATTCACCGTCGAATCCAGAACCGTCGCCACGAACTTATCCGTGTTCATCCGTGTTCATCCGTGTCCGTGTCCTTGGGTTGCGTCACTCCCCCCCGCTCACTTCTTCGAAGCAGCAGCGCGGATCGCATCCAGGGTCGTGTTGGGCGTGATGGCCTGCGGATCGAGCCGGATCTCGATGAGCGCGGGCTTGCCCGAAGCGACGCACCGCTCGAACGCCGGCCCGAACTGCGCCGTCTCCTCCACGATCTCGCCCACGGCCCCGAAGGCGCGCGCGTAGGCGGCGAAGTGGGGGTTCACGAGATCGGTGCCGTACACGTGCCCGGGATAGTGCTTCTCCTGGTGCATGCGGATCGTGCCGTACATGCCGTTGTTCACGACGATCACGACGATCGGCGCGTCGTACTGGACGGCCGTGGCGAGCTCCTGCCCGGCCATGAGGAAGCAGCCGTCGCCCGCGAACGCCACCACGGTGCGCGAGGGCTCGGCGAGCTTGGCCGCGATGGCCGCGGGCACGCCGTAGCCCATGGCGCCCGAGGTGGGCGCGATCTGCGTGCGGTAGCCCGGGTGGCGGAAGAAGCGGTGAACCCAGACGGTGTAGTTGCCCGCGCCGTTGGTGAGGATCGCGTCCTCGGGCAGGTGCTTGCCCAGCCAGTCCATCACGTCCCACATCTGCACCTTGCCCGGGTTCTCGCGCCGCGAGGTCCAGGCCAGGTAGTCGGCCCGCGCCTCGGCCACGCCCGCGCGCCAGGCCGAGGGGTCCACCGGCGCCATCGCGGCCGCCGCGCGCGCGAACCGGTTCATCGAGGAGAGGATCGGCAGCTCGGGCTGGAAGACCCGGCCGAGCTCCTCGGCGCCGGTCATCACGTGCACGAGCTTCTGCCGCGGCGTGGGCGAATCCAGCAGCGTGTAGCCGCTCGTGGTCATCTCGCCCAGGCGCGCGCCGGCGACGAGCAGCACGTCGGCGGTACGCACGCGCTCGGCGAGGATCGGGTTGATGCCCACGCCCACGTCGCCCACGTAGTGGTCGTGGCGGTTGTCGAAGAGGTCCTGGAAGCGGAAGGCGCAGGCGACCGGCAGCGCGTTCGCCTCGGCGAAATGGCGCAGGTCCGCGCACGCGTCCTTCGACCAGCCGCTGCCGCCCAGCAGCACGAGCGGGCGCTTGGCGCCGGCGAGCAGCTCGCGCAGGCGCTCCATCTCGGTGGCGCCCGGCTCCGTGTGCACGGGCATGTACATCCGCGCGTCGGCCACGCTCGCGGTCTCGTTCAGCATGTCCTCGGGCAGGGCGAGCACCACGGGCCCGCGCCGGCCCGACATCGCCACGGTATAGGCGCGGCTCACGTACTCGGGGATGCGCTCGACGCTGTCGATGCGCGCGGCCCACTTGGCGAGCGGCGCGAACATCGCCTCGAAATCCACCTCCTGGAAGGCCTCGCGGTCGCGGAAGCGCGCGCCCACGTCGCCGATGAAGAGGATCATCGGCGTGGAATCCTGGAACGCCGTGTGCACGCCCACGCTCGCCTGCGTGGCCCCGGGGCCGCGCGTGACGAAGCACAGGCCCGACCGGCCCGTGAGCTTGGCATGCGCCTCGGCCATGTTCGCCGCGCCCGACTCGTGGCGGCACACCACGAGCTTCAGGCGCTCGCGGTGCGCGTGCAGCCCCTCGAGCACCGGCAGGAAGCTCTCGCCGGGGACGCAGAAGGCGAGGTCCGCCCCGTGCACGACAAGCTGGTCGACGAGGATCCTCCCGCCCTGGCGTGGCTGGCTCACAGCTGCTTCACCACGTAGCCGCGCTTCCTCAGCAGCTCCACCAGGCCCTTCGGGCCGGCCAGGTGCAGCGCGCCCACGGCGATGAAGTGCCGCTCGCGCGAGGCGAGCAGGTAGTCGTCGATCTTCGCGAGCATCGCCTCGTGGCGCGACCAGATGAACTTCTCCTCGATGTCGCGCGAGCCGGGCACCGCCTCGTTGTACCGGCGCGCCACCTCGAGCAGCAGGTTCGGGTCGCCCGACTGCCAGGCGTTCACCATGCCCGTGATCTGCTCGCGGGTGAGGCCGTTCTCCATCGCCCACACCGTGCCCTCGAAGGCCGCGAGCGACTGCGCGGGCGTGAGCGAGTCGATGAGCTGGGTCTGCATCTGCGCGCCCTCGATCTCGGCGATCTTCTTGCCTTCCTTGCGCGCCTTCTGGATGAGGTGGAGGTCGACGCCGAACTGCGGCAGGTAGCCCAGGCGCCCCCATTCCTCGAAGGCGAGCATCGTGGAGGCGAGGAACGGCTTGAAGGGCTTCACCTGCTCCTCCGGGATCGAGAAGCGCGCGAGCTGCTTGCGGAAGCGCTCGTAGAGCGGGGCGGGCACCACCGTGTCGAGCCGCTCGGGCGGGACGAGCAGCATGGAAGCGGCGCCCTTGCCCATCGCCTCGGCGTTGCTCACGTCCGCCTCGACCACGAGCACCTTCGACTCCGCGAAGGCCTTCTCGACGGGCTCGGGGAGCGGGTAGAAGGACGGCTTGCCGGCGTGCACCGTGCCGTAGAGGTAGGCGCGGCTGGTGAAGGAGGTGACTTCCCAGAGGTACGTCCTGGCGCCGGGCTCGGCGGGCGGGCGTGCCGGGGCCGTCGCCTGCGCGTGCGCGGCGGCGGCCGGGAGGAGGAGCGAAAGCAGCAGGAAGGACGCGCGGCGCATGGGACCTTGGTCGAAGGGGTTCATGCGCGATTCTAGCCCACGGCGGGTTGTTCCCCCCTGCGCTTTGCTGTCACAATTCCCGCCACAAGACCGGAGGAGATTCCCATGACCCGCCCCATCCGCGCGCTGGCGCTCGCCGCCTTCGCCGCCCTTTCCTTTGCCGCCGCCGCCCAGGAGTGCAAGAACCGGGGCGACCTGGACCCGCTCTACTGCGACGAGAACGGCGACATGGTCGCCGACACGCCCCGGGACGCGAAGAAGCTCAAGGTGCCCGGCACGCTCGTGTTCACCTACACGCCCGTGGAGGACCCGGCCGTCTACGAGAAGATCTTCAAGCCCTTCACCGACCACCTGGCGCAGTGCACGGGCAAGCGCGTGGTGTTCTACCAGGTGCAGTCGAACGCCGCCGAGATCGAGGCCATGCGCTCCGGGCGCCTGCACGTGGGCGGCTTCTCCACCGGGCCGACCGCCTTCGCCGTGAACATCGCCGGCGCCGTGCCCTTCGCGATCAAGGGCTACGAGAAGGACTTCCAGGGCTACAACCTGATCGTGATCGTGAAGAAGGACAGCCCCTTCAAGACGCTCGCGGACCTGAAGGGCAAGAAGGTCGCGCACACCGCGCCCTCGTCCAACTCCGGCCACATGGCCCCGATGGCGCTCTTCCCCAAGCAGGGCCTCACGCCCGAGAAGGACTACAAGATCATCTTCTCCGGCAAGCACGACCAGTCCGTGCTCGGCGTGAACAGCGGCGACTACGACGCCGCCGCCGTCGCGAGCGACGTCTTCCACCGCATGGCCGGCCGCGGGCAGGTGAAGGAAGACAACTTCCGCATCATCTACCAGAGCCCGAAGTTCCCCACGTCCTCCTTCGCCTACGCGCACGACCTGGAGCCCGCCTTCCGCGACAAGATGGTCAAGTGCTTCTACGACTACCGCTACACCGACGAGATGAAGAAGGCCTTCGACGGGGCCGACCGCTTCTTCCCGATCAACTACAAGGAGCACTGGGCGGTCGTGCGCGAGGTGGCCGAGGCCGGCGGCGAGAAGTTCAACAGCGCGGCCTACGACAAGGAGACCAAGCGCGAGGCCGAGGCGAAGAAGAAGGCCGCCGAGGCGAAGAAGAACTGAGCCGGCCGCCATGCGCCTCGCCCCCCTCGCCGTGGCCGTCCTCGTGGCGGCCGCCGCGCCCGCCTTCGCGCAGGACGCCTGCAAGGGCCGCGGCGACCTGGACACGCCCTTCTGCGACGAGGACGGCGACCTGCTCGCCGACCCGCCGAAGGACCCCGCCCGGCTCAAGAACCCGGACACGCTCTTCTTCACCAACTCGCCGCTGGACGACCCGGCCGTCTTCAACAAGCTGATGCAGCCCTTCGTCGACCACCTGGCCGCCTGCACCGGCAAGAAGGTGCGCTACTACGACGTGTACTCGAGCGCCGCCGCCATCGAGGCGATGCGCGCCGGGCGCATGCACCTGGGCACCATGTCCTCGGGCGACACCGCCTTCGCGGTGAACGTGGCGGGCGCCCACCCGCTGGGCATCCGCGGCGACGCGAGCGGCCCGCAGGGCTACCAGCTCTGGATGATCGTGAGGAAGGAGAGCCCCTACAGGTCGCTCGCCGACCTCAAGGGCAAGCGCGTGGCGCACACCACGCCCTCCTCCAACTCGGGCAACCTGGCCCCGCGCGCGCTCTTCCCGGCGGAGGGACTCGTCCCCGACAAGGACTACAAGCCGCTCTTCTCCGGCAAGCACGAGAACTCGATCTCCGGCGTGGCCGCGGGCGACTACGACGCCGCGCCCATCGCCCACGACATCCTGGTGCGCATGGCCGAGCGCGGCGTGGTGAAGATGGACGACTTCCGCATCATCTGGAGGAGCGCCAACTTCGCCCCGGGAGGCCTGTCCATGGTCCACGACCTCGCGCCCGTCCTCGCGAGGAAGATCCGCGAGTGCACCTACGCCTTCCGCTACCCGCCCGAGATGCAGAAGGGCTTCCAGGGCGCCGACCGCTGGCTGCCGATCGACTACAAGAAGGACTGGGAGCTCGTGCGCCGCGTCGCGCAGGAGAGCGGCCAGGCGTTCAACCGCGCCGCCTTCGACAAGGAAAAGGCCCGGGCCGAGGCCGCGAGGAAATGAGCACGGCGGGAGCGGCGCTGGAGCTGCGCGGGCTGGTCAAGGAATACGTCCGCGGCACGCGGGTGCTCGACGGCATCGATCTCTCGTTCCCCCCCTCGGGCCTCACCGCGGTCATCGGCCCCTCGGGCACGGGCAAGTCGACGCTGCTGCGCTGCGTGAACCGCCTCGTGGAGCCCACCGCCGGCCAGATCCTCTTCGGGGGCCGCGACATCGCGCCCATCCGCGGCAAGGCCCTGCGCGAGGCGCGGCGCGAGATCGGCATGGTGTTCCAGGAGTACAACCTCGTCGAGCGCCTCACCGTGATGGAGAACCTGCTCTCGGGCCGGCTGGGCTACGTGCCCGCCTTCAAGGCCTGGCTGCGCCGCTTCCCCCAGGCGGACATCGACCGCGCCTTCGAGCTGCTCGACCAGGTGGGCCTCGCGAGCTTCGCCAACCAGCGCGCCGACGCGCTCTCGGGCGGCCAGCGCCAGCGCGTGGGCATCGCCCGCGCGGTGATGCAGGGGCCGAAGCTGCTGCTCGCCGACGAGCCCACCTCCTCGCTCGATCCCAAGACCTCCGTGGAGATCATGGAGCTCATGCGCGAGGCCGGCCGCGCCCACGGCATCCCGGTGATCGTGAACATGCACGACGTCGAGCTCGCCCGCCGCTTCGCCGACCGCATCGTCGGCATGTCCGGCGGCAAGGTCGTCTACGACGGCCCGGCCGCGGGCCTGGGCGACGAGGTCCTCAAGACCATCTACGGCGGCGAATCCTGGCTGCCGGCGTGAGGCCCGCAACTTGAACGCACCGGCCGCGCGCATCGCCTTCCGCCCCAACTGGTGGGCACGCGCCGGCTGGGTGGCGCTCGCGGCCTACGTCGCCTACGCCCTGGGCCGGCTCGAGTTCAGCTGGCCGCGCTTCGTGACGGGCCTGGACAACGGCGCGCGCTTCATCGGCCGCATGATCCCGCCGCGGATCGCGCAGCCCGACTCGCTGCTGAACGGCCTCACCGAGTCGCTCGAGATCGCGATCCTCGCCTCGTTCGCGGGCATCGTGCTGTCGCTGCCCATCGGCCTGTTCGCGGCGCGCAACCTCATGCCGGCCTGGGCGAGCTGGCCGGCGCGCTCGATCATCGCGCTGGCGCGCTCGTTCCACCCGGTGATCGTGGCGATCATCTTCGTGAAGGCGGTGGGCTTCGGCGCGCTCGCCGGCATCTGCGCCCTGGTGGTCGCCTCCGTGGGCTTCATCGGCAAGCTCTTCGCCGAGGCGATCGAGGAGATCTCGCTCAAGCAGGTGGAGGCGATCCGCGCCACCGGCGCCTCGTTCATGAACGTGATCCTCTTCGGCGTGCTGCCCCAGGTGTTCGGCCGCTTCATCGGCTTCGCCACCTACCAGCTCGACTCGAACCTGCGCAACTCGACCATGGTGGGGATCGTGGGCGCCGGCGGCATCGGCGGCACGCTCTTCTCCGCCTTCCAGCGCTTCGACTACGACTTCGTGGCCGCCATCCTGCTGTCCATCATCGGGATGATCATG
The DNA here is from genome assembly GCA_044221765.1 of Usitatibacteraceae bacterium. Classification (GTDB taxonomy): domain Bacteria; phylum Pseudomonadota; class Gammaproteobacteria; order Burkholderiales; family Usitatibacteraceae; genus FEB-7. Next base: position 4,313 of record JBGAOO010000021.1, on the reverse strand, counting down.
GCGGGCGAGGTGCTCGCCACCTGGGTGCGCGGGGTGTTCCTCGAGCGGGGCAAGGTGGACGAGGAATGAACCTGGCCCTGGAACGCGTCGACTCGCGCACCTGGCGGCGCTTCACGCCCCGCCAGCGCCTCGCCCGCTTCACGGTGTACGTGACGCTGGTGGCCGCGATCGTGTTCTCGGCGCGCACCGTGGAGATCATCCCCGAGTTCCTCTACGACGCGCCGCAGCAGATGCAGGACCTGCTCCAGCGCATGTGGCCCATCGCCTGGAGCCACTACCCCAAGGGCGTGCACGAGGCGCTGATGGAGACGATCCACATCGCCTCGGTCGGCACGGTCCTCGCCATCGCGATGGCCCTGCCCATCGGCCTGTGCGCGGCGCGCAACGTGGTGCCCAACCGCGCGGTCAACTACCTGGCCAAGCTCCTGCTCGTGTCCAGCCGCTCGGTGAACTCGCTCGTGTGGGCGCTCCTGTTCGTCGCGGTGTTCGGCCCCGGCGCCCTGGCGGGCACCCTCGCCATCGCCTTCCGCTCCATCGGCTTCGTCGGCAAGCTCTTCGGCGAGGCGCTGGAGGAATCCAACCGCGGCACGATCGAGGCCCTGGAGGCCACGGGCGCGCCCTGGGCCTCGCGCCTTGCCTTCGGCTACTGGCCGCAGGTGAAGCCGGCCTTCTGGTCGATCGCGCTCTTTCGCTGGGACATCAACGTGCGCGAGTCCGCGGTGCTCGGCCTGGTGGGCGCGGGCGGCATCGGCATGGCGCTCGACACCGCGCTCAACCTCTTCCAGTGGGACCGCGTCGCCATGGTCCTCTTCTCCATCTTCTCGGTGGTCGTCGTCGCCGAGGTGGTGGTCACCCAGATACGCAAGCGGATACTCTGACCATGCAAGCCGGACTCGTCGGGCTGGGCCGGATGGGCGCGAACATCGCGCGGCGCCTCGCGCGCGCGGACATCCACGTGGTCGGCTACGACGCCGATCCGGCGGCGGCCACCCCGCTCGCGGGCGAGCCGGGCTTCGAGGCGGCGCGCTCGGTCGACGCCCTGCTCCTCGCGCTCAAGGCCCCGCGCACGATCTGGTGCATGCTGCCCTCGGGCGAGCCCACGCGGCAGATGCTCGAGCTGCTGCTCGCCAAGCTCGCGCCGGGCGACCGGGTCGTCGACGGCGCCAACGGCCACTACCGGGAGGCGATGGCGCGCGCCCCGCGCTTCGCCGCGCAGGGCGTGGGATTCGTCGATGCCGGCGTCTCCGGCGGCATCTGGGGCCTGGCGAACGGCTATTCGCTCATGCTCGGCGGGCAGCCGGAGGACGTCACCGCCCTCTCGCGCGTCTTCGCCGCCCTCGCCCCGCACCCGGGCCAGTGGCTTCGCTGCGGCCCCCCGGGCGCCGGGCACTTCGTGAAGATGGTGCACAACGGCATCGAGTACGGCCTCATGCAGGCCTACGCGGAAGGCTTCGCCCTCCTGAGGGACCACCCCGATTTCGACCTGGATCCTGCCGCCATCGCGGGCACCTGGCAGCAGGGCAGCGTCGTGCGCTCCTGGCTGCTGGACCTCACGCGCGAGGTGCTGGCCGCCGACCCGTCGCTCGCGGGCGTGGCGCCCTTCGTCGCGGATTCGGGCGAGGGCCGCTGGACCGCGCAGGAGGCCATCGAGCGCGGCATCCCCGCTCCCGACATCACCACCGCGCTCCTGCAGCGCTTCTCGGGCCAGGGACGCGACGACTACGCCGCGCGCGTGCTCGCCATGATGCGCAACCGCTTCGGCGGCCATGCGATCCCGGAGGAAAAGCCATGAAGACACGCCGCATCCTGCTCGCCCTCGCCCTCGCCACGCTCGCCTCGGGCGCCTGGGCCCAGGCCTGCCCGCACCGGGGAGAGCTCGACGACCTCTACTGCGACGCCGACCGGAACATGGTCGCGGACCCGCCCACGGACCCGAAGAAGCTCAAGAACCCCTCGACGCTCGTGTTCACCTACACGCCCATCGAGGACCCGGCGGTGTACCAGAACATCTTCAAGGACTTCATCGAGAAGATCGGCACGTGCACCGGGAAGAAGATGGTGTACTTCCAGGTGCAATCGAACGCCGCGCAGATCGAGGCCATGCGCGCCGGGCGGCTGCACATCGCGGGCTTCTCCACCGGCGGCACCGGCTACGCGGTGAACCTGGCCGGCGCCGTGCCCTTCGTCGTGAAGGGCGACGCGAGCGGCCCGCGCTCCTACCACCTGGCGCTCATCGTGCGCGCCGACAGCCCGTACCAGAAGCCCGCGGACCTGAAGGGGAAGAAGGTCGCGCACGTCTCGCCGTCCTCCAACTCGGGCAACCTCGCCCCGCGCGCGCTCTTTCCCGGGCAGGGCCTGGTCCCCGACACCGACTACAAGCCGCTCTATTCCGGCAAGCACGACCAGTCGATCCTGGGCGTGAACACCGGCGACTACGACGCCGCCGCCATCGCCGACGACGTCCTCGCCCGCATGGCCAAGCGCGGCGTGGTGAAGGCGGAGAACTTCCGCAAGCTCTACGTGAGCCCGCCCTTCTCCACGTCCTCCTTCGCGCACGCGCACGACCTCGATCCCGCCCTCGCCGCGAAGCTGCGCGAGTGCGCCACGAACTACAAGTTCACCGCCGAGATGACCAAGGAGTTCAACGGCGACGACCGCTTCTGGCCGGTGGACTACCAGAAGGACTGGGCCGTGGTTCGCCAGGTGGCCGAGGCCACCGGCACGCCGTTCAACCGCGCCGCCTTCGACCGGGAAGCCGCCAAGGAGGCGGAGGCGAAGAAGAAGGAAGCCGAGGCCAAGAAGAAGTAGCCGCCTGCGGCATGACCGGCTCCCTCGTCGTCATGGGCGTGGCCGGCTGCGGCAAGTCGAGCGTGGGCCGGGCGCTCGCCGCCGGCCTGGGCCTGCCGCTCGTCGAGGGCGACGATTTCCACCCGCCCGCCAACCGCGACAGGATGCGCCAGGGCACGCCGCTCACCGACGAGGACCGCGCGGGCTGGCTCGCCGCGCTCGGCGAGGAACTGCGCCGGCATCCGGCGGGCGCGGTGCTCGCGTGCTCCGCGCTCAAGCGCGCCTACCGCGAGCGCCTGCGCGCGGCCTCGCCCGGGCTTCGCTTCGTGTTCCTGGAGATCGGCCGCGAGGCCGCCCGCGAGCGCGTGTCGGCCCGCGCGCACTTCTTCTCCCCGGCGCTCGTGGACAGCCAGTTCGACACGCTCGAGCCGCCCGCGGGCGAGGCGCTCGTGCTGCGCGTGGACGCGGCCGCCCCGCTCGAGGCGATCGAGGCCCGGGTGCGCCGGTGGCTGCGCGAGAGCCCGGACACGATGAACGGATGAACCCGCACAGGAGGACCCCCCGATGATTTCCCCGGACTTCGAGCCGCTCGAGGGCGGCTGCGACTGCGGCGCGGTGCGCTACCGCATGACGGACGCCCCGCTCTTCGTGCATTGCTGCCATTGCCGCTGGTGCCAGCGCGAGAGCGGCGCCTCCTTCGCGCTCAACGCGCTGATCGAGTCGACGCGGCTCGAGCTCACGCGGGGCGCGCCCGAGTGCGTGGACACGCCTTCCAACAGCGGCAAGGGCCAGCGCATCTTCCGCTGCCCCACGTGCCGGCTGGCGCTCTGGAGCCACTACGCCGGCGCCGGCGACAAGGCGAGCTTCGTGCGCGTGGGCACGCTCGACGAGCCCGACCGGCTGCCGCCCGACATCCACATCTTCACGCGGTCGAAGCAGCCCTGGGTCGTGCTGCCGCCGGGCACGCCGGCGGTGCCCGAGTACTACGACCGCGAGCGCTACTGGCCCGCGGCGAGCCTCGCGCGGCGCAAGGCGATGCTCGGCTAGCGCGTGGTGACGCTCACCAGCCACTGCCCGTTCGCGCAGCGGCCCGCGTCCCTGGGCTCGGCCTCCACGGCCTTCTGCGCGATGTAGACCGTCTCGTCGAACCGGCAGGCCTCGGCGACGCTGGGGGCCCAGTTGCAGGCGAAGGCGCCTTCGTTCACGACGAGGCGATGCTTCCAGCAGTACTGCTTGCCGGCCGCCGGCGCGGATGCGGCGGCGGTCTGCGAGGGACTGACGCTCGCGCAGGCGCTGGCGAGGGCGAGGCTGGCGAGGGCGAGGACGGCGGGCATCTTCATGGGCGGTTCTCCGGTGGCGGGCGGTTCGGGGGATGGCCTGTCCCTGCTATTGCGACAAAGGGGCCGATAGGTTCCCGTGGGTCCTGAAGACCTGCCTGAAGGGTGCCTGAAGGGGACTGCCCCTGAAGGGGACAGACACTTTCATGAAGCACGCAACGCAATGCGTTGCCTTCATGGAAGTGTCTG
>JBGAOO010000369.1:0-3368 GCA_044221765.1 Usitatibacteraceae bacterium | reverse complement strand
GCCGGCCGCCGCGAACACGCACGCGCTGCGCCGGTACACCGAGACCCGCGGGCTCGACATCCCGCCGCAGGAGGCCAAGGACCAGCGCGAGATCGCCTCGGCGCTCGTGGCGATGGACCAGCGCCTGCGCGAGACGACGGTCTCGCTCGAGCGCCTGCAGGCCGAGGCGGCCGGGCGCGAGCGGGCGCAGCGCGCGCGGCGCGGGCTGGCCGAGCGCGTGCCCGGCGTCATCTACCAGTACCACCGCCAGGCGGACGGCACGCACCGCATCCCCTACGCGAGCGAGCGCCTGCGCGACATCCTGGGCCTGGACCGCGACCTGGTGCAAAGGAGCGTGCGCCCCCTCATGGAGCTGGTGCACCCGGACGACCGCGAGGCGCTGCTGCGGGCGATCGACGGGGCCGATCCGGCGGTCGGCTCCTGGCGGGCCGAGTTCCGCGCCATCGTCCCCGGGCGGGGCCTGCGCTACCTGCAGACGGAGGCGATCCGCGACCGGCGCGAGGACGGGGTGGACATCTGGAACGGCTACCTCACCGACGTCACGCAGACGCACCTCTCCGCCGAGCAGCTGCGCCAGGCGGAGCTGCGCGCGGCGCAGGCGGAGAAGCTCTCGGCCATCGGCACGATGGTGGGCGGGGTCTCGCACGAGATCAACAACCCGCTCATGGCGGCGATGGGGTTCGTGGCGGCGGCCCAGCAGGGCCTGGGCGAGGGCGAGGAGAAGCGGCTGCTCGGCCGCGCCCAGCAGGAGCTCGAGCGCATCGCGCGCATCGTGCGCAGCATGCTGATCTTCGTGCGCTCCGGGCGCGCCTCCCGTCACGAGGTCGTCGACGTGGCCGCCTCGGTCGGGCGCGTCGAAGACATCCTGCGCCTGGACCCGCGCAGCCGCGACGAGCGCTTCCGGCACGAGGTCGCGCCCGACCTGCCCGCCGTCCGCTGCCCCGAAGGCACGCTCGACCAGGTGATGCTCAACCTGGTGCGCAATGCCGTGGACGCGACGGCGGCGAACGACGGGCCGCGCGAGGTCGCGGTGCAGGCGCGGCGCGAGGAGGGCTTCGTCGTGATCACCGTGGGCGACAACGGGCCCGGCGTCGCCGCACGCGACGTGGCGAGGCTCTTCCAGCCCTTCTTCACGACCAAGGCCCCGGGGGAGGGCACCGGGCTGGGCCTGTCCGTCACGCGGCACATGCTGCAGGTGGCCGGCGGGGACATCGCCTACGTCGGGAGCGCGGCCGGGGCGAAGTTCGAAATCCGCCTACCGGTGGAGCAGGGAACGCTACAATCGCGGGATGCCGGATACGAAGGGAAGAGCTCAGGTGGACGTCCTGGTCATTGACGACGACGCGGCGGTGCGCGAGATCTTCGCGCTCGCGCTTCGGGGAGTGGCGAGCCGGGTTCGCACGGCCGCCGACGGGGAGACGGGCGTGGCGCTCGCCCGCGAGCACAAGCCGGACCTCGTCTTCCTCGACTTGCGCATGCCCGGCATCGACGGCGTGGAGACGCTGCGGCTCCTGAGCCGGCTCTACCCCGACATCAAGGTCTACATCGTCACCGCCTTCGCGCAGGAGTTCCTCGCGTCCCTCGATGCCGCGCGGCGCGAGGGGCTCGTCTTCCAGCTGGCCGCCAAGCCGCTGCGCCCGGACCAGATCGCGGAGATCGCGCGCAGCGCGACGCCGGGCTGAGGATCGCGAGTTCCCGATGACGCCCGAGCCCAATGCCGTCGCGGTCTCCCTGACGCTCTATGTCGTCGGCGGCCTGCCCGGCTCGGTGGAGCTGGCGGCCAAGGTGCGCGCCACGCTCGTGGCCAACCTGCCCGACGGCTCCTGGCGCCTGGACGTGGTGGACGTGATCGCGCGCCCGGAACTCGCGCTCCAGGACGAGGTGTTCGCCACGCCGACGCTGGTGCGCAAGCGCCCCCTGCCGGTGGTGAAGCTGCTCGGCGACCTCTCCCGCTCGAGCGACGTGGTGTCGCTCCTCGGCTTCGACGCCGCCGACTCGCCCACGCAGCCCCGCTAGGCCGCGCCCGGACCATGCAGGACGACCCGCAGCGCAAGGCCATCTTCGAGACGATCGCCGACGGCATCTTGGTGGTCGACGCCTCGGGCGAGGTCGTCTTCGCCAACGGGGCCGCCGAGCGGCTCTTCGGCCGCTCCCCGCTCACCGGGACGCGCCTGGGCATCCTCGTCGCGCCCGAGTCGGCGTCCACGGACATCCAGCTGCCCGCGCGAACGGCAAGGCACCATCTGGGTCGAGCCAGCACGAACGCGCTGACCTGGGATGGCTTCGCCGGCGGTGCTTCGCGGCGCCTGCACGGATGACCGAGCGCCGGCAGCACGAGGCCGAACTGCGCGAGAACCTCCTGCGGCAGGGCCGGACGATGGATGTCCATCGTCTTGATGATGTCGCGGCTCGTCGCCGCGACCCTACACGGCCGGCCACGAGAACCGGGGCACCTCGCCTCGGCCATCGGCGCGGAGCTGGGCCTGGACGAGAGCCGCTGCGAGGGCCTGCGCATGGCCGGCTACCTGCACGACATCGGCAAGATCGCGGTGCCCACGGAGATCCTCGTGAAGCCCACGCGGCTGCACCCGGCGGAGATGGACATGGTTCGCGGGCACGCCCGCGAGGGCTACCAGATCCTGCGCGACATCGATTTCCCCTGGCCGGTCGCGCAGGTGGCGCTCCAGCACCACGAGCGGCTCGACGGCAGCGGCTATCCCGACGGCCTCAAGGGCAACGACATCTCGATCGAGGCGCGCATCGTGGCGGTGGCCGACGTGGTCGAGTCGATGTCCTCGCACCGTCCCTACCGGCCCGGGCTGGGCCTGCCGGCCGCGCTCGACGAGATCGAGAACGGCGCGGGCGCCGTCTACGACGAGAAGATGGTGAAGGCGTGCCTGCGCCTGTTCCGCGTGAAGGGTTACGAGCTGGTCGCGCCCTAGCGGCCAGGGCGCGCTAGGCGCGCTCGGCCAGCGCCTGCAGCAGCGGGGCGTGCACCCGGGGGTTGCCCGCGGCGATGCGGCCGCTCTCCAGGAAGCCCTCGCCGCCCGCGAGGTCGCTCACGAGCCCGCCCGCCTCGCGCACGAGCAAGGCGCCCGCGGCCATGTCCCAGGGCGACAGGCCGACTTCCCAGAACCCGTCCGTCCGGCCGCTGGCCACCCAGGCCAGGTCGAGGGCGGCCGAGCCGGGGCGGCGCACGCCCGCGCAGCGGCGCGTCACGTTGCCGAACATGCGCAGGTAGTCGTCGAACTGCGTGAAGTCGCGGAACGGGAAGCCGGTGCCGATGAGCGAGTCCTCGAGCCGGTCGGTGCCGCTCACGCGCAGGCGCCGGTCGTTCATGAAGGCGCCTGCGCCGCGCGTGGCGGTGA
>JBGAOO010000368.1:0-3079 GCA_044221765.1 Usitatibacteraceae bacterium | reverse complement strand
GCGCCGGGCGCGCGCATCGTGATCCGGAACCTCGCGCGCCGGCCCCTTCGCTTCGCGGCCAGCGTGGCGGGCATCGGCGTCGCGGTCTCGCTGCTCGTGATGACCTGGGCGATGTTCGACGGCGTGCGCTACCTGATGCAGTGGCAGTTCACGCTCGTGCAGCGCGAGGACCTGCAGGTCGTGCTCACGGACCCGCGATCGCCCTCGGCCGCGAACGAGCTGCGGGCCCTGCCGGGCGTGCTGGCGGTCGAGCCCTTCCGCATGGTGCCCATCCGCATCCGGTACGGCCACCGGTCCAAGCGCGCGGTGCTCTTCGGACTGGAGGGCGAGGCGTCGCTGCGGCGCGTGGTCGACGTGGACGCGCGCGCGCACGCGCTGCACGCCGAGGGCGTCCTGCTCACCGCGATGATCGCGGACACCCTGCGCGCGAAGGCGGGCGACGTGCTCGAGGTCGAGGTGCTCGCCGGCGCGCGCCAGCACCTGCGGCTGCCGATCTCGGGCATCGTCGACGAGCCCGTCGGCTACGCCGCCTACCTGCCGCGCGCGGCGGCGAACCGCCTGCTCGCCGAGGGCGACGTCGCGAACGGCGCGTACCTGCGCGTCGACCCCCTCGCGCGCGAGAGCCTGTTCGCGCGGCTGAAGTCCCTGCCCCTGGTGGCCGGCGTCAACCTGCGCGAGGCGGCCCACGCCCACTTCGGCGAGATGATCGAGCGCAGCGTGGGCACCATGAACACGATCAACCTCGCCTTCGCCGGCATCATCGCCTTCGGCCTCGTCTACAACGGCGCCCGCATCTCGCTCTCGGAGCGCGGCTACGAGCTCGCCACGCTGCGCGTGCTGGGCTTCACGCAGGCCGAGACGTCCGCCCTGCTGCTGGGCGAGCAGGCCGCGATCCTCGTCGCCGGGCTCCCGGTCGGGCTCGCGCTCGGCCTCGCGCTCACGCTCTACTTCATCCACATGCTGTCCACGCAGGTCTGGCGCATGCCCTACGTGGTGACCGGCGCGACCTATGTCTGGTCGATGGCCGCGGTGGCGGGTGCCGCGGCGCTGTCGGGCGCGCTGGTCGCCTGGCGCCTGCGGCGCCTGGACCTCGTCGCGGCCCTCAAGGCGCGGGAATGACAAGGAGGCCTCCATGATCGCCTCGAAACGCACGTTCCAGGCCGCGGGTGCGGCAGCGGTCCTTGTCGCCCTGGGCGCCTGGTGGGCCTGGCCCGAGCCCCTGCCGGTCGAGACGGCCCGCGTGACCCGGGGGCCGATCCAGTCGGTGATCGAGGAGGATGGCGAGACGCGCGCCATCGACCGCTACGGCATCGCCGCGCCGGTGGCGGGCCGGCTGCTGCGCCTGCCCCTTCGCGAGGGCGACCCGGTGAAGGCGGGCGAGACCGTCGCGACCCTCGCGCCGCTGCCCCTGTCCGAAGCCGACCGCGACCTGCTGCAGGCGCGGCTTTCGTCGGCCCGCGCCCTGGTGATCGAGGCGCGCGAGCGCGCGAGTGGCGCCGAGGCGGAGGCCGTGCTCGCGAGGCGCGAGCGCGAGCGCCTGGCCGACCTGGTCTCGCGCAAGTTCGTCTCCGAGCAGGCGCTCGAGCAGGCCGAGGCGGCGCAGAAGGCCAAGGCCGCGGCGCTGCGGGCCGCGCAATCGCGCGAGGCCTCCACCGTCGCCGATGCGCAGGCCGCGCAGGCCGCGCTCGCCGCGGTGCGCGCGAAGGCGCCCGTCGTGCCCGTGGCTTCGCCGGTATCCGGCCGCGTGCTGCGCCTGGCGGAAAAGAGCGAGCGCGTGGTGCAGCCCGGCACGGTCCTCGTGACCGTGGGCGACCCGGCCGCGCTCGAGGTGATCGTCGACGTGCTCTCCAACGACGCGGTGCGCGTGAAGCCGGGCATGCGCATGCTGCTCACCGGCTGGGGAGGCGATCGCGTCGTCGAGGCGACCGTGCGCACCGTCGAGCCGGCCGCCTTCCGCAAGGTCTCGGCCCTGGGCGTCGAGGAGCAGCGCGTGTACGTCGTGGGCGACCTGCGCGAGGTGCCGCCGGGCCTGGGCGATGCCTATCGCGTGGACGCGAGGATCGTCGTCGCGGAGGCTGCCGACGCGCTGCGGGTGCCGCTGGGCGCGCTCTTCCGCCGCGAAGGGCGCTGGACGGCATTCGTGGCGGTCGCCGGGCGGGTGACGGCGCGGGCCGTCGAGACCGGCCTTCGTGGACCGCGCGAGGCGCAGATCCTCTCGGGCCTCGCCGAAGGCGACGAAGTGGTGCTCTACCCGGGCAACGAGCTCTCGGAGGGCGCCCGCGTGCGCGCGCGGCGCTAGGTTCGCACCCTGTCGTTTTTTCCGCAGGGCGCCGGGCGCGCGGATCGGGAATAATGGCGGCACCGCGTGCGGCGACCGCCTGCCGGGCGCGCCGATGACTTCCGGAAGGAAACCCACGTGTCCGATGCTCCCGCGTCACCCGGCGCCCCCTCCGGCAATTTCCTCTCGGCCGGCTTTCGCGAGCTCGGCCGCAAGCTCGCCCGCTCGAAGCTGCGCACGGCGCTCCGGAAGCTGGAGGCCGACCGGCTCGCGGCCCTCGCGGCGCTCGGCCAGCGCGCCTGGGAGGAGGACGTCGACCTCGCCGCGTTCGAGGCGCACCGCGACCGGCTGGCCGGGCTCGAGGCGAAGGCGGGCGAGCTCACCGCGACCGCGGGCAAGCTCGGCGAGCAGCAGGCGGCGCTCGAGCAGGAAAGGCGCGCCGGCCTCGAGGCCTTCGGCGCGCGGCGCAAGGCGGTCGAGGAAGTGAAGAAGCCCGTGGACGCGGCGCTGCGCGAGGCGCGCTCGCGCAAGTCCGCGGCGGACCAGGCGGTCAAGCAGGCCGAAGGACGCCTCGCCGCGATCGCCGGGCGCCTCGCCACGCTCGAGCGAGACATCGCCTCGCTCGCCGTGGCCGATCCGCAGCAGAAGCTCGCCGGCACCAAGGCCGAGCAGGCGAAGCTGTCGGCGGAGCAGGGCGACTGGGTCCCGAAGCTCGCCACCGCGCGCGCCTCGCTCCCGGCGCTCGCCGCCGAGGAGAGCCGCCTGGCCGCGGAGAGCCAGAGGCACGCCGCGGACCTCGCC
>JBGAOO010000020.1:0-24687 GCA_044221765.1 Usitatibacteraceae bacterium | reverse complement strand
GCACGCCCTGCTCGGCCACCGTGCCCACCCCGGGCATCGTCGGCGAGGGCTTCTCCGAGGTCACCGCGAGCGCCCTCACCTTGCCGGCCTTCACGTGCGGGTTCACCAGGAACACCGTGCCGATCGCGAGCGGCACCTGGCCGCCGACGGCGTCGGTCATGAGCGGCCCGCCGCCGCGGTAGGGCACGTGCGTGAGCTCGAGGTTCAGCAGGTTGCCGATCTGCGCCACGGCCAGGTGCCCCAGGCTGCCGGAGCCGACCGAGCCGATCGCGACGCTGCCGGGCTTCGCCTTCGCGGCCGCGAGCGCCTCCCGGAAGTCCTTGTAGGGCTGCGAGGCGTGCGCGACGATCGCCATGGGCGAGACGCCGATGAGCATCACCGAGGCGAGGTCCTTCGTCGTGCTGAAGGGCATGTTCGGGATCAGGGAGGGGTTCACGCCGTGCGTGTCGAACACCAGCCCGAAGGTGGCGCCGTCGGGCGGGGCGCTCGCCACCGCACCGGCGCCGATCGACCCGGAGGCGCCCGTGCGGTTCTCGACGATGAACTGCTGCCCGAGCTGCGTGGTGAGCTGCGCGGCCAGCACGCGTGCCACCTGGTCCGTGGAGCCCCCGGGCGGGAAGCCCACGATGATCCGCACGGTCTTCGAGGGCCAGGCCCCCTGCGCGAGCGCGAGGCCCGCGGGCAGCGAAAGCACGAGGGCCGCCAGCAAGGCCCGTCCGATCCTGTTCATGGTTTCTCTCCTCCGGTTGTTGTCCCGCTTGCCACCGAACGCCGCCTTCAGAATGCCAGGCGCATCACCTGCTCGCCCTCGGCCACCTCGCCCGTGCGCTCGAACCCCAGGCGCCGGTAGAAGGCCTCCGGGCTGCCCGGGGCCTCCACGAAACTCAGGAGCATCGCCCTCGCCCCGGGGCGGCCGCGCGCGTGCGCGACGAGCTGGCGGAGCGCCTCCTGCCCGAAGCCCAGGCCCTGGTACCGCGCATCGATCATGAACCGCCACAGGGCCACGTAGGGCTCGCTGCGCCAGTCGGGCGGCGCCTTCCCGGGGCACAGGCCCCAGTCCTCGAGCATCGCGAAGCCCACCGGCACGCCGCCGGCCCGGACGAGGCGAAACCACGCCTCGGGATGGAAGTGCGCCTGGGCGATCGACACCGCGTTGGACGCGACGAACCGTTCCTGCCCGGGATGGACCTTCAGCCCGAAGGCCTCGCGGTAGTTCGCGGCGGTGATCTCGACCAGCTCGACGCTCGCGCCGCGCGCGGGAACGGGGTTGTCCATCGCGGCGATTGTGCCATGGGCGGCGGCTCAGCCCGCCCCGGCGTCCGCGAAGGACTGGCCGCCGCCGTAGGTCGCGAGCTCGGCCAGGGTGCCGCCCTTGCCCACCTTCACCGCGCAGTACTTGAGCTCCGCGATCTTGCCGAAGGGGTCGAGCGCCGGGTTGGTGAGCAGGTTGGCCGCCGCCTCGTAGTAGGCGAAGGGGATGAAGACGCTGCCGCGCGGGGTGCCCTCGTCGGCGCGGGCGGCGAGCGAGATGCTGCCGCGGCGCGAGGCGACGGTGATCACGTCCCCGCCGCGCGCGCCGATCGCCTCGAGGTCGAGCGGGTGCATCGACACCACCGCGCGCGGCTCGAGGGCGTCGAGCACGGAGGCGCGGCGCGTCATGGACCCGGTGTGCCAGTGCTCGAGCTGCCGGCCCGTGATGAGCACGAACGGGTACTCGCCATCGGGCCGCTCGTCGGCCGGGATGAGGTCGGCCGGGACGAACCTCGCCTTGCCGTCCTTCGTGGGGAACCGGTCGGTGAAGACCACGCTCTGGCCGGGATCCTCCTCGGTGCGGCAGGGGTAGGTGACGCTCGAGTGTTCCTCGAGGCGCTCCCACGAGATGCCGCCGATCGAGTTCATCGCCCCGCGCATCTCCTCGTACACCTGCGCCACGCCGCTCTCGGGGCCCTGGTAGTCCCAGTCGAGGCCCAGTCCCTTCGCGAGCTGCTGGAGGATCCACAGGTCCTGGCGCGCATCGCCCGGCATCTCGAGCGCGCGCCGGCCCATCTGCACCATGCGGTCGGTGTTGGTGACCGTGCCGGTCTTCTCCGGCCACGCCGATGCGGGCAGCACGACGTCCGCGAGGTAGGCCGTCTCCGTGAGGAAGATGTCCTGGACCACGAGGTGCTCGAGCCTCGCGAGACCCTCGCGCGCATGGTGCGCGTTGGGATCGGACATCGCGGGGTTCTCGCCCATCACGTACATGCCGCGGATCTTCCCCTCGCACGCCGCGTCCATGATCTCGACGACGGTGAGGCCGGGCTTCCGGTCGAGCGCCGTGCCCCAGTACTTCTCGAAGCGCGCGTTCGCCTCCGGGTTGTCCACGCGCTGGTAGTCCGGGAACATCATCGGGATGAGGCCCGCGTCCGAGGCGCCCTGCACGTTGTTCTGGCCGCGCAGCGGGTGCAGGCCCGAGCCGGGCTTGCCGATCTGGCCGGTCATGAGCGTGAGCGCGATGAGGCAGCGCGCGTTGTCCGTCCCGTGCACGTGCTGCGAGATGCCCATGCCCCACAGGATCATCGAGGCCTTCGAGCTCGCGTACGCCCGCGCCACCTCGCGGATCGTCTGCGCGGGGATGCCGCACAGCGGCGCCATCGCCTCGGGGCTGAAGCCCTTCGCGTTCTCCTTGAGCGCCTCGAACCCCGTGGTGCGGGTGCGGATGAACGCCGGGTCCACGAGGTTCTCCTCGAGGATCGTGAAGATGAGCGCGTTGAGCAGCGCCACGTCCATGTCGGGCTTGAACTGCAGCACGCGCCAGGCGTGGCGCGCGATCTCCGTGCGGCGCGGGTCGGCCACCACGAGCTTCGCGCCGCGCTTCACCGCGTTCTTGATCCACGTGGCGGCCACCGGGTGGTTCGACGTGGGGTTGGAGCCGATGAGGAAGATGACCTCGGCCTTGGCGACGTCGGAGACCTGGTTGGACACCGCGCCCGAGCCGATGCCCTCGAGCAGCGCCGCGACGCTCGAGGCGTGACACAGGCGCGTGCAGTGGTCGACGTTGTTCGAGCCGAAGCCCGTGCGCACCAGCTTCTGGAAGAGGTAGGCCTCCTCGTTCGAGCCCTTGGCGCTGCCGAAGCCGGCGAGCGCCGTGCCGCCGTGCGCGTCGCGGATCCTCGCGAGGCCCCCGGCGGCGAGCGCGAGCGCCTCGTCCCACGTGGCCTCGCGGAACACCTCGCGCCAGCGCGTGGGGTCGACCGTGAACTCGCCGTGCTTGGGCGCGCCCGGCTTGCGGATGAGCGGCTTCGTGAGGCGGTGGGGATGGTGCGCGTAGTCGAAGCCGAAGCGCCCCTTCACGCACAGCCGGTCGTGGTTGGCGGGGCCGTCGCGGCCCTCCACGCGCACGATCGTGTTGTCCTTCACGTGGTAGGTGAGCTGGCAGCCCACGCCGCAGAAGGGGCAGACGGAGTCGACGGTCTTGTCCGCCTTCACCTGGTAGGCCATCTTCGCGGGGGCGAGCGCGCCGGTGGGGCAGGCCTGCACGCACTCGCCGCAGGCCACGCACGTGGACTCGCCCATCGGGTCGTCGAAGTCGAAGGTGATCTTCGCCTCCGACCCGCGCCAGGAATAGCCGATCACGTCGTTCACCTGCTCCTCGCGGCAGGCGCGCAGGCAGCGCGTGCACTGGATGCAGGCGTCGAGGTTCACCCACATCGCCGGGTGCGAGGCGTCCTGCCGGGGCTGGTGGCGAGGCTCGAAGCGCGGCTTGCCCACGCCCAGCCTGGCGCGCCAGTGGCCCAGCTCGTTCGCGCCGGGCTTGAGGTCGGCCTGCGGCGCGTCGCTCGCGAGCAGCTCGAGCACCATCTTCTGCGAATGCACGGCGCGCGCGGAATCGCTCGAGACTTCCATGCCCTTGGCCGGCTGGCGGCAGCAGGAAGGGGCGAGGACGCGCTCGCCCTTGATCTCCACCACGCAGGCGCGGCAGTTGCCGTCCGGGCGCAGGCCGTCCTTGTAGCAAAGGTGCGGGATCTCGACGCCGTGGCGCCCGGCCGCCTGGAGGATGGTCTCGCCCGCGCGGGCCGAGACCGTTTCACCGTTCAGCCTGAAGTCGATGACTTCGGCTTCGCCCACCGGCTCGTTCATCTTCATTGTCTGGTACCCCTTGAGCACACGGATGAACACGGATGAACACGGATGGATTCATGGCGGGCGATCGGCGCCCGGGCCCGATCGTGCATCAATGGCTCGCCATTCGCGCGGTCCTTTTCCGTGCCGCGGTTCCGTTCCGTTCGTGACGCTCCATTCGATTTGATCCGTGTTCATCCGTGTTCATCCGTGTCCCCGTCTTTGGGTCGTCGCGCGCGAGGACAGTTCAAATCTCGTGCGGAAAGTGCTTGATGACGCACCGGATGGGATTGGGCGCCGCCTGCCCCAGGCCGCAGATGGAGGCATCGGCCATCGCCTGCGAGAGTTCCTCGAGCAGCGCCGCGTCCCACTTCGGGGCCTGCATCAGCTGCGCGGCCTTCGCGGTGCCCACGCGGCACGGCGTGCACTGCCCGCAGGACTCGTCCTCGAAGAACCGCATCAGGTTGAGCGCCGCCTCGCGCGCCTTGTCGTGCTTCGACAGGACGATCACCGCCGCGGACCCGATGAAGCACCCTTGCGGCTGCAGCGTGTCGAAATCGAGCGGGATGTCGCCCATCGAGGCCGGGAGGATGCCGCCGGAGGCCCCGCCCGGCAGGTACGCGTAGAACTCGTGTCCGTCCAGCATCCCGCCCGCGTATTCGGCGATGAGCTCCTTCACGGAGATGCCCGCCGGCGCGAGGTGCACGCCGGGCTTTCGCACGCGCCCGGACACCGAGAAGGACCTGAGGCCCGTGCGGCCGTTGCGGCCCTGGCTCGTGAACCACCCGGGGCCGCGCTCGATCAGGTCGCGCACCCAGTAGAGGGTCTCCATGTTGTGCTCGAGGGTGGGGCGGCCGAAGAGGCCGACCTGCGCCACGTAGGGCGGGCGCAGGCGCGGCATGCCGCGCTTGCCCTCGATCGATTCGATCATCGCGGACTCCTCGCCGCAGATGTACGCGCCGGCGCCCCGGCGCAGGTGGATGCGCGGCAGCGGCGCGGGGGGCCGGGCCCGCAGGAGCGCCAGTTCCTGCTCGAGCATGCGCCGGCAGGCGTGGTATTCGTCGCGCAGGTAGACGTAGATGTCCTCGATGCCGACGGCCCAGGCGGCGATCAGCATCCCCTCGATGAAGCGGTGGGGGCTGCGCTCGAGGTGGTAGCGGTCCTTGAACGTGCCGGGCTCGCCTTCGTCGATGTTGACCGCCATGAGCCGCGGGCCGGGTTCGGCGCGCACGATCCGCCACTTGCGGCCGGCCGGGAAGCCCGCCCCGCCCAGGCCGCGCAGGCCCGAATCCTCCATCGCCTTGATCACGGACTCGACGTCGCGCTCGCCGACCGCGCATTGCCGCCACGTCTGGTAGCCGCCGTGCGCGAGGTACTCGTCATAGCCCATGTGGCCCGTGGCCGGGGCCTTCACCAGGCCCTCCTTCACCGCCGTGGCCACCTTCTCGGCCGTGGCATGGCCGAAGGCGTTCTGGCCCACGGACACGGCCGGCGCCTCCTCGCAACGGCCCAGGCAGGGCGCGGCGACGACGCGCACCGCGCGGCCGAGCGTCGAGCGCAGCCGCTCGAGCAGGCCTGCGGAGCCGGCCATCTGGCACGAGAGCGTCTCGCACACGCGCACGGTGATCGCGGGCGGCGCGCCCTCGCCTTCCTTCACCACGTCGAAGTGGTGGTAGAACGTGGCGACCTCGAAGACCTCCGCCTGCGAGAGCTTCATCGCCTCGGCGAGCGCGGCCAGGTGCGCGGCGCCCAGGTGCCCGTACCTGTCCTGGACCTTGTGCAGGTTCTCGATGAGGTACTCGGGCGCCCGTGGCGCCTCCCCCAGCAGCGCCTCGATGTCGGCGCGGGCGGCCGGGTCGATGGCGCGGCCCTTGGGCAGCGGTCGGGCGCGGCGGATCTTCGAAAGCGGGATGGCGACGGGCTCGTTCATGGCGTGCTCGGTGTCTCGTGTCGCGAAACCGGCTTGGCTGGCGGCTTCTTCGGGCCCGGGCCCCGGCGGCGCGGCCAAGGCTGGGGAATCAGGCGTCCAGACTACAGAAACGAACGGGCGTTTGGGCTTGACCCGTGTCAAGCGGCCCGGGGCGGGGCGCGCCGGGCCTCAAGCCCCCGCGCCCCGCCCCGGGGGCTCGCCTCCCGACGCTCGGGCGCCGGTCAGAGCACGCTTTTCAGCAGCTTGCCCATCTCCGCGGGATTGCGCGTCACCTTGATGCCGCATTCCTCCATCACCGCGAGCTTCTCCTGCGCGGTGCCCTTGCCGCCGGAGATGATCGCGCCGGCGTGGCCCATGCGCTTGCCCGCGGGCGCCGTGACGCCGGCGATGAAGCCGACCACCGGCTTGCGCATGTTCGCCTTCACCCAGCGCGCGGCCTCCTCCTCCGCCGTGCCGCCGATCTCGCCGATCATGATGACCGCGTCGGTGCCGGGATCGTCGTTGAAGAGCTTGAGCACGTCGATGTGCTTGAGCCCGTTGACCGGGTCGCCGCCGATGCCCACGGCCGAGGACTGGCCCAGGCCCAGGGCGGTGAGCTGGCCCACCGCCTCGTACGTGAGCGTGCCCGAGCGCGAGACCACGCCGATGCGGCCCTTCAGGTGGATGTGGCCGGGCATGATGCCGATCTTGATCTCGTCTGGCGTGATGGTGCCGGGGCAGTTGGGCCCGAGCAGCAGCGTCTTGCGCCCGCGCATCTTCTCGCGCGTGCGGATCATGTCGCGCACGGGGATGCCCTCGGTGATGCAGATGACGAGGTCCAGGTCCGCCTCGACCGCCTCGTCGATGGCCGCGGCCGCGAAGGGCGGCGGCACGTAGATCACGGAGACGGTGGCGCCGGTCTGCTTCTTCGCCTCGGCGACGGTGCCGTAGATCGGGATGCCCTCGAAGTCCTCGCCCGCCTTCTTCGGGTTCACGCCGGCCACGAAGCAGTTCTTCCCGTTCGCGTACTCGCGGCACATCTTGGTGTGGAACTGGCCGGTCTTGCCCGTGATGCCCTGCGTGATGACCTTGGTGTCCTTGTTGATCAGGATGCTCATGTCGTTTTCCTTGTCCTTGTCCCGTTCAACCTCTTGCCGCCGCGACGACCTTCGAGGCCGCATCGCCCATGTCGGTGGCCGAGATGATCGGCAACCCCGAGTCGGCGAGGATCTTCTTGCCGAGGTCCACGTTCGTGCCCTCCAGGCGCACGACGAGCGGCACCTTGAGGCCGGTCACCTTGGCCGCGGCCACCACGCCGTTCGCGATGGTGTCGCACTTCATGATGCCGCCGAAGATGTTCACCAGGATCGCCTTGAGGCCGGGGCGCTTGAGCATGATCTTGAAGGCCTCGGTCACCTTCTCCTCGGTGGCGCCGCCGCCCACGTCGAGGAAGTTGGCGGGCGCGCCGCCGTAGAGCTTGATCGTGTCCATGGTGGCCATCGCGAGGCCAGCGCCGTTCACCAGGCAGCCGATGTTGCCCTCGAGCGAGATGTAGGACAGGTCGAACTTCGAGGCCTCGACCTCGGCCGGGTCCTCCTCGTCCAGGTCGCGGTAGGCCACGATGTCGGGGTGGCGGAAGAGGGCGTTCGAGTCGAAGTTGAGCTTGGCGTCCAGCGCGACGACCCGGCCCTCGCCCGTCACGATGAGCGGGTTCACCTCGGCCAGGGAGCAGTCGCACTCGTCGAAGACGCGGTAGAGGTTCTTCAGCAGGTCGCGGGCCTGGGCGACCGAGCCCTCGGGCACGCCGATCTTCCTCGCGACGTCCTCGGCCTCGGCGTCCTTCAGGCCCGTGGTCGGGTCGATGGCGACGCGGTGGATCTTCTCGGGGGTGTGCTCGGCGACCTCCTCGATGTCCATGCCGCCCTCGGAGGAGGCCATGAGCGTCGCGCGCTGCGTGGCGCGGTCGACCACCATGGCGACGTACAGCTCCTTGCGGATGTCCGCGCCCTCCTCGACCAGCAGGCGCTTCACCAGGCGCCCGGCCGGCCCGGTCTGGTGCGTGACGAGCGTCATGCCCAGGATCTTCCCGGCGAGCTCGCGCACCTCGGCGAGCGACTTGGCGACCTTCACGCCCCCGCCCTTGCCGCGGCCGCCGGCGTGGATCTGGGCCTTCACGACCCACACCTTGCCGCCGAGCGACTCGGCCGCCTTGACGGCCTCCTCGACCGTGAAGGCGGGCACGCCGCGGGGGGTGGGGACGCCGAACTTGCGAAAGATTTCCTTGCCCTGGTACTCGTGGATGTTCATGGTCTTCTCGGGGGGAGGCGATGGGGAGGACGCCGCGACATTCTAGCAGCCCGCCCGACCGGCCCTTCGTTGACCCAGGTCACGCCGTCCGCGCGCGATTGACAGCGCTCAACGCGCGCCCGGCCACCCGGGGCATCATGGCCGCCGGGGACGCGGACCCGAGAGCGCGCGCCCCGGCCAGAGCCCGACGAAGAGAGAAGCGCACGCGCATGCCGATCGACCCCATGGCCGTCCCCGGGCCCGCGCCCGCCGAGGTTCCCGTCTTCCCGGGCGCCGCGGCGCTGTTCGACGCGACGGCCACGCCCGCGCTCTACGTGCGCCGCTCGCGCATCGAGCGGGCCAATCCCGCCTTCGTGCGCGCCTTCGGCCACCGTCCCGAGGCGCTCGCCGGGCGCCATCCCGCCGATTTCCTGGAGTTCCCCGACGGGTACGAGGCCTTCCGCGGCGCGGCCAACGAGCGCCTGGACCGGGGCGAGCCCTTCAGCGCCTCGTTCCCGCTGCGCCTGGCCGACGGCACCGCGCGCTGGGCCGAGATCACGATCCGGCCGATCTCGGTCGGCGAGCGGGCGAGCGGCGCGCTCTGGTCCTTCGAGCCCCTGGACGCGCGACGCGAGTCCGAGGCCCTGCTGCGCCGGCACGAGCGGGATTTCCGCACGCTCGCCGAGCACGCGCGCGACGTGATCATCCGCGTGGACCGCGGGCATGTCCTGCTCTACGTGAATCCCGCGGTGCAGCACTACTGCGGCATCCCGGGGGAGGCCTTCATCGGCCGGCGGCAGGAGGACTTGCCCTTCCCCGCCGAATACAACGCCCGCGTGCTCGCCCTCACCGACGAGGTCTTCGCCACGGGCGAGGCCCTGCGCCGCGAGGTGCGCTTCGAGCACCAGGGCCGCGCCTGGTGGTTCGACGGGACCGCCACGCCCGAGCCCGGCGCGGACGGGCAGGTCGCCACGGTGCTGTGGATCGCCCGCGACATCACCGAGCAGCGGGCGGCGCTCGCGCGCCTCACCGAGAGCGAGGAACGCTACCGCACCCTGGTCGAGACCTCCGCCGACGGCATCGCGGTCGCCCGCCCCGACGGCACGCTCGTGATGGTGAACGGCCGCGCCGCGCAGCTCTTCGGGCCGGGCGAGCCCGCGAGCTTCCAGGGCGAGAGCTTCCTCGACTACCTGGCCGAGGGCGACCGCACGGAGGCCGCGCGCCGCCTCGCGGACGTGATCGCCGGCGGCGGGCGGGAGACGCACGAGCTGCGCGCCGTCTCGCGCGGCGGGCGGCGCTTCCCCGTCGAGGTCAACGCCTCCGTGGTGCCCGGCGCCGACGGCGCGCCGCAGTTCGTGATCGGCATCCTGCGCGACGTGAGCCAGCGGAAGGCCGAGCAGGAGCAGCTGCGCCTGCTCGCCAAGGTGTTCACCGCGAGCCGCCAGGGCATCCTGATCACGGACGCCACGCCCGCCATCGTGGCGGTGAACCAGGCGTTCACCGAGATGACGGGCTACGCGTGGGAGGACGTCGCCGGCCGCAACCCCTCCTTCCTCTCCTCAGGCCGCCACGACAGGCGCTTCTACGCGGACCTGTGGGCGAGCCTCGCGCAGGACGGGCACTGGGCGGGCGAGGTGTGGAACCGCCGCAAGGACGGCGAGGTGTTCCCCGAATCGCTGCACATCTCCGCGGTGAAGGACGACGACGGGCGCGTCACGAACTACGTGGCGCTGCTCATGGACGTCACCGAGCGCAAGCAGACCGAGGCGCGCATCCGCCACCTCGCGCAGCACGACCTGCTCACCGACCTGCCCAACCGCGCGCTGCTGCGCGACCGGGCCGCGGTCGCGCTCGCGCGCGCGCAGCGCGCCCGGGGAGGCGCCGCGCTGCTCTTCCTGGACCTCGACCACTTCAAGGTCGTGAACGATTCGCTCGGCCCCCCGGTGGGCGACGGCGTGCTGCAGGAGCTGGCCCGGCGCCTGGCGCTCGCGGTGCGCGGCTCCGACACGGTGAGCCGCCTGGGCAGCGACGAGTTCGTCGTGCTGATGGCCGACCTCGCCTCGGTGGAGGACGCCGCCCGCGTGGCGGGCAAGCTGATCGAGGCCGCCTCGCGTGCCTTCCACGTCGAGGGCCACGAGGTGCTGCTCACCGCGAGCGTGGGCATCGGCATCTTCCCCGAGAACGGGCAGGACCTGGACGCGCTGGTTCGCAACGCCGAGGCGGCGATGCACGCGGCCAAGTCCGCCGGCCGCAGCCGCTTCGCCTTCTACTCGCAGGAAATGAACGCGCGCGCGCTCGAGCGCTACGCGCTCGAGAACGACCTGCGCCGGGCGATCGAGCGCGGCCAGCTCTGGCTCGCCTACCAGCCGCAGGTCTCGCTCGCCACCGGGGAGATCTCCGGCGCCGAGGCGCTGCTGCGCTGGAACCACCCGGTGCACGGGGCCGTCTCGCCTGCCCGCTTCATCCCCATCGCCGAGGACAGCGGCCTCATCCTGCCGGTGGGCGTGTGGGTGCTGCGCGAGGCGTGCCGCCAGGCGCGCAAGTGGCGCGATGCGGGCACGCTCGCCGGCCGCATCGCCGTGAACGTCTCGGCGCTGCAGGTGCGCCAGGGCGACTTCCCCGACCTCGTGCGCGAGGTGCTCGCCGAGACCGGGCTGCCCGGCTCCGCGCTCGAGATCGAGGTGACCGAGAGCGTCCTGATGGACTCGGCCGACGTGCGCCCGCGCCTGGAGGCGCTCGCCTCGCTCGGGGTGCGCATCGCCATCGACGATTTCGGCACGGGCTTCTCCAGCCTGTCGTACCTGCGCCACTTCCAGGTCGACCGGCTGAAGATCGACCAGTCGTTCGTGCGCGACCTCTCGCGCGGCCCGAAAGCGGCGCGCCTGCTCGAGGGCATCGTCCAGCTCGGGCACAGCCTGGGATTCGGCGTGATCGCCGAGGGGGTCGAGACCGCGGAGGAGGCCGCCGCGCTCGCCGCCATGGGCTGCGACGAGGCCCAGGGCTACCTCTACGGCCGCCCCGGTCCGCCGGAGACCTGCTGCCGCGGCAGCGAGGCGTCCGCCGCACGCCCGCCAAGGGCTTGATCCGGCGCAAGGGCACGGCAGGGACCTGACGCACACTGGCTCGGCGCACCTCGCGCGGGGTGAGGTCCCGATGACCGAAGCGACGCCCCTGGACCCGGGGCAGCCGGACGTGTCGATCCCGAGAAGGCTGTTCGACAGCGCTTCCGACGCCCTGCTCGTGGTCGATGCGCAGGGGCGGTTCGTGGACGCGAACGCCTCCTTCCTCGCGCTCGCCGGCGCGACTCGCCCCCAGGCCGAGCGACGCACGCTCGCCGACTGGGAGATCGACGCGCCCCTGCCGACCGGCGAGGGCCGCGCCCCCTTGCCGACGCACCTGCGCCGGCCCGACGGCACGAGCGTGCCGGTCTTCGCGAGCCGTCGCGCCGTCCCCGGCGACGACGGACTGGCGTTCCTGCGCCTGCGCGGGCTCGGCAGCGCCCTGCCGGACCCGTCGGCCACCTCGACCGGCGTGCGCGAGGCGCTGCGCCTGGCCGAGTCCATCCTCGCGAGCGCGAGCGTGGGCATCGTCGTGCTGCGCGACCGGCGCATCTTCCGCGTGAATCCCGCGTTGTGCGAGATGCTCGGCTACGAGAGCCAGGAGCTGCTCGGCCGCACGACGGCCATGGCCTACGCGTCGGCGGAGGAATTCGAGGCCTTCGGGCGGCTCGCCTATCCCGAGATCGAGGCAGGCCGCGCATTCCGCGGGGACGTGAGGCTGCGGCGCAGGAACGGCAGCCTGCTCTGGGTGCAGGTGCAGGGCCGCGCGGTGGATGCCGGCGACCCGCACTCGGCGATCATCTTCACGTGCCTGAGCATCCAGGACCGCGTCGAGGCGCTGGCGGCCCTCCAGGGAAGCGAACGGCGCTTCCGCACGATGTTCGAGCATGCCGCGCTCGGCGTCGCGCAGCTCGATGCCCGCGGAACCCTGCTCGACGTGAACCCGGCCTTCGCCGCGATGATGCGCGAGCCGCGCGAGAGCCTCGCCGGCCGGCACGCCCGCGAGATGCTCGACCCGGCGGACGACGTCCGCATCCAGTCGATCATCGACGGCGCCTACGCGCGCCGCGAGCGCTCGGCCGCGTTCGAGGCGTGGCACCTGCGCCGCGACGGCAGCCGCTTCCTGGCCGAGGTGGTGCTCACCATCCACTGGGATGCGGGCCCGGAGCCCGAGCTGATCGTCTCGTTCGTGAACGACGTCACCGCGCGGCGCCAGGCGGAGCTCGCGCGCGAATCCACCGACGCGCTGCTGCGGCTCACGTTCGCCTCCCTCGAGGAGGCCGTGCTCGTGGTGGGCACCGACCGCCTGATCGTCGACTGCAACCCGGCCGCCGAGCGGCTCTTCCAGCGGGGCCGCGCCGAGCTGGTCGGCAAGTCCACCCGCCTCACGCATCCCGACGACGAGGCCTGGGAAGCCATGGGCCGCCGGATGCTCGAGATCACGTCGGGCCGCCACCCGCACGGCCTGGAGTTCGAGCACCGCATGGCGCGCGCGGACGGCTCCGTCTTCCAGGCCCGGGTCGTGATCTCCTCACCGGTGGACTGGGGCGGCACGCAGGTCGTGGTCGGCGCGATCAGCGACCTCACCACGCTGCACGCGGCTGAACTGGCGCTGCGCGAGGCGCAGGGCCGCCAGAAGGCGCTGCTCGACGGCCTGCCCGACCTGGCCTGGCTCAAGGATCGCGACGGCCGCTTCATCGCGGTGAACCGACGGTACGAGCAGGTGATGGGCGTGCGCGCGGCGGACATCGTCGGGCGAACGGCGGACGAGATCTTCCCGCCCGAGGGCGCCCGCAGCATCCGCGAGCACGACGAGCGGGTCCTGCGCGAGGGCGCCACGCTGCGCGCCGAGTTCCCGATGGTCGCACCGGACGGCAGCCAGCACTGGTTCGAGTCCTTCGCCTCGCCCGTCTACGACGCGAGCGGCGCCCCCGCGGGAATCGCCGGCTCCGCGCGCGACGTGAGCGATCGCCGCCAGGCCGAGATGGCCCTGCGCCGGCACGAGCAGGAGTTCCGCGCGCTGGCGGAGAACGCGCCGGACGTGATCGGCCGCGTCGACCTCGAGGGGCGCGTGCTCTACATCAATCCCAGCATCGAGCGCTACCTGCCGGTGCCGCGCGACGCGCTCCTGGGCCGGCTGCACGACGAACTGGCGCTCGATGCGGGCTACATGGCGCAGGCGCAGGCCCTCGCCGCCGAGGTGATCCGCACCCGGCGCGACGCGCGCCGGTCCATCCGGCTGGCGCGCCCGGGCGGGGGCGAGGCCTGGTTCGACGTGCGCGTGGCGCCCGAGATGAACCGCGAGGGCCGCGTGGAGACGCTCCTCTACATCGGCCGCGACATCACGGAGGAGCGGCGCGCGGTGGAACAGCTGCGCCTGCTCGCGCGCGTGTTCGACACGAGCCGGCAGGGCATCGTCATCACCGACCACACCCCGGCCATCCTCGCGGTGAACCGCGCCTTCAGCGAGATCACGGGCTTCGCGCAGGACGAGGTGCTCGGGCGCAACCCCAGCCTGCTCGCCTCGGGCCGGCAGGACCGCGCCTTCTACGAGTCGCTCTGGGCCACGCTCGGGGTCGACGGCCATTGGCAGGGCGAGCTGTGGAACCGGCGCAAGTCGGGCGAGGTGTACCCGCAGAGCGCCTCGATCAGCGCGGTGCGGGGCGAGGCGGGCGAGACCACCCACTACGTGGCCCTCTTCATGGACGTGTCGGAGCGAAAGCGCGCCGAGGAGCGCATCCGCCACCTCGCGCAGCACGACCTGCTCACCGACCTGCCCAACCGAACGCTGCTCGCCGACCGCACGAAGATGGCCCTGGCGCGCGCGCACCGCGAATCCCGGCTGGTCGCCCTGCTCTTCCTCGACCTGGACCACTTCAAGGACGTGAACGACACCCTCGGCCATTCCGCGGGCGATCGCCTGCTCGTGGAGCTCGCGCGGCGCCTGCAGGGCCAGGTGCGCGAGTCCGACACGCTCGGGCGCCTGGGCGGGGACGAGTTCGTCGTGCTGCTGCCGGACGTGGAGAAGATCGACCTCGCCGCGCGCGTGGCCTCCAAGCTGCTCGAGGCCGCGGCGCAGCCTTTCCGCCTGGAGGGGCGCAACATCGAGCTCACCGCGAGCGTGGGCATCGCCGTCTCGCCCGAGAACGGGGCGGACCTGGACACGCTGCTGCGCAACGCCGACGCCGCGATGTACGCGGCGAAGTCCACCGGCCGCAACCGCTACCAGTTCTTCTCCGAGGAGATGAACCGCCGCGCCGTCGAGCGCATCGCGCTCGAGGCGGACCTGCGCCACGCGATCGAGCGCGGCCAGCTGAGCCTCGCGTTCCAGCCGCAGGTGGACCTCGCCACGGGCGAGCTCGCCGGCGCCGAGGCCCTGGCGCGCTGGCACCATCCGGTGCTGGGGGACGTCGCCCCGGCGCGCTTCATCCGCATCGCCGAGGAAGGCGGCTTCATCGCGCCGATCGGCGAGTGGGTGCTGCGCGAGGCGTGCCGCCAGGCGATGGCGTGGCTGCGCCAGGGCATCGCGGTGCGGCGCATCGCGGTGAACGTCTCCGCGCTGCAGTTCCGCCAGCCCGACTTCGTCGACGTCGTCACCGCGGCGCTCGCGGCCTCGGGCCTGCCGCCCGCCCTGCTCGAGCTCGAGATGACCGAGACCGCGATCATGGAGCACTCGGCCCCGCCGATCCGCCGGCTGGAGGAGCTGCACGACCTGGGGGTGCACCTGGCGATCGACGACTTCGGCACGGGCCTGTCGAGCCTCGCCTACCTGCGCCACTTCCCGCTCGACCGGCTCAAGATCGACCAGACCTTCGTGCGCGACATGGCGCACGCCGAGGACGCCCTGGCGATCGTGCGCGCCGTGGTGGCGCTCGCCCACACGCTGGGCATGCGGGCGATGGCCGAGGGCGTGGAGAGCGAGGGCCAGGCCTCGCGCCTGGCGGCGATGGGGTGCGACGAGGCGCAGGGCTACCTGTTCGGCCGGCCCTGCGCGCCGGCGGCCTTCGAGCGCCTCACGCTCGCGCGCGTGCTGCGCTAGATCGTCTCGCCGGCGCCCGCGTCGGAAACCGCCGCGGGCCCCCGGTACCACTTCGGGTGGAAGCGGGCGACCGCCTCCCCGTGCGTGTCCAGGGCGTGGCAGCGGTCGAGCTGCGGGGGCCGCCGGTCGGCGGGCATGAGGCCCTGGCCGGCGAAGGTCTGGAAGGCCGCGGTCGCGAGGGACCCGGCCAGTTCCGTGAGGTGCGTGCAGCCGCGCACGCCGCCCAGCAGCTCCTTCACGTGGCGCAGGTAGCCCGGGCCGATCCTGAGGCCCACGAGCTTGCGGTAGTCCGGCGCGATTGCCTGGCAGGTGCCGCGGTAGGGCATCGCCTCCGTGCAGGCCTCCGCGTCGACGATGTGGAGCTCGCGGTCCACCGTGAGGCGAAGCCACATCGTGTGGATGGCCTCGCCCGGCGCCCGCTCGATGCCGCCCACGGTGAAGGGCACGTCCTTCGCGTCGTTCAGGCGCCCCTCGATGTCGTAGAGGCCGTCCTCGCGCCGGTAGCCGGTGATCTCGATGCGCCGGCGGTGCAGGGGCTCGCGCTTCGCCCCGGGCTCAGAGAGCGACATCGACCGAGGCGGCGGCGCCGCCCTTGCGGGCCTGCCGGATCGCCTCGGCGAACTCGGCGCCCGTCTGGTAGCGCTTGGTCACGTCCTTGGCGAGCGCCCGGTCGATGATCTCGTCGATCCACGGCGGCAGGGCGGGGTTGATCTCGCGGATGTGCGGGTGCGGGTTGCTCGCGATGGCGAACATGAGCTGCGTCATCGACTCGCCCTCGAAGGGCAGGCGCCCGCACAGCATCTGGAAGAGCGTGACGCCCAGCGAGAAGAGGTCGGAGCGGCCGTCGATCTTCTTGCCCGCGAGCTGCTCGGGCGACATGTAGGAGGGCGTGCCGAGCACCATGCCCGTCTTGGTCTTGGACGAGTCCGTGACGCGCGCGATGCCGAAGTCCGTGACCTTCGCCACGTCGCTCTCGGGCTCGTACATGATGTTGGCCGGCTTGATGTCGCGGTGCACGACGTTCAGCGAGTGCGCGTAGCCCAGGGCGTCGGCGACGCGCTCGACGATGGACAGCACCCGGTCGGGCGGCAGCAGGTTCGGCTGCTTCACGTAGGGCACCAGGTCCTTGCCCTTCAGGAACTCCATCGCGATGTAGGCGAGGTCGTGCTCCTCGCCCGCGTCGTAGATCGTGACGATGTTCGGGTGGGTGAGGCGCCCGGCCGTCTCGGCCTCGCGGAAGAAGCGCTCCTTGGCCTCCTGCAGCTCGTCGCCCTCGAACTCGGCGGCGAGGGCCATGGTCTTGATGGCGACGGTGCGGCCGATCTTCGGGTCCTTGCCCAGGTAGACCACGCCCATCGCGCCCTTGCCCAGCTCCTTGTCGACCTCGTAGCGGCCGAGCATGGGCTTCTCCGCCTGCCCGCCCGAGAGCACCATCGTCGCCTGCGCCGAGCGCGTGGCGGAGCTGCCGCCCAGGATGATCGTCTCGCTCATCGCCTTGGCGCGCTGCATGCGCTGGGCCACGTCCTTGAACTTCGGGTCGTGCTTGTTGATGAAGCCGAACACCGATTCCGCCTTGTTGAACTGGCGCCGGCGCTCGAAGTCGAGGGCGAGCGCGTAGAGGTTCTCGCCGAGCTGCTCGTCGTACGGGCACTTGCGGAACTTGTCGAAGGCCATGTCGAGCTGGCCCTGCTGCTGGAAGGCGAGGCCGAGCATGCGGTTGGACTCCGCGCCCTCGGTGTCGGCCTTCTCCTTGCCGCGCTCGGTGACCAGGTAGCGCTTGGTGGTGAGCAGCAGGTGGCCGACCACGAGCAGCGCCGCCGGCAGCATGAGCTGCAGCCACAGGCCCGCGCCCGTCATGAGCCCCAGGTGCAGGCCGAAGAGCGCGGCGAGCAGCACCACGGTGAGGGCCGCGCCCATGCCCGCGCCCAGGCGCGGCAGCAGCAGGATGAGGTACAGCGCGATCACCAGGTACGCCCCCAGCGTCGCGTACTGGCCCCAGGTGGGCGCCACGAAGAAGTGCTCCTGCAGGAGCGAGGAGACCTGGTGCGCGAGCGTGACCACCGGGCTCATCTGCGCCGAGATCGGCGTCACCTGGCTCGCGCCGATGCCCGCGGCCACCGCGCCGACCAGCACGATCTTGTCGGCGTACTTGGCCGCCGGGATCTTGCCGGAGTACACGTCGAAGAACGAATCGACCGGGAAGGCGGGGCGGCCGTCGCGGTCCTTGTAGAAGTACGTGAACATCTTGCCCTGCTCGTCCGTGCGCACGACCTTGTTGCCGAGCGCCACGCTCTCGCCGAGCGAGACCTTGATGTCCTTGGGGCCCAGGTTCAGGCTGCGCGCGGCGAGCATGAGGGAGAAGGACGGGAACTGCTGGCCGTAGTAGTCGATCACCAGCGGCTCGGCGCGGATGGCGCCGTCGGCCGGGTCCGGCCGCGAGTTCAGGTGGCCGATGCCCGCGACGTTCTGGCCGATCTGCTCGATGGGCACGAGCGCGTCGATGCCGTAGAGGTAGGTGCCGCCCTTCAGGGTCGCGCCCGTGAGCGCGTTGCGGGCCACGTAGTCGGGCAGGGGCTGGTCGGGCTTGCCCGGCGGCGGGACGTCGAGCGTGCCGTCGAAGAGCATGGGGGTGAGCACGTTGCCCGCCTTCTTCACGCTCGCGGCCAGGCGGATGTCGGTGTTGAGCGCGCCCCACGCCTCGCGCAGCAGCTTGCCGATCTCGGCGATCTCGCCCGAGGGCTGCGCCCCTTGCGCGGCGGGCGTCGCGCCGCCGAAGACGCCCACGCCGGGCACCTCCTGGCCGCCGGCGCCCGGATACGCCTTGTCGTAGAGCGCGAGCATCTTGTCGACGTAGACGAGGCCCGGGTCGATCTGCGGCTCGGCGTAGATGATCGTGTTGCCGATCACCTTCGCCTTGGCGGCGGCGAGCTGGTCGATCAGCTTCGCGTGGACCTCGCGCGGCCACGGCCAGCGCCCGATGTTCGCGAGGGACGGCTCGTCGATCGCGATCACGGCGATCTTGTCGCTCGGGACCTTGGAGGTCATGCGCACGCCGATGTCGTAGGCCCAGCGCTCGAGGCCCGGCACCACGTTGGACGTGACGTTGAAGACGAGCATGCCGGCCGCGATGACGACTCCGAGGAACCAGTCGGCCTTCCAGAATTGCTTCGTCATGGGTTCTCCCTGGTGCGCGCTGTCGCGGGCGGGCCCTGCTCGCCGTGCCCGGTGCGGCGGCTGGTTTTCGAGACCCCGGAATCTTACATGGATCGCGTCGCCGGCGTGAGGGATCCGGCCGGACCCGCGCCCGGCCTAGGCGCCCACGTCGACCTCGGTGCCCAGCCCGGCCGCGCGCGCCCGGCGCGCCAGCTCCGCGGCGATCACCAGGTCCTGGATCGCCATGCCCTGCGACTCGAAGAGCGTCACCTCGCCGGCCTGGGTGCGCCCCGGGCGGGTGCCGTTCATCACCTCGCCGATCTCCACGAGCTGGCCCGCGTGCAGGCGTCCCTTCTCGAGGGCCGGCAGCAGGTCGCCCGCCTCCTTGAGGGCGCTCGGGCGCGAGTCGACCACCACCCGCGCGGCCTTGCGCACGGTCGCCTCGTCGATCTCCTGGCGCAGCAGCGAGTTGGAGCCCGCGGCGTTCACGTGCTGGCCCGGCTGGATCCACTCGCCGTCGAAGACGGGCGTGGCGGCGGTGGTGATCGTCACCACGATGTCGCTGCCCTCCACCGTCTCGCGCGCGCTGGCGGCGGGCTCCACGGCGAGCGAGAGCCTCTCGCCCATGCGCGCGCAGAAAGCGGCGAGCCGGTCGGCCCGGCGCGAGTAGACCTTCACGCGCTCGAGGCTGCGCACGGCGGCGAGCGCCTCGATCTGGCCCTCGGCCTGCCAGCCCGCGCCGAACACGCCGGCGACGCGCGAGTCGGGCCGCGACAGGTGCCGGGCGGCCACGCCGCCGGCCGCGCCCGTGCGCATCATCCCCAGCCGGTTCGCCTCGACGATCGCCTCGAGGTTGCCGCGCTCGGCGTTGAAGACGTACACGAGGAAGCGGATGCCTTCGCGGCTGGAGGTGTAGGCCTTGTAGCCGAACACGCCCGCGGAGGGCACCGCCCCCTGCAGGATGTGCAGCGCGGTCTTGGGCAGGCGCGTGCGCTCGCGCGGCACGTCGATCGCCTCCCCCGCCGAATACTCGCGGTGCACGCGCTCGACGAGCTCGAGGGCGAGGGGCATGGTGAGCAGGCGTTCGACGTCGGATTCCTTCAGCAGCAGGGCCATGGCGATTCGGTTCCGGTGGACGGGGATTGGGGGCGCGCGGATTGTAGCAACCGCACGGGCGAGGCTAGCGCAGCGCCTGCCGGAGGCGCTCCAGGCGCGCGCGGTTCACGCCGAAGTCGCGGATGCCCAGGCGCGCGCCGGAGCGCACGTGGATCACGCCCGCGCGGGCGTCGAGGGCGAACTCGGCGTCGTCGACGAAGCCCATCACGCGGCTCGAGAACTGCGCGTGCAGGTAGCCGGGGCGGCGGCTCTGCAGGCTCGCGCCGGGCTCGGCGAGGATCGCGCGCTCGAGCCGGGCCCAGGCCTCGGCCGGCTCGCCGGATATCGCGAAGGGCGCGATCGCGTGCCGGTCGTCGCCCGGCGGCGCCTGCGAGGACACCCAGTTGGGGCGCCAGTCGCCCCCGCGCAGCCGGCCGTCGTGCAGGCCGAGGTCCGCGGGGCGCTCACCGGCGAAGAGTCCCATGGCGGCGGCGGCGACGATGGCGGCGGCAAGGAGCGCGGCGAGGGCCCCCGCCACGCGCAAGGCGGGGCGAAGGCGCCCGGCCACCTAGGGAACGAGCACCGTGGAGCCGGTCGTCTTGCGCGCCTCGAGGTCGCGGTGCGCCTGCTGCGCTTCCCTGAGCGGGTAGCGCTGGCGGGCGCCGACCTTGATGCGGCCGGCGAGCACGTGCTCGAAGAG
This sequence comes from Usitatibacteraceae bacterium, assembly GCA_044221765.1. GTDB lineage: Bacteria > Pseudomonadota > Gammaproteobacteria > Burkholderiales > Usitatibacteraceae > FEB-7. The sequence goes on along the minus strand of JBGAOO010000020.1, from coordinate 4,345 downwards.
CTCGTTCGCGGCGGCCACGAGCTCCGCGCGCACGGAGGTGTAGGAGACCAGCGTGGGGCGCGTCACGTAGAGCGAGCCCTTCGCCGCGAGCAGCCCCGTGTTGAGCGCGTCGACCGGGCCCGAGGCGTTGCCGAAGAGCGCGAGCAGGCCGCGCGTGCGCACGCAGTCGAGCGACTTCATGAAGGTGTCCTTGCCCACGGAGTCGTAGACCACGGGGCACTTCCTGCCGCCGGTGATCTCGGCCACGCGAGCGACGAAGTCCTCCTTCGTGTAGTCGATGGTGTGCGAGGCGCCATGCTCGCGCGCGAGCGCCGCCTTCTCCGGCGAGCTCACCGTGCCGATGAGGTTGATGCCGTGCGCCTTCGCCATCTGGCAGGCGATGAGGCCCACGCCCCCCGCCGCCGCGTGCCACAGGACGAAGTCGCCGGCCTGCGGCACCACGTGCAGGCGGCGCAGCAGGTAGTGCGCCGTGAGCCCCTGCAGCATCATGCAGGCGGCCTGCTCGAAGGAGATGCCCTCGGGCAGCTTCACCAGGCGCTCGACGGGGTGGATCTTCTTCTCCGCATAGGCGCCGATGGGGCCGTTGCAGTAGGCGACGCGGTCTCCCGGCTTGAACTCGGTGACGCCGGCGCCGACCGCCTCGATCACGCCCGCGGCTTCCAGGCCGATGCCCGAGGGCATCGGCATCGGGTACAGGCCCGTGCGGTGGTACGTGTCGATGTAGTTCAGGCCGATCGCCTTGTGCGCGATGCGCGCCTCGCCGGGGCCCGGCTCGCCGACGGCCACTTCCTCCCACTGGAGGACTTCGGGACCGCCGGTCTTGTGGAAACGGATGGCATGGGGCATCGGGACTTCTCCTGGGTTCGGTTCGTCGTGTCGTCGCGTCGTAGCATACCGCGCAAAGGCGACGCCCCGCGTTCGCGGGGCGTCTCGCGCCTGCGGCCGGGGGATCTCAGGTGCCCAGGATCGTGCCCGGGCCGGCGCCGGCCGCCTTCGCCCACTCGGCGGCGGAGACCTTCTTGCCTTCCTCGGCCTTCACCTTGGCGATCTCGACCTGGCCGCCCTGCGCCGTGATGCGGATCGTCTCCGCGCCCACCTCGGTGATCTCGCCGATCTTGCCCTTCACGGCGCCGAAGGTGCGCACCGGGTGCTTGCGCGAGCCGAAGAGCTGCAGCTTCCTGCCGCCGATCGTGGTCCACGCGCCCGGCGCCGGGTCGCTGCCGCGGATCGTGTCGTGGATCCAGTCCACGTGCTGGTTCCAGTTCACCTTCGCCTCGTTGGCGCGGAACCAGCCCTCGTAGGAGGCCTGCGACTCGTCCTGCACGACCTCCCGGTGCTTGCCGGCGACGACCAGGTCGGCCGCCTCGAGCATCGCCGCCACGCCCATCGGGAAGAGCCGGTCGAAGTACACCGTGCCGAGCGTGTCGTTCTCCGAGATCGGGGTTTCCTTCTGCAGGATCACCGCGCCCTCGTCCAGGCCGTCGGTGGGCCGGAAGATCGTGAGGCCGGTCTTCGTCTCGCCCTTGGTGATCGGCCAGTTGATCGAGCTCGGGCCCCGGTACTTCGGCAGCAGCGAGGGGTGGAACTGGATCGTGCCGTGCTTCGGGATGTTCACGAACTCCTGCGGCGCGAACTGCAGCACGAAGGCCATGATGCCGATGTCCGCGCCCAGCTCCTTCATGGCGGCGCTCGCCTCGGGTGCCTTGAGCGAGGGGAACTGGAAGACCTTGAGCCCCTTGTCGACGGCGGCGACCTTCATGGGGTCGGGCTTGGCGCCCTCCTTCTCCGGCGCGACGAACACGCCCGCCACGGTGTCACCCCTGGCCAGGAAGGCCTCGAGGACCGCCTTGCCGAAATCCTGCTGACCGATGATCGCAATTCGCATGGTGATTTATCCGGGGAGTAAACCTTTGGAACACGGATGAACACGGATCACATCGGATGAACACGGATGACCACAGGCATGTCGAATCGGTGGACGGGACCCGATCATCAAGGACCCGCCACGAACTCGAGTTCCCGAGTCAATCCGTGTTCATCCGTGTTCATCCGTGTCCTGGTCTTTGGGTCGCGTCACTCGCCTACGCGGCCTTCTTCGGGGGGGAAGAGAAGGCCCCCGCCGACTTCATCGAGGCGATCTTCGCCTCGTCGTAGCCGAGCACGTTCGCGAGCACGTCGTCGGTGTGCTCGCCCAGCAGCGGGCTGCGCTCGATCCTCGCGGGCGAGGCCGAGAGCTTGATGGGCATGCCCACGTTGAACCACTTGCCGCGCTGCGGGTGGTCGAGCTCCACCCACATGTCCCGGCCGCGCACGTGCTCGTCGGTGGCGAGGTCGGTGGTTGACATGATGGGCCCGCAGGGCACGTCGAGCGGGTTGAGGATCGCCATCAGCTCGCGCTTGTCGTACTTCTCGGCGAACTTGTTGAGCAGCGTCCAGACGAGGGCCTGGTTCTTGCGCCGCTCGGCGATCGTGGCCACCCGCGGGTCGTTCGCGAGGTCGGGCATGCCCACGTCCGGCCCGATGCGGTTGGCGAGCGCGACCCACACCGCCTCCTGCACCACCACGTAGAGCCAGTCGTTCGCGCCGTGGGGCTTGCAGTGGATCGCGTTGCCCAGCTGGCCGCCGCCGGAATCGTTGCCCGCGCGGGGCACGTCGCCCATGCCCTGGTAGGTGGGCACGGAGTACTCCGCGAGCGACTGGCGCGTGAGGCGCTGGTGGTCGCGGAACTTCACGCGGCACAGGTTCATCACGCCGTCCATCATCGCGACCTCGACGTACTGCCCCTGGCCGGTGCGGTTGGCCTGGTGCAGCGCGGCGAGCAGGCCGATGGCCAGGTGCAGGCCCGTGCCCGAGTCGCCGATCTGCGCGCCGGTCACGAAGGGCGCGCCGTCGGGCACGCCGGTGGTGCTCATGGCCCCGCCCATCGCCTGGGCGACATTCTCGTAGGCCTTGAAGTCCGAGTACGGGCCGCTCGAGCCGAAGCCCTTGATGGAGCCCACGACGATCTTCGGGTTGATCTCGTGGATCCGCTCCCACGTGAAGCCCAGGCGCTCGAGCACGCCGGGCCCGAAGTTCTCCATCATGATGTCGCACTTCTTCAGCAGGTCCACGAAGACCTGCTTGCCCTCGGCGCTCTTCATGTTGACCGTGATCGAGCGCTTGTTGCAGTTGAGCATCGTGAAGTACAGGCTGTCCGCGCCGGGCACGTCGCGCAGCTGGCCGCGCGTCGCGTCGCCCTGCGGCGGCTCGAACTTGATCACGTCGGCGCCCATCCACGCAAGCAGCTGCGAGCAGGTGGGGCCCGCCTGCACGTGGGTCATGTCGAGAATGCGTACGCCCTTGAGTGCTTCCATGCTTTCGCTTCCTGTCGAGTTCGGTGGGTACAGCCCGCTATTGTAATGGGAGGCCGCGCTACTTCTTCTTGCCGGCCGACGGATTGAGGCTCGTGATGCGCCCGGACTCGGTGCCGGCCGTCTCGTCGATGACCGCGTTGATGAGCGTGGGCTTGCGCGTGCGGATCGCCTCCTGCATCGCCGCTCGCAGCTGCGCGGGCGTCGCGACGTGCACGCCCGCGCCGCCGAAGGCCTCCATCAGCTTGTCGTAGCGCGCGCCCTTCACGAACACGGTGGGCGCCGGGTCGCGGCCCAGGGGGTCGACGTCGGTGCCCCGGTAGACGCCGTTGTTGTTCATCACGACGATGCACACGGGCAGGTCGTAGCGGCAGATGGTCTCCACCTCCATGCCCGAGAAGCCGAAGGCGCTGTCGCCCTCGATCGCGATCACCTGCTGGCCCGTGGTGACGGCCGCGGCGACGCAGTAGCCCATGCCCACGCCCATGATGCCCCAGGTGCCCACGTCGATGCGCTTGCGGGGTTTCATCATGTCCACGATGCTGCGCGTGAAGTCGAGCGCGTTGGCGCCCTCGTTCACGAGCATGGCGTCGGGATTGGCCTTCACGATGTCGCGCACCACGTTGAGGGCGCTGTGGAAGTTCATCGGCGACGGGTCCTTCGCCAGCGTCTCCGACATCTTCGCGATGTTCTTGGCCTTCTTGTCGGCGACGGCGGCGAGCCACTCGGCCGGCGGCCTCGCCCAGCCCGGGCCGATGCCGGCGAGCAGCGCCGAGACGCAGGAGCCGATGTCGCCCACGAGCGGCGCGTCGATCCTCACGTTGCTGTCGGCCTCCTGCGGCGAGATGTCGACCTGGATGAACTTCTGCCCGCCCCAGTCCTTGTGGCCCTTGCCGCCCCAGGTCTTGCCCTTGCCGTGGGAGAGGAGCCAGTTCAGGCGCGCCCCGAGGATCAGCACGACGTCCGCCTCGGGCAGGACGAACGAGCGGGCGGCC
>JBGAOO010000019.1:17830-25044 GCA_044221765.1 Usitatibacteraceae bacterium | reverse complement strand
CCAGGCGCTGCGCAAGATCGTCGCGGAGAAGATCGGCCCGGAGTCCGTGATCGCCGAGCTGAAGAAGGCCTCGCTGCGCGGGCGCGGCGGCGCGGGCTTCCCGACCGGCCTGAAGTGGTCGTTCATGCCGCGCGCCTTCCCCGGCCAGAAGTACATCGTGTGCAACTCGGACGAAGGCGAGCCGGGCACGTTCAAGGACCGCGACATCCTCCGCTACAACCCGCACCTGCTCATCGAGGGCATGATCATCGCGGGCTACTCGATCGGCGCCACCGTCGGCTACAACTACATCCACGGCGAGATCTGGGCGGAATACGAGCGCTTCGAGCAGGCGCTGGAGGAGGCGAGGGCCGCCGGCTACCTGGGCGGGAACGTCCTGGGCGGCGGCTTCGACTTCCAGCTGCACGCGCACCACGGCTTCGGCGCCTACATCTGCGGCGAGGAGACGGCCCTGCTCGAGTCGCTCGAGGGCAAGAAGGGCCAGCCTCGCTTCAAGCCCCCGTTCCCGGCGAGCTACGGCCTGTACGGCAAGCCCACGACGATCAACAACACCGAGACCTTCGCGGCGGTGCCCTCGATCATCGTGAACGGCGGCGACTGGTTCCTGGGCCTGGGCAAGCCCAACAACGGCGGCACCAAGATCTTCTCGGTCTCCGGCCACGTGAACCGCCCCGGCAACTACGAGATCCGCCTGGGCACGCCCTTCGCGAAGCTGCTCGAGATGGCCGGCGGCATGCGCGGGGGGAAGAAGCTGAAGGCCGTGATCCCCGGCGGCTCCTCGATGCCGGTGCTGCCGGCGGAGACGATGATGGCCCTGGACATGGACTACGACTCGATCCAGAAGGCCGGCTCCTTCCTGGGCTCGGGCGCGGTCATCGTGATGGACGAGGACACGTGCATGGTGAAGGCCGCCGAGCGCCTGGCCTACTTCTACTTCGAGGAATCCTGCGGGCAGTGCACGCCCTGCCGCGAGGGAACCGGCTGGATGTACCGGGTGATCCACCGCATCGAGCACGGCGAGGGCCGGCCGGCGGACCTCGACCTGCTCCTGAACCTCGCCGACAACATCCAGGGCCGCACGATCTGCGCGCTGGGCGACGCCGCGGCCATGCCCGTGCGCGCCTTCGTGAAGCAGTTCCGCGCGGAGTTCGAATACCACATCGAGAAGAAGCGCTGCCTGGTGGGCCCGGGCGGCTACTCGAGCGCCGCAGCCGGCGCGCACCAGATGGCGGCCGACTAGCCGTGGTCGGGGAACGAGCCGGCGGACCAAACCCATGATCAACCTCGAAATCGACGGCAAGCCCGTCACGGTCGAAAACGGCGCCACGGTGATGGAGGCCGCGGGCAAGCTCGGCACCTTCGTGCCGCACTTCTGCTACCACAAGAAGCTCTCGATCGCGGCCAACTGCCGCATGTGCCTGGTGCAGGTGGAGAAGGTGCCCAAGCCCGTGCCCGCGTGCGCCACGCCCGCCACCGAGGGGATGAAGGTGTTCACGCAGTCCGCCGCCGCGGTGGGCGCGCAGAAGGGCGTGATGGAGTTCCTGCTCATCAACCACCCGCTCGACTGCCCGATCTGCGACCAGGGCGGCGAATGCCAGCTGCAGGACCTCGCCGTGGGCTACGGCGGCTCGGCCTCGCGCTACGAGGAAGACAAGCGCGTGGTGGTGAACAAGAACCTCGGCCCGCTCATCGCCACCGACATGACGCGCTGCATCCACTGCACGCGCTGCGTGCGCTTCGGCCAGGAAGTCGCCGGCGTCATGGAGCTGGGCATGGCCGGGCGCGGCGAGCACTCGGAGATCCTCTCCTTCGTCGGCCGCACGGTCGACTCCGAGCTCTCGGGCAACATGATCGACCTGTGCCCGGTGGGCGCGCTCACCTCCAAGCCCTTCCGCTATTCGGCGCGCTCCTGGGAGCTCTCCCGGCGCAAGTCCGTCTCGCCGCACGACGGCCTGGGCTCCACCCTCGTCATGCAGGTGAAGCAGGAGCGCGTGATGCGCGTGGTCCCGCTCGAGAACGAGGCGATCAACGAGTGCTGGCTCTCGGACCGGGACCGCTTCGCCTACGAGGGCCTCAACACCGAGGACAGGCTCACCCGCCCGATGGTTTGCCGCGACGGCGCGTGGGTCGAGGTGGACTGGCCCGAGGCGCTCGAGGCGGTGGTGAAGGGCCTGAAGGAGACCGTCGCGAGGCACGGCCCGGCCGCCCTGGGCGCGCTCCTGTCCCCCACGCTCACGCTCGAGGAGCTGCACCTCGCGACGAAGCTCGCGCGCGGCCTGGGCACCGACAACATCGACCACCACTTCCGCCAGCTCGACCCGCGCGCGCGCTTCGCCGGCGCGCCCTGGCTCGGCCTGCCCGTCGCGCGGCTGGGCGAGCAGCAGGCGGTGCTGCTGGTGGGCTCCACGATCCGCAAGGAACACCCGCTGCTCGCGAGCCGGCTGCGCCAGGGCACCAGGAAGGGCCTCGTCCTGGGCGTGGTCCACGTCGCCGACGACGACCTGCTCATGCCGGTGGCCCATCGCCTCATCGCGCGGCCCTCGGGCCTCGCGGCGGCGCTCGCCTCGGTGGCGAAAGCCGCCGCGGAGCTCGCGGGCAAGCCGCTCGAGGGCGAGGTGGCCAAGGTCGCCGCCGGCGTGGCCGTGACGGAAGCCGCCCGCGCGCTGGCGAAGAGCCTGGCCGGTCGCAGCGGCGCCGCGATCCTCCTGGGCAACTACGCGCAGCAGCACGCGGACTACGCGGTGCTCCTCGCCCTCGCGCACGAGATCGGCCGCCTGACCGGCGCGACCGTGGGCGTGCTCGCGCAGAACGCGAACAGCGTCGGCGCGAAGCTGGTGGGCGCGCACCCGGTCGCCGGCGGCCTCGCGAGCGCCGCGATGATCGACGCGCCGCGCAGGGCCTACCTGGTCGCCGGCTTCGAGCCCGAGCGCGACGCCGCGCGGGGCCCGCAGGCGATCGCCGCGCTCGGCCAGGCCGAGTTCGTCGTGGCCCTGTCCGCCTGGCGCTGCTGGGCGCCGGAATACGCGCACGTGATCCTGCCCCTGGCGCCCTCGGCGGAGACGGGCGGCACGTTCGTGAACATGGAAGGCCGCGCGCAGTCCTTCCACGCGGTGGTGAAGCCGCGCGGCGAGGCGCGCCCCGGCTGGAAGATCCTGCGCATGCTGGGCACGATGCTCGGCCTGCCGGGCTTCGAGCTCGACACCCTCGAGGACGTGCGCGCCTCGATCGCCCCGGACCTGCAGGCCTTCGCGCGCGCCGGGCTCTCGAACGCGATCGAGCCCTTCGCCTTCACGCTCGCGCAGGCCGGCACGGGGCTGGAGCGCGTGGCCGAATGGCCCGGCTACGGCACGGACGCGCAGGTGCGCCGCGCGCCCAGCCTGCAGAAGACGGCCGACGCCCGCGCCGCGGCCACCGCGCGCATGAGCGCGGCCACGGCGAAGGCCGCCGGGCTCGCCGCCGGGGACAAGGCGATCGTGACCCAGGGCGGGGGCGAGGCCTGCCTCGCCGTCGCGATCGACGAGGCGCTGCCCGAGGGCTGCGTGCGCGTGGCGCGGGGCATCGCGCAGACGGTCGCGCTCGCCGAGGGCCCGCTCGCGCTCGCGCGCGCCACCGAGGAGGCCGCGGCATGACCGAGCTGCTGGGCACCGTGCAGGGCGCCGTCCAGGGCTGGTTCGGGCCGAGGTGGGGCCCGTACGCCTGGACGTTCGCGAAGTCGCTCGCGGGCATCGTCGTCGTGCTCGTGCCGCTGCTGCTCACCGTCCTCTACTACCAGCTCGTCGAGCGCTGGGTGATCGGCTGGATCCAGGTGCGCAAGGGCCCGAACCGCGTGGGCTGGCAGGGCCTGCTCCAGCCCATCGCCGATGCCGTGAAGCTCCTCATGAAGGAGCGCATCGTGCCCACGGGCGCCTCGAAGGGCCTGTTCGCGCTCGCCCCGATCATCGCCGTGGCGCCGGCGCTCGCCGTCTGGGCGGTGGTCCCCTTCGCGCCGGGCTGGGTGATCGCCGACGTGGACGCGGGGCTGCTCGTCGTGCTCGCCATGACCTCCATGGGCGTGTACGGGATCATCATCGCCGGCTGGGCCTCGAACTCGAAGTACGCCTTCCTGGGCGCGATGCGCTCGGCGGCGCAGGTGGTGGCCTACGAGATCGCCATGGGCTTCGCGCTCGTGGGCGCGCTCATGGCCGGGCAGAGCCTGAACCTCACCGAGATCGTGATGAAGCAGGGCGGGCGCTTCGGCCTGCTGGAGTGGTTCTGGCTGCCGCTCTTCCCGTTCTTCCTGGTCTACCTCATCGCCGGCCTGGCCGAGACCAACCGCCACCCCTTCGACGTGGCCGAGGGCGAGAGCGAGCTGGTGGCCGGCTTCCACGTCGAGTACTCGGGCATGGCCTTCGCGGTGTTCTTCCTCGCGGAGTACGCCAACATGATCCTGGTGTCCACGCTCGCGAGCCTGCTCTTCCTGGGCGGCTGGCTCTCGCCGTTCCCGCAGGCGTGGGGCTTCCTGGGCCTGGCCGGCATCCACTGGCTGCTCGCGAAGATCGCGTTCTTCATGTTCATGTTCCTGTGGGTGCGCGCCTCGTTCCCGCGCTACCGCTACGACCAGATCATGCGCCTGGGCTGGAAGGTGTTCATCCCGATCACCCTGGTGTGGATCGTCGTGACGGGCGTGATGATGCTCGAGCCGCTGCGAAGCACCGCCCCCTTCTCGATCTGGTTCGGGCCCTGACGCCATGCTGAGCCGCGCCCGCGAAATCGTCTCGAGCCTCATGCTCTCGGAGCTGGCGAAGGGCCTCGCCCTCACCGGCCGCTTCCTCTTCGCCCGCAAGGTCACGGTGCAGTTCCCGGAGGAGAAGACGCCGCAGAGCGGGCGCTTCCGCGGCCTGCACGCGCTGCGCCGCTACCCCAACGGCGAGGAGCGCTGCATCGCCTGCAAGCTGTGCGAGGCGGTGTGCCCGGCGCTCGCGATCACCATCGAGAGCGAGGAGCGCCAGGACGGCACGCGCCGCACCACCCGCTACGACATCGACCTCACCAAGTGCATCTTCTGCGGGTTCTGCGAGGAGAGCTGCCCGGTGGATTCCATCGTCGAGACGCGCATCCTCGAGTACCACGGCGAGGCGCGCGGGGACCTCTACTACACCAAGCCCGTGCTGCTCGCGATCGGCGACCGGTACGAGGCCCAGATCGCCGCCGATCGCGCCGAGGACGCGGCCTACCGCTGATGAACCTTCCCCTCGTCTCCTTCTACGCCTTCGCGGCCATCCTGCTGCTCGCGGCGCTGCGCGTCATCACGGCGCGCAACCCCGTGCACGCGGCGCTGTGGCTCGTGCTCGCCTTCTTCACGGCGGCGGCCCTGTGGCTGCTGCTGTACGCGGAGTTCCTGGCCGTCACCCTGGTCCTCGTCTACGTGGGCGCGGTGATGGTGCTCTTCCTCTTCGTGGTGATGATGCTGGACATCGACTTCGACCGGTTGCGCGACGGCCTCTGGCGCCACCTGCCCGTGGCGGCCCTCGTGGGCATCCTCGTGGCCATCGAGATGGTGATGGTGGTGGGCTCGCGCGAGGAGTTCGGCGCGCAGGCGGTGCTCTCGCCGGGCGCCCCGCCGGCGGGCTACTCGAACACCAAGGCGCTCGGGCGGCTGCTCTACACCGACTACGTGTTCCCCTTCGAGCTGGCCGCCGTGGTGCTGCTCGTGGCGATCGTGGCCGCCATCGCCCTCACGCTGCGCCGGCGCAAGGAGACGAAGTACCAGGATCCGACCGAGCAGCTGGCCGCCACCAAGGCCGGGCGCCTGCGGATCGTGAAGGACGCGGCCGGCGGGAGCGCCGACGAGCCGACGAACCAGGACGGGGGCGGCAAGCCATGATCCCGCTGAACCACTACCTCGCCCTGAGCGCGATCCTCTTCGCGATCGCCCTGGCGGGCATCTTCCTGAACCGCAAGAACCTCATCGTCATCCTGATGGCGATCGAGCTCATGCTGCTCGCGGTCAACATGAACTTCATCGCCTTCTCGCACTTCTGGCGCGACGCGGGCGGGCAGGTCTTCGTGTTCTTCATCCTCACCGTGGCCGCCGCCGAGTCGGCGATCGGCCTGGCGATCCTGGTCACGCTCTTCCGCAACCTCCGGTCGATCCACGTGGACGACCTGGGCTCGCTCAAGGGATGAGGCGCGCATGGACCTGATGACGCTCGCCACGCTTGCCGCCTTCGCCCCGCTCGCCGGCGCGATCCTCGCGGGCCTGCTCGGCTGGAAGCTCGGCCGCACCTTCTCCCACACCGTCACCATCGCCTCGGTGGCGGTCTCGCTCGTCGCCTCGCTCGTGCTGCTCAAGGAGGTGTCGGCCGGGCGCACCTTCGGCGACGCGCTCTACACCTGGCTCTCGGGCGAGGGCTGGTCCATCCACATCGGCTTCCTGGTCGACCGGCTCACGGTGGTGATGATGGTGGTGGTCACCTTCGTGTCGCTGATGGTGCACGTGTACACCATCGGCTACATGGCCGACGACCCGGGCTACCAGCGCTTCTTCGCCTACATCTCGCTCTTCACCTTCTCGATGATGATGCTGGTGATGGCGGACAACTTCCTGCAGCTGTTCTTCGGCTGGGAGGCGGTGGGCCTGGTGTCCTACCTGCTCATCGGCTTCTGGTTCAAGCGGCCCACGGCGATCTACGCGAACCTCAAGGCCTTCCTGGTGAACCGCGTGGGCGACTTCGGCTTCCTCATCGGGATCGGCTTCGTCTTCGCGTACTTCGGCACGCTCGACTACGCCGCGGTGTTCGCCAAGGCGCCCTCGCTCGCGCCCATGGGCATCGAGATCGTGCCGGGCACCTCGTGGGCGCTGGGGACGATCATCTGCATCGGGCTGTTCATCGGCGCCATGGGCAAGAGCGCGCAGTTCCCCCTGCACGTGTGGCTGCCGGACTCGATGGAGGGCCCCACGCCCATCTCCGCGCTCATCCACGCGGCGACCATGGTGACCGCCGGCATCTTCATGGTGGCGCGCATGTCGCCCCTGTTCGAGCTCTCCCAGGCGGCGCTCTCCTTCGTGGTCGTGATCGGCGCGATCACCGCCTTCTTCATGGCGCTGGTGGCGATCGTCCAGGTCGACATCAAGCGCGTGGTGGCCTATTCCACGCTCTCCCAGCTGGGCTACATGACCATGGCGCTGGGCGCCGCGGCCTACCCCGTGGCGATCTTCCACCTCATGACGCACG
>JBGAOO010000019.1:0-17818 GCA_044221765.1 Usitatibacteraceae bacterium | reverse complement strand
CCTCGCCACGCACGCCTTCTTCAAGGCGGTGCTCTTCCTCGGCGCCGGCTCGGTGATCATCGCCATGCACCACGAGCAGGACATGCGCCGGATGGGCGGGCTGCGCAAGTACATGCCCATCACCTACTTCACGGTGCTCGTGGGCGCGCTCGCCAACGCGGGCCTGCCGCCCTTCGCGGGCTTCTTCTCGAAGGACTCGATCATCGAGGCCCTGCACCTGTCGCAGACGCCCGGCGCGCACTTCGCGTACTGGCTCGCGCTGGCCGGCGTCTTCGTGGGCGGCTTCTATTCCTTCCGGCTGGTGTTCTTCGCGTTTCATGGTACTGAACGCTTCGCGGGCAAGGAGCGCTTCGACGCGCACGCGGCGCACGGGCACGGCGAGGATCACGGGCACGGGGACGCTCACGGGCACGGCGGCGCCCCGCACGAATCGCCCTGGGTCGTGACGCTCCCGCTCGTCCTGCTCGCCATCCCGTCCGCCCTCGTCGGCTGGTTCGCCATCCAGCCCATGCTCTACGGCGGCTGGTTCGGCGCGTCCATCGCGCCCACCGCGACGATGGCCGCGATGGCGAAGGAGTTCCACGGCGCCGGCGCCATGGTGCTGCACGCCTTCGGCACGCTGCCCTTCTGGCTGGCGCTCTCGGGCGCGGGCCTGGCGGGCTACCTCTACCTCGTGCGCCCGGACCTGCCCGCGGTCATCAAGGCGAAGTCGGGCATCCTCGCGGTCATCCTCGAGAAGAAGTACGGCTTCGACGACTTCAACGACTGGCTCTTCGCCGGCGGCGCCCGCAGGCTGGGCACGGGGCTGTGGACCTGGGGCGATCGCACGTTCATCGACGGGATCCTGGTGAACGGCACCGCGCGCCTGGTCGGCGCCTTCGCCGCCCTCGCCCGGCGCCTGCAGACCGGCTACGTGTACCACTACGCCTTCAGCATGATCCTGGGGCTCTTCGCGCTCATCACCCTCTGGAAAGCCTGGAAGGACGCGTTCTAGGCCCGCCGACACCAAAGACAAGAACGAGATGCAACAGGAACACTGGCTGCTGAGCCTCACCATCTGGGTGCCGATCGCCTCGGCCTCGCCGTGCTCGCCATCGGCCGGACGCGAACCCGCGGCCGGCGCGCTGGCTCGCGCTCGCCGGCGCCGTGCTGGGCTTCGCGGTGGGCATTCCGCTGTGGACGGGCTTCGACCTGCTGGCCGGCGGCGCGATGCAGCGGTTCGAGGAGATGCCCCTGGGGCCCCTGTTCAACGTGAACTACCACCTGGGCGCCGACGGCATCTCGATGCCGCTCATCCTGCTCAACAGCTTCATGACGGTGCTCGTGGTGATCGCGCACTGGGAGGTGGTCACCGAGAAGGTGTCCCAGTACCTGGCCGCCTTCCTGGTCATGTCCGGCCTCATCAACGGCACCTTCGCCGCGCTGGACGCGATCCTCTTCTACGTGTTCTTCGAGGCGATGCTGATCCCGATGTTCCTCATCATCGGGGTGTGGGGCGGGCCGAACCGGGTGTACGCCGCGGTCAAGTTCTTCCTCTACACGCTGCTGGGCTCGCTGCTCATGCTGGCCTCGTTCATCTACCTGTACTTCCAGACCAACGGCAGCTTCGAGATCCTGGACTTCCACAAGCTGCCGCTGGGCATCGCGGCGCAGGTGCTCGTCTTCCTGGCGATGTTCATGTCCTTCGCCGTGAAGGTGCCGATGTGGCCGGTGCACACCTGGCTGCCGGACGCGCACGTGGAGGCGCCCACGGGCGGCTCGGTGATCCTGGCGGCCATCACGCTCAAGATCGGGGCCTACGGCTTCCTGCGCTTCAACCTGCCGATCGCCCCCGACGCCTCGCACGCCCTGTCGGGCTTCATGATCACGCTCTCGCTGGTGGCCGTGGTCTACATCGGCCTGGTGGCGCTCGTGCAGTCGGACATGAAGAAGCTCATCGCGTACTCCTCCATCTCGCACATGGGCTTCGTCACGCTCGGCTTCTTCCTCTTCAGCGCCGAGGGCGTGCTCGGCGGGCTCATCCAGATGGTCTCGCACGGCTTCGTCTCGGCCGCCATGTTCCTGTGCGTGGGGGTGCTCTACGACCGCATGCACTCGCGCAACATCGCCGACTACGGCGGGGTGGCCAACCGCATGCCGGTGTTCGCGGCCTTCTTCGTGCTCTTCGCGATGGCCAACTCGGGCCTGCCGGCCACGAGCGGCTTCGTGGGCGAGTTCTTCGTCATCATGGCGGCCGTGAAGGCGAACTTCTGGTACGCCCTGCTCGCGGGGACCACGCTCGTCTTCGGCGCCGCCTACACGCTCTGGATGGTGAAGCGCGTGCTCTACGGCGAGGTCGCCAACGAGCACGTGGCCGCGCTCGGGGACGTGAACGCCCGCGAGTTCCTGTTCCTCGCCCTGCTCGCCGCGTGCGTGCTCGCGATGGGCGTGTACCCGCGCCCCTTCGCCGACGTCATGAACCCGACGATCCGGGACCTGCTCAACCACGTGGCGACCTCGAAGCTCCTCTAGCGCATGAATACCGCCACCTTCTCGCTCGCCACCCTCGCGCCCGCGATCCCCGAGATCCTGCTGCTCGCGCTGGCCTGCGCGCTGCTCGTGATCGACCTGTTCATCGCCGACGAGGAGAAGCACGTCACCTTCTGGCTCGCGATCGTCTCGCTGCTGGGCTGCGCGGTCATCACGGGCGCCACGATGGGCCGGCACACCACGGTCACCTTCCAGGGGATGTTCGTCGCCGACCCCATGTCGCAGGTGCTCAAGGTGGCCGCGCTCCTCGCCGTCGCGGCCACGCTCGTCTACAGCCGCCTGTACCTGGCCGCGCGGCGGATGCTGCGCGGGGAGTTCCTGGGACTCGCGCTCTTCGCCACGCTCGGCATGCTGGTGATGATCTCGGCCAACCACTTCATCACGCTCTACCTGGGCCTGGAGCTGCTCGCGCTCTCGCTCTACGCCCTGGTCGCCCTGGATCGCGACAGCGCGCGGGCCACCGAGGCGGCGATGAAGTACTTCGTGCTGGGCGCGCTCGCCTCCGGCATGCTCCTCTACGGCATGTCCATGCTCTACGGCGCCACCGGCACGCTCGAGCTCAGCCGGATCGCCTACGCCCTGGAGCACGCGCGCGCGAGCCAGACGCTCGCGGCCTTCGGCCTGGTCTTCATCGTCGCGGGCATCGCCTTCAAGCTGGGCGCGGTGCCCTTCCACATGTGGATCCCGGACGTCTACCAGGGCGCGAGCACGCCGGCCACGCTCTTCATCGGCGCCGCCCCCAAGATCGCGGCCTTCGCCTTCGTGATGCGCCTGCTCGCGACGGGCCTCTCGGCCATGACCGCCGACTGGCAGCAGATGCTCGCCATCCTCGCGGTGGCCTCCATCGGCCTGGGCAACCTCGTGGCGATCGCGCAGACGAACCTGAAGCGCATGCTCGCCTACTCGACGATCTCGCACATGGGCTTCCTGCTGCTGGGCATCCTCGCGGGCACCCACAACGGCTACAGCTCGGCGATGTTCTACGTCGTCACCTACGTGCTGATGACGCTCGCCTCCTTCGGCATGATCCTGCTGCTCTCGCGCGCCGGGTTCGAGGCCGAGGAGATCGAGGACTTCCGGGGCCTGAACCGCCGGTCGAAGTGGTGGGCCTTCGTGATGCTCGTCACCGTGTTCTCGCTGGCGGGCATCCCGCCGGCGGTGGGCTTCTTCGCCAAGCTCGCGGTGCTGCAGGCCGCGCTCGAGGCGGGCTTCCTCTGGGTGGTCGTCTTCGCCGTGCTCATGAGCGTGGTGGGCGCCTTCTACTACCTGCGCATCGTGAAGCTCATGTACATGGACGAGCCCGCGGGCGAGATCACCATCGCCCCGCGCCTGGACGCGCGCGTGCTGCTCTCGGCCAATGCCCTGGCGGTCCTGCTGCTGGGCATCGCGCCGGCCTCCCTGATGGACCTGTGCGCGCGGGCGATCACCGCCAGCCTCTAGGCCGCGCGCCGTGAAACTCCCGCCGGAATCAACTGCGGACTTCACCGAGCCCACCCTGGCCTCCCGGCTCGCCTACGACGGCGGCTTCCTGCGGCTGCGCCGCGACGAGGTGCGCCTGCCCGACGGCGCCACCGCCTGGCGCGAGTACGTCGAGCACCCCGGCGCGGTCATGATGATGGCCTTCAAGAGCGAGGACACCATCCTGCTCGAGCGCCAGTACCGCTACCCGATGCGCCGGCACTACATCGAGCTGCCGGCGGGCAAGATGGAGGCGGGCGAGCCCCCCCTGGAGACGGCCCGGCGCGAGCTGGTGGAGGAATGCGGCTACGAGGCGGGCCATTGGTGGCATATCGCGACGCTGCATCCTTGCGTAGGCTATGCGAACGAGGTGATCGAGCTGTACGGTGCCCGCGATCTCACCTTCGTGGGCAGCCGGCTGGACCCGGGCGAGCACCTGGAGGTGTTCGAGGCGCGGCTGGAGGACGCGCTCGACTGGGTGCGCGAGGGACTCTTGATGGACACGAAGACGATGATCGGTCTGCTCTGGTGGGCGCAGTGGGGCCGGGGCGGCGGAAAGGACAGCCATGGGCAACGCGACTGAGTCGGGCGGCGACACCCTCCTCGACCTGCTGGTGATCGGCGGAGGCATCAACGGCACGGGCATCGCACGCGATGCCGCGGGACGGGGCCTGAAGGTGTGCCTCGCCGAGATGGGCGACCTGGCGAGCGCCACGAGCGGCTGGAGCTCCAAGCTCATCCACGGCGGACTGCGCTACCTGGAGTACTACGAGTTCCGCCTGGTGCGCGAGGCCCTCGCCGAGCGCGAGGTGCTCCTGCAGATCGCCCCGCACCTGGTGCGCCCGATGAACTTCGTCCTGCCGCACGACACGAGCATGCGGCCGGTCTGGATGGTGCGCATCGGGCTCTGGATGTACGACCACCTGGGCAAGCGCGTGTCGCTGCCGGGCTCCAAGGCCGTGTCCTTCCCGCACGTGGAGTACAGCGCGGGCCTGCGCGGGGACCTGCGCGCCGGGTTCGTGTACGCCGATTGCCGCGTCGACGACGCGCGCCTCACCGTGGCCAACGCGATGTCCGCGCGCGCGAAGGGCGCCCAGGTCTGCACCCGCACGCGCTTCCTGTCGGCGCGGCGCGAGGCGGGGGCCTGGATCGCGGAGCTCGAGGACGCGAGGAACGGCGCGAAGCGCACCGTCCGCGCCCGCGCCATCGTGAACGCGGCGGGGCCGTGGGTCGCGCAGGTGCTGCGGGGCATCCCGGCCAAGCCCTCGGGGGCGCACGTGCGCCTGGTGAAGGGCAGCCACATCGTCGTGCCCAAGGTGCACTCGCAGGGCCACGCCTACCTGCTGCAGAACACGGACAAGCGCGTGATCTTCGTGATCCCCTTCGAGGGCAAGTTCAGCCTGATCGGCACCACGGACGTGCCCATCTCCGACGTGGAGGAGGGCAAGGACATCACGCCGGCCGAGATCGACTACCTGATCCAGGCGGTCAACCGGTACCTCGCCAAGCCCGTCACCCGCGAGGAGGTCGCCTGGCACTTCGCCGGCATCCGCCCGCTCTACGACGACGGCAAGTCCGACCCGTCCTCGATCACGCGCGACTACGTGATGGAGCTCGACGAGGAGAACGGCACCGCGCCCGCCCTGTCGATCTACGGCGGCAAGCTCACCACCTACCGCTGCCTGGCGGAGACGGCCCTGTCGAAGCTCGCGCGGCACTTTCCGGCGATGGGCCAGCCCTGGACCGCCTCGGAGGCGCTGCCCGGCGGCGGCGTGCCCAACTTCAACGCCTTCCGCGACGAGGTCCACGACCGGTACAAGGGCTTCTCGCGCGACATGCTCGAGGGCATCGTGCGCCGCCACGGCACGCGCGCGCTCGACATCCTGGGCAAGTCGAGCAAGCCCGAGGACCTGGGGATGCACTTCGGCGCCGGCCTCACGGCGCGCGAGGTCGAGCACCTGATCGGCGAGGAATGGGCCGAGACCGCCGAGGACATCCTCTGGCGGCGCACGAAGTGCGGCCTGCACATGGACTCGATGCAGCGCTCGTCGCTGGACGCGTACCTCGGCTCGCGCAAGTGAGGCCGCTGGCGGACTTCCCGGCCGGCGAGCGCCGGGCCGTCCGGGCGGTGCTCGCCGACATCGACGACACGCTCACCACCCACGGGCGCCTGGAGGCGCGCGCCTACGCCGCGCTCGAGCGCCTGCGCGAGGCGGGCCTGCTCGTGGTGCCCGTCACCGGCCGGCCCGCCGGCTGGTGCGACCACATCGCGCGCCTGTGGCCTGTGGACGCGGTGGTCGGCGAGAACGGCGCGTTCTGGTTCCGGCACGACGCGAAGGCCGGCCGCCTGGTGAAGCGCTACGTGGTGGGCGAGGCCGAGCGCGAGCGGCGAGCGGCGAGCCTGGATCGCATCGCCCGCCGGATCCTCGCCGAGGTGCCGGGCACGGCCATCGCCTCCGACCAGCCCTACCGCGAGGCCGATCTCGCCATCGATTTCTGCGAGGACGTGCCCGCCCTGCCGCGCGAGGCGGTGGCGCGGATCGTCGCGATCATGCAATCCGAGGGGCTCACCGCGAAGGTGAGCTCCATCCACGTGAACGGCTGGTTCGGCGGCTACGACAAGCTCTCCACCACGCGCCTCATGCTCGCGGAGGATTTCGCGCTGGACGCGCAGCAGGAGAAGGCGCGCATCGTCTTCGCCGGCGACTCGCCCAACGACCAGCCGATGTTCGCGTTCTTCCCGAACGCCGTGGGCGTGGCGAACGTGCGGCGGATGGCGGACCTCATGACGAGCCTGCCGCGCTACGTGACCCCGGGCGAGGGCTCCGAGGGATTCGCGCAGCTCGCCCAGGCGCTCCTGGAGGCGCGCTAGCGCCGCTTCAGTCGGCGGCCTCGGGCAGCTTGCCCAGCTCGCGCAGGACCCCGAGCAGGTCGTCGCGCCGCAGCGGCTTCGCCATCGTGCCGTCGAAGCCCTCCGCGAGCCTCGCCGCGCGGAAGGCGGGGGCATGCTCGATGCTCGTCGCGTACAGGCGCGTCTGCTCGGGATTGCGCTGGATGCGCTCGCGCAGCGCCTTCGCGGTGCCCGGGCTGTCCAGGCCCGGGAGCGAGGTGTCCACCAGCACCAGGTCGTAGAGGTCCTGCGCGAGCGCGGCCAGGGCCTCGGCCTCATCCTGCGCCACCACCAGGCTGCAGTCGCGCTTCCTCAGGATGTGCGCGGCGAGCATGTGGCTGTCGCGGTGCGCGTCCACCAGCAGGATGGTGGCGCCCTTCCTCTGCTCGCGCAGCGAGTGGCGCGTGACGAGCGTGGGCGTCTCGTCGGCGTCGAGCGAGGCGCCCGTGATGGCGACGATCGCGTCGTTCAGCTGCTTCTCCGCCACGGGATAGCGCAGGTAGGCGGCGATGCCGTTCTCGCGGCAGGCGATCGCGTCGCCCGGCCGGCCATCCGTCGCGAGCATCATGAGGAGCGTCGGGGCGAGGCGCGGGTCGTGGCGGATGCGGAAGGCGAGCAGGAACCCGTCCTGCACCGGCAGCCGGTTCGACAGCAGCACGAGCGGCACGGCGCTCGACTCCTCGTGCAGGCGCTCGAGCAGGGCGAGGGCCATCGGCGCGTTGTCCGCCTCCATCGGCGTCATCCGCCAGCCGCGCAGGAGGTTGGTGAGCTGGTCGCGCTGCTGCGGGTCGGCGGAAACGACGAGCACGGGCATGCCCACCAGCGAGACGTAGGTGGGCCGGCGCGGCGCCGGCGGGGCCTTCCTCACCGGGAACTCGACGGTGAACCCGTAGAGCGCCTCGGTGCCGGCGCGCGCGCTCACGGCCAGCTTGCCGCCCATCGCGCCCACCATGAAGCGCGCCACCGCCACGCCCATGCCGGCCTCGGCCGAGGTGCGCGGGGCGGGCCGGTCGGCGCCCGACGAGAGCGAGACGGCAAAGGAGAGCTGGATGCCGGTGTCGGTGGTGTATTCGGGGGTGATCTGCAGCATCGCCTCGGCGCCCGGGCCGAGCTGGAAGGCGTTGTCGAGCAGGTTGCGCAGCACGAGCTGCAGGCGCTCCACGTCGCCCTCGAGCGCGTCGGGCACGTCCTGCTCCACCTTCACGCGCAGGCGGCAGTCCTTCTCCTCGGCGTGCGGCGCCACGCGCTTCACCAGGTCCGCGATGGCCGCGCGCAGGCTGAACTCGGCGTGGTGCAGCTCGATGCCGCCTTCCATCTTCGTGAAGTCCACCAGGTCGCCGATGGCTCCCAGGGCCGACTCGGTGGAGGTGCGGATCGTCTGGAAGTGCTCGACGAGCGAGGGGTCGAAATCCATCTGCTGGGCGCGGATCGAGATGGCCGCCAGGCCCTCCAGGGCCACGGAGAGCTCCTCGCCGATCTTCTCGATGAGCGCGACCTCGGAAGCGCCGCGCTCCACGGGATCGGGCGCGGCCTGGCTGCCCGTGCGCGAAGTCCAGATGGCGCCGGCGGGCGACTCGTCCACGAGCAGCGGCTGGCGCTCGAGCGTGGCCGGGTGCCCGTCCGGGCGCACGAGCGGGATCGAGGAGGGCGCGTCGGGCTTGCGGTGCGCCTTGGCCAGCTCCTTCGCGTCCACGGCGACCGACTTGCCCACCACCTCGACGGCGGGCAGGCCGAGCAGCGACTGGGGCGCGAGCTCGATGCCCAGCAGGCGGCAGAAGGCCTCGTTCACCAGCTCCACCTCGCCGCGGGAGTTCTCGACCAGGGCCGCGTTGGGCGAGGCCTCGGCCAGCGCGAGCAGGCGCGCCGCCGTGAGGTTGAGCGCCGACTCGGTCTCGCGCTGGTTGGCGATGTCGTGCAGCGCCACGATCACGCCGCCGGGCTGGTCGCGCGCATCGAGCGCCGGCTGCAGCCCGAGCTGCACCCAGGAGCCGCCCGTGCGTGTGCGAACGTCGAGCAGGGCCGAGGCCGACTTCCCCTCGGCGACGCGCAGGAGGTTCTGCTGCACGCGGCGCCCGTCGTCGGGGTGGAAGAGCGAGGGGAGGGAGGCGCCCACGGCGCCATGGTCCGGCTCGCCCGCCAGCTGCAGGAACGCCGGGTTCGCGAAGGCGACGATTCCCCTGGGATCGGCGATGGCGACAGCGATCCGCAGGGACTCGACGATGCGCTTGAAGTCCTCGGTCGCCATAGGCTCTTGTTGTGGGCGGTGTGCGCGGGTGAAGAGGAAGCCTAACCGCTTTCGCGGGATTTTTGTAGGACGCCGAGCAGGTGCGCCGTGGCGGGGTGCAGCGCGGGGGCGCTCGCGCCCGCCTCGGGCACGATGCGCCCGGCGATCTCCTTGCCGAGCTCGACGCCGAACTGGTCGAAGGGATTCACGCCCCACAGCACGCCCTGGGCGAACACCTTGTGCTCGTAGAGCGCGATGAGCGCGCCCAGGGCGCCGGGCTCGAGCGCGGGCATCACGAGCGTGGTGCTGGGCCGGTTGCCCGGGCAGTCGCGGTGCGCATCGCCCGACTGGCGGCCGGTCATGAGCGCCTCGGACTGCGCGAGCGCGTGCGCGAGGAGCAGCTCGTGCGCCTGCGGGCGCGAGCCGCAGGGCCGGGCGACGACGACGAAGTCGCAGGAGGCCGGATCCGTGCCCTGGTGCAGCCACTGGTGGAAGGAATGCTGGCCGAGCGTGCCCGCCTCGCCGAAGAGGGCCGGGCAGGTGGCGTGCGCCACGGCCTCGCCGGCGAGCGTCACGCGCTTGCCCGTCGATTCCATCTCCAGCTGCTGGAGGTAGCCGGGCAGGGCCGAGAGGCGCTGGGCGTAGGGCAGCACCGCATGCACGCCGATTCCCCGGAAATTGCGGTTCCACACGCCCACCAGCGCGAGCAGCAGCGGCACGTTGCGCTCCGGTGGCGCGGAGCGGAACTCCAGGTCGACGGCGTGGGCGCCGGCGAGCAGGCGCTCGAAGGCGGGCATGCCCAGCGCGATGGCGATCGGCAGTCCCACGCTCGACCAGAGCGAGTAGCGCCCGCCGACCCAGTCGCCGAAGGGGAACACGTTGCACTCGGGCAGGCCGAAGGCGACGGCCGCGGCGGGGCTCGCGGTGGCGGCGACCAGGTGGCGCTCGAGGGCGCCCGGGCCGAGCGCGGCCGCGAGCCAGTCGCGCGCGGCGCGCGCGTTCGCCATCGTCTCCTGCGTGGTGAAGGTCTTGGAGGCCACCACGACGAGCGTCGTGGCCGGGTCGAGGCCGGCGAGCGCGTCGTCCATCGCGGCCGGATCGACGTTGGCGACGAAGCGCACCTCGGGACCGTCGGCCTGGCCGGCGAGCGCCTCCACCGCGAGGCGCGGGCCGAGGTAGGAGCCGCCGATGCCCAGCGAGAGCACGTGGCGCACGGGCAGGCCCGTCGCGCCCTTCCAGGCGCCCTCGCGCACGGCGGTGGCGAAGCTGCGCATGCGCTCGCGGCAGCGCGTGACCTGCGCGCGCACGTCCTCGCCGCCCGCCACCACGTGCTCGTCGCCGCGCAGCGCGGTGTGCAGCGCGGGCCGGCCCTCGGTCTCGTTGACGTTCTCGCCGGCGAAGAGCCGCTCCACCGCCGCGGCCACCTGCCGCTCGCGCGCGAGCGCGACGAGCAGCGCGAGGGTGCGCGCGGTGAGCAGCTGCGTGGAGAAATCGACCGCGATGCCGGCGCAGGCGAAGGTGAAGGCCGCGCCGCGCCCGGGATCGGCCGCGTAGAGCTCCGCCACGCGCTGACCCGCGAGCTCGTCGCGGTGCGCTTCGAGGGCCAGCCAGGCGCTGCCGGTTTCGGTCGTGGGCAAGGTCGTCACCGGGCGGCGGAGGGGGTGCCGCGGTTACCCGATTATAACCGGCGGTTCGGCCTAGCCCGCGGTGAGGCCCGCGATGCCCAGCGCCATGCCGGCGGCGGCCACCAGGCGGCGCGGCAGGTCCCCTTCCTTCAGGAAGTGGGCGCCCATCAGGGCGGCGAAGAGGATGGAGACCTCGCGGGCCGGGGCCACCAGGCTCACCGGCGTGAACACCATCGCGGTGAGCACGAAGATGTACGACAGGGGCGACAGGAGCGCGATGGCGAGCACCGTGCCGCGCTGCGTGCGCCAGGCGGCGCGGACCGCGCCGGGCTGGCGCCGCTCCGTGAGCGGCACGAGCACGAGCGAGCGGAAGGCGTTGCAGCCCCAGTCGAAGACCAGGGGCGGGATGAGCCAGGTGGCGACGCTCGCCTTGTCGCAGATGGTGTAGAAGGCGATCGACAGCCCCGTGAGCAGCGCGAAGCCCAGGGACTCGCGCGCCTCGGACTTGTGCCAGGCGAAGGGATTGCCGGTGAGCAGCAGGGCCGAGGCGCCGATGAGCGCCGCGCCGGCGAAGGCCGTGGGGCCGGGCCGCTCGCCCAGCAGGAGCACCGCGACGGCGATCGTGAGCAGCGGGCCCGTGGCGCGCGCGAGCGGGTAGACGATCGAGAGGTCGCCGCCGCTGCGATAGGCGCGGTCGAGCAGGAGGAAATAGGCGGTGTGGATCATCCCGCTGCCGAACATCAGGGCGAGGTGGATCCACCGGAACTCGTAGTGCTGCACCCAGGCGGCCACGGCCATGACGGGCGCGTAGACGGCCAGCGAGACGAGCACCGCGGCGGTGATGATCCCCGGCCCGCCGCCGCTCTTCTTCAGCAGGAAGTTCCAGCTGGCGTGGATGAGCGCGGAGGAAAGGACGAGCAGGAGGGCGAGCCAGGTCATTGCGTCGCCATCTTACCTATGACGACCGCTGCGCGTTTCCGGAACCGCCCCCTGCCGTGTTCTCAGGTGCCTCCCGCCGACCGCCAGAACTGCTCCGCGGCTGGCACGAGGGCCTCGCGGCGGCGGAACAAGTGGATCTCGATGGGGATGTGCCAGCGGCGCGGGCCCGCATCGACGAGGCGGCCCTCCTGCAGGTCGCCGGCGATGAGGCTGCGGGGCAGCCACGCGATGCCGCGCCCTTCGAGCGCCATCGTGCGCAGCAAGGTGGCCAGGTGCGCGGTGAAGACGGGCTCGGCGCGGGCCTTGTCGAGGATCGCCCCGTGCACCGCGCGAACGACGCGGCCCAGGCCCGATTCCGCGGAGTAGGCCAGGAGGGGAATCTGCACGGCTCCCGGCGCCGACAGCGAATGCCGGGGCGCGCCGCCACGCGCCGGAGCGCACACGGGTACCAGGGAATCCGTGCCGACCCGGACCGACCGGAATGCCGCCGCCTCGAGCCCGCCGGGGACGAGCGGGTGCACGTGGCAGAGCAGGAACTGCACGCGAGCCTGCCGCATCTGCGCCTCGCAATTCGCGGCCACGTCGGAGACGAGCTGGATGGGCCCGATCGCGGCGCGCGACTCGAGGCTGCGCAGCCAGGCGGGAAGGAAGGTAAGCGAAAGCGCGTGCGTTGCCGCGAACCGGAGCGTGGCCGCGCCGCCTTCGGCGACCAAGCGCGCCTCCTCGGGCACGCGCGCCACGCGATTGAGGATCTCCTGCGCGGTCGTGCGGAACCAGCGCCCGGCCTCGGTGAGGGCCACCGGGTGGCTGCTGCGGTCGAAAAGCGCCACGCCGAGCCAGGACTCCAGGGACTGGATGCGCCGGCTGAAGGCCGGCTGCGTCATGGCGCGCTGGCGTGCCGCCCGCGAGAAGTTGCCGCTCTCGGCCAGAGCCTGGAAATCCTCGAGCCAGGACAGGTTCATGTTCATCGATGCACCCAGGGCATGAAAGCATAGAAAACGGGCATTGGCAAAAATGCGCCGCAAGGGCGATCATTTTCCCATCGTCCCGAAGTCTCCCGGAGAGCGCCATGCCGACCATCCAGAACTACCGCGGGATCATTCCCGCCATCGCCTGTCCCTTCACGCGCGAGCACCGGATCGACGAGCCCGCCCTGCGCCGGCTCGCGTCGTGGCTCGCGGGCCAGCCGGGCGTCGTGGCGATCATGACCAACGGCCACACGGGCGAGGTGTTTTCCCTGCAGGCGCACGAGCGGGCCGAGGTCACGCGCATCGTGGCCGCCGAGGTGCGCGGGAAGGTCCCGGTCATCTCCTCGATCGTCTGCGAGGGGCTCGCGGACGCCCGGGAGCACGCGCGCATGGCGAAGGAGGCGGGGGCCCAGGGCCTCGACGTCATGCCGCCGCACCACTGGCTTCGCTTCGGGTGCCGGCCGGCGCACGTGCGGGACTATTTCGAGGCTGTCGCGCAGGCGGGGCTCGACCTGATCGCGCACGTCTACCCGGCCTGGACGCGCGCCTCCTATTCCACGGCGACCATGGTCGAACTGGCGCAGCTGCCCTTCGTGCGTGCCTTCAAGACCGGCCAGCGAGACATGAACAAGTACGCGGCGGACATCCGCGCCGTCCGCGCGGCCGACCCGACGAAGGCCATCCTCACCTGCCATGACGAGTACCTGCTCGCCTCGATGGTGCAGGGCGTGGACGGCGCCCTCGTCGGATTCGCGACCTTCATCCCCGGCCTCATCAACGACCTGTGGGAGGCGGTGAAGGCCGGCGACCTGCACCGGGCGATGAAGGTGCAGGACCTCATCACGCCGATCAAGGATGCCGTCTACGGCGGCGGAGAGCCCACCGGCGAAGCGCACGCGCGCATGAAGATGGGCATGTACCTCGCCGGCGTGATCGACGACCCGACCGTGCGCCCGCCCACGGAGGCGCCGGACGAGAACGAGACCCGCATCCTGCGGGAGGCGGTCCGCCAGGCCGGGCTGCTGAAGCGCTGACCAATCGAACCGGAGGAGACACAGCCATGAATCGACGCGCATTCGCCCGGACGCTCGCCGTCGCCGCGCTTTGCGGCTTCGCCAGCCTTGCCCACGCGCAGTCCTTTCCCGCCAAGTCGGTGCGCATGATCATTCCCTTCCCGCCGGGGGGCACGCTCGACTTCGTGGGGCGCATGCTCGCGCAGAAGCTGAGCGAGCAGACCGGACAGCAATTCGTCGTCGAGAACCGGCCCGGGGGCAACAACATGATCGGCTCGGCGGCCGTGGCGGCCGCGGCGCCCGACGGGTACACGCTGCTCTTCAACGCCTCGACCTTCACGACGACACCGATGACGGTGAAGGCCTCGCAGTACGACGTCCTCAAGGATTTCACGCCGATCGCGCTCGTGGCGAAGGCGCCGCTCTCCGTGTCGGTCGCGGCGCACCTGCCCGTCACCGACGTGAGGACCCTCTCCACCCACGCGCGGGCCAACCCCGGCAAGCTCACGTTCGCGATCGGGTCCACCGGATCCGCCGGCAACCTGGCGACCGAGCTCCTGCGCCGCGCCGGGAACCTCGACTTCATGATCGTGCCCTACAAGGGGTCGGGGCCCGCCTACCAGGACCTGCTGGGCGGGCGCATCGACGGCTTCGTCGACCCCATCCTGGGCGCCGTCGGCCACCACAAGGGCGGGAAGCTGCGCATCATCGCCGTCACCGCGAAGACCCGCGTGCCGACGCTGCCCGACGTGCCCACCGTGGGCGAGACCATTCCCGGCTACGAGTTCTACAGCTGGTACGGCCTCTGGGGGCCGGCGAAGCTGCCGGCGGAGATCGCCGGCAAGCTCAACGCGGAGACGAACAAGGCGCTCGCCGACCTGCGCGAGAAGCTCGAGGGGCAGGGCCTGCTCGTCACGCCCGGCTCGATCGAGGACTTCGTGAAGTTCCAGTCCGAGGACATGGCGCTCTCGAGGAAGATCATCGTCGAGGGAAACATCCGTGCCGACTGAGCGGCGCGCCCTCGTCACGGGCAGCAGCTCGGGCATCGGCAGGGCGATCGCCGGGCGGCTGCTCGCCGACGGCTGGCGCGTCGCGGGCCTCGACCTCGCCCCCGCCAGCCTGTCGCAGCCGGCTTTCGAGGCGGTGACCGTGGACCTCTGCGATGCCCGGGCGGCCGAGTCCGCCGCGCGCGAGGCCGGGCCGATCGAGGCGTTCGTCCACGCCGCGGGCGTGCTTCGCGTCGGCGCGCTGGGCGAGCTGCGCGCCGAGGATGGCGAGCTGATGTGGCGCCTGCACGTGCAAGCCGCCACGCGCATCGCCAATGTCGTGATCCCCGCCATGGCGGCCGCGAACCATGGTCGCGTGGTCCTCATCGGCAGCCGCGTGGCACAGGGGCTCGCCGGGCGCGGCCAGTACGCCGCCACCAAGGCGGCCCTGGTCGCGCTGGCCAGGAGCTGGGCGGCCGAGGTCGTCGCGAGTGGCGTCACCGTCAACGTGGTTTCGCCGGCCGCCACGCAGACCGCGATGCTCGGGGACCCGGCGCGCAACGCCGCGCCACCGAAGCTGCCGCCGCTGGGCCGTCTCATCCAGCCCGGCGAGGTCGCCGCGCTGGTGGGCTTCCTGCTCTCGCCCGAGGCGGCGGCCATCACGGGGCAGGACATTCCCATCTGCGCGGGTGCCACGCTGCCGCACTGAAGCGCTGGCATCTCCCTCGACGTTGCGCCGAATCCCCGGCGCCGCACCATGCACCGAAGCGACCATGAAGATCACCGACATCCGCGAAGTCACCAAGCCCATCAAGTCCGAGATCCGGAACGCGTACATCGACTTCACGAAGATGACGCTCAGCCTCGTGGCCGTCGTGACCGACGTGACCCGGGAGGGCAAGCGCGTCGTCGGCTACGGATTCAATTCCAACGGCCGCTATGGCCAGGGCGCGCTCATCCGCGAGCGATTCCGGCCGCGCGTCCTGGAGGCCGATCCCGTGACCCTCGTCGACGACTCGCGCGACAACCTCGATCCGCACAAGGTGTGGAAGGCGATGATGGCGAACGAGAAGCCCGGCGGCCACGGCGAGCGCTCCGTGGCCGTGGGCACGGTCGACATGGCCGTCTGGGACGCGGTCGCGAAGATCGAGGGCAAGCCGCTGTTCCAGCTCCTGGCCGAGAGATACGGCACCGGCCGGGCCGACCCGCGCGTGTTCGTGTACGCCGCCGGCGGCTACTACTGGCCCGGACAGGGGCTGGACGGCCTCACGCGCGAGATGCGCTCGTACCTGGACCGCGGCTACACGGTCGTGAAGAAGAAGATCGGCGGGGCCTCGCTCGCCGAGGACTGCCGGCGCATCGAGGCGGTCCTGAAGCTCCTGGGCCCCGGGCAGAGGCTCGCCGTGGATGCCAACGGCCGCTTCGACCTGCCCACGGCCATCGCCTACGGCAAGGCGCTCGCGCAGTACGACCTGTTCTGGTACGAGGAGCCGGGCGACCCGCTCGACTACGAGCTGCAGGCGCAACTCGCCGCCCACTACGCGGGCCCGATGGCCACGGGGGAGAACCTGTTCTCCATGCAGGACGCGCGCAATCTCGTCCGCTACGGCGGCATGCGGCGCGAGCGCGACTGGCTGCAGTTCGACTGCGCGCTGGCCTACGGGCTGGTGGAGTACTTGCGCATCCTCGCCATGCTGAAGGAGAACGGCTGGTCGGCCGCAAGATGCATCCCGCACGGGGGCCACCAGATGTCGCTCGCCATCGCGGCGGGGCTCGGGCTCGGGGGCAACGAGTCCTATCCCGATCTCTTCCAGCCCTACGGCGGCTTTCCCGACGGCGTTCGCGTCGTCGACGGGCACGTGACCCTGCCCGAACTGCCGGGCATCGGCTTCGAAGGGAAGGCGGATCTCTACGCGGAAATGCGCGAGCTGGCGCACTGAGGGGATCTTCGTCATCGCCGGCGGTTCGATTCCGGAGCCGGTGCATGCGGGCCTCAGGCGAAGCCCGCCTGTCGAAGAAGGCCGTTGGCGGCTTCCGACCCGGTGACTCCGGCGGCGACCGGCGATTTCCGACCCATGCCAGCCAGTCAGGTCCCGTGGGAGTTTCACGACCCCCAACCTCCTGCAGGACGAGCGGGAAGCCCAACGTCCTTGCCTGCCCCCTCGCGCTACACTGCCCGCATGAACACCGATTTCTCCCTCGCCGACGCCTTGCGCGTGGCCGGCTTTGTCTTCGCTCCCGCTGCCCGATTCCGCCCCTTGCTGGGTGTGCCCGATGAAGCCGATTGGCCGGCCTTCGCCGCCAGCTGGCAGGGCATGCCGCGCGACACTTACATGGCCGACGGCGGGCGTTACCGCTTCCGCCGCCACGCCACGCTCTCCACGCGCGCGGGCAACGCAGCCGTGCAGATCGAGCCGCACCAGCCGCACTACCAAAGCACGGAATACAATCCCTTGAATGGCGGCGTGGCGCGCTGGTTCGAGCCGATCCCGCCGGCGCTACTGGCAGGCGACATCTTTCAGCGAATATTCGCTTGCTGCCTCGCGCTTTTCGGGCGGCTGTCGCCAGGGGCGGATTGGCATATCGAGGTGCACCAGTTCCGCATCCAGGCCTCCAACGATGAATCGGGCAAGCCGACGCCGGAGGGCGTGCACTGCGACGGCGTGGACTGGGTGCTGGTGATGATGGTGCGGCGAGAGAACATCGCGAGCGGCACCACCACCATCCACTCGCCCGATGGCACGCTGCTGGACCGCTTCACGCTCGCCGACCCGTTCGATGCGGCGCTGGTGGATGACCACCGCTGCCTGCACGGCGTGACGCCGGTGGAGCCGCTGGACTCCGCTCTGCCGGCGTATCGCGATGTGCTGGTGGTGACGTTCCGCCACCGGGCCCGCTGACGACAGCGGGCGGGCTCACTCGTTCCTATCGAACTTCCAGAGGACGGCTGCCGCGAACATCGCGCTGAGGCCCGGCAGCACCGCAGCGTACATGGCCCCGGCGGTCGGAGCGATTTCAGGCGGCCTGATCCCCGAATTCGTCGCCGAAGTCCGCTTGCGACCCGTTTCGGCCGAATCCGGCCATCGTTCTCCACCAACTCAGGCCACGCCGGAAGCGCACTTGGCGCGAGTCTCAGCCCGGCCGCCTCATCAGGTTCACGCGCATGGGCCTCACGAACTTCGCGCC
>JBGAOO010000367.1:0-3092 GCA_044221765.1 Usitatibacteraceae bacterium | reverse complement strand
GAGCGCGGTGGCGAGCGGGGCGAGCTCGGCGAAGGGCGCGAGCGCGGCGGCGAGGTCCGGGCCCGTGAAGGGGTGGCTCTCGACCGAGACGAAATGCAGGCGCGCCGGGCCTTCCCGGTCGGCGCGCAGGCGGTCCCAGGCCGCCAGGAAATTCAGGCCCAGGCCGAAGCCCGTCTCGAGGATCGTGAAGCACTCGCGGCCGCGCCAGCGCGAGGCCAGGGCGTTGCCGTCCAGGAACACGTGGCGCGCCTGCGCGAGGCCGCCCTCGACGGAGTGGTAGATGTCCTGGAACTGCGGGGAGTACGGCACGCCTTCCGGCGTGCGCTCGAGCCTCGCGGTGGGAACGCTCACGGAACGGCCGGCCATGCGCGCATCATACCCGCGGCACCGCGCGCGCCGCCCCGCCGGCGCGCGTGCCGCGCTACGAGTAGAGCGCCCCGGCCAGGCGGCGGCGGTAGTCCGCGACGAGCGCTTCCTCGCCCGCGGCCAGCTCGAACACCGCGAGCATCTTGCGCCGGCCGATGTCCTCGCCGAAGGCGCGGTCGCGCTTCACGATCTCCAGCAACTGCTCCAGTGCGGCGGCGTGCTCGCGCGAGGCGATGCGCAGCTCCGCGAGGTCCAGGCGCGCGGCGAGGTCGCCGGGGTTCGCCTCGACGCGCTGCAGGAGCTCGGCGGCCGGGGGCAGTCGCTCGGCGCGCTCGGCCGCCTCGAGCCTCGCGGCCGCGGTGGCGTAGCCGCTCGCCTGCGGGGCGCGGCTGGAGAGGAGGTTCCAGTGCTCGCGTGCGGCCGCGATCTCGCCGCGGTCCAGGTGCAGCGCGACGGTATCCAGGCGCGCGGCGTCGTTGGACGGATCGAGCGCCAGCGCGTTCCTCAGGTGGTCCTGCGCGAGCGCGGCCTGGCCGGCGGCGAGCGCCTGGCGCGCCTGGCGCAGCTCCAGATCGCTCGGGTCGGGTACCAGCCGGTCGAGGAAGGCGCGCACGGCGCTTTCGGGCTGCGCGCCCAGGAACTGCGCGACGGGCTCGCCGTCGACGATCGCGACGACGAAGGGGATGGAGCGCACGCCGAAGCGGCGCGAGAGCTCGGGGTTCTCGTCCGAGTTCACCTTGACGAGTTTCCAGCGCCCGGCCGCCTCGCGCTCGAGCTTCTCGAGCACGGGTCCGAGCGCGCGGCACGGGCCGCACCACGGCGCCCAGAAATCCACGAGCACGGGCGCCTCGCGCGAGGCGTCGATCACGTCGCGGTCGAAGGAGGCGAGAGAGGCGTCGATCATGGATTCGCTCCGGTCCGATTGCTGTGTCACCTGTAGATGGCGACAGCCGGGCCGGAGTTCAAGATAATGGCGCGAGACCCCGCCGCCGGCGGGGCATGCCACGGAACGGGCTCGCGCATGGCTTTCGAGATGAACCTCCCCGCAGGACTCACGGGCACGGCGGAACTGGTCGTGGGCGAGCAGCACACGGCCCCGCGCGTGGGCAGCGGGCGCATCCGCGTGCTGGCGACGCCCGTCATGATCAACCTCATCGAGGCCGCGGCGCTCGCGGCCGTCGAGCAGTCGCTGCCGGACCAGCACCAGAGCCTGGGCACGCACCTGGACATCACGCACATCGCCGCGACGCCCGTGGGCATGCGCGTGCGGGCGACGGCCGAGGTGGTGCGGGTCGAGGGGCGGACGGTCTACTTCAAGGTGCGCGCCGAGGACGAGCGGGACCTGATCGGCGAGGGCACGCACGAGCGCGTGGTCGTGAACCTCGAGCGGTTCGACCAGCGCGTGCGCGAGAAGGCGGCCGGGAAGGCGGGCTGAGCCCGCCGGCGGCTACTTGTTCCGGGCCGCCGCCTCGTCCTCGGCCATGTGGGCCGTGACGAACTTGTACAGGTAGGCGCCGATCACGACGACGCCGACGATGACGGCGAGGCTCATGAGCCCCACGTCGGACGAGAACAGTTCCTTCAGCATGGTTTCGAGCCCCTCCCGTTGGGATGGGCCTACGCTAGCCTTGGCGTGCCGGCGTGTTCCTGACGCCGATCAAGACTCGCTCAGGCGGCGTTCGCGGACACCGACAGCGGCCACGGGTAGGTGCCCGGGGCCACGCCCGGCGCCAGGTCGAAGCGGTAGCTCAGCTCGAAGGCCACCGGCTGGCGCATGGCGGCCAGGTTGGCCCGCGAGCCGCCCCCGGGCCCGACCGTGACCTCGCCCGAGAGGCCGCTCACGCGCGCGGCGCGGATCTGGTCCCCGTGCGGCTGGAAGGACACTTCCCACGGCGTGTTGGCGGTCACCTGCAGGAGCGAGCCGCCGGCCACTTCCACGTAGCCGCGCGCGACGTCCTGCTCGGTCACGAGGAAGGTGGCGGCCTGCTTCACCATCTGCAGGCGCACCAGGGGCGGGATGCGGATCATGAAGTGCACGCCCTGGGAGGCGGACTGCGCGGCGAAGGCCGGGGCCATGGCGGCCGGGCTCACCATCGCGAGGGCGGCCACGAGGGCGCCGGCCACCAGGCGGCGCTGGGTCTCCAGCGCGCCCCGGAGCACGTCTTCCGTGATGTGGCCGGAGGCGACCAGTTCCTCCCCGAGCGGGCGGCCCGTGCGGCGCTGGCGGGCGAGGGCATCCTCGAGCTGCCGGCGTGACAGGCGACCCTCGTCGACGAGGATGCGGCCCAGGCGCAACCGGTCCTCCGTGGGGGCCTCGCCGCGCTGGTGGCGCTGGAATTCGAGCACCGCGTCGCGTTGCGAGGGCGTGAGCACGCCCAGGCGCACGAAGGCCTCGCCGACCTTCTCGCCGCTGCGCGCGGCGAGGCCCAGGGCCCGCTGGACGAGGGATTTCCGGCTGCCCGGGAGCGCGGCCACCAGTTCGCCGAAGCGTTGCGGGCGGCCGGCGGCCAGCCGGTAGAGCGGGGCGGGGTCGTCCCCGGCCGCTTCCGGCAGCCACGCCTGCGGGAAACGGGGCGGCCGCGGCGGCCTCGCGGGGGGGGCGGCCGGACGGGAAGAGCAAAGGGACATCGACATGCGGGCCGCTCCAGGGATCGGATTCCGGGGATCTGCCCCGGTATCTACGGCCGCAAACGCGCGGACTTGAGCCCTTTCCTTGCCGCCGCGGC
>JBGAOO010000366.1:0-3108 GCA_044221765.1 Usitatibacteraceae bacterium | reverse complement strand
GGCGGCCAGGACGGCTCCGACTACCAGTACACGCACCGCAACAAGCGCTCGATCACGCTCGACCTCAAGAACCCCGAGGGCATCGCGGCGCTGAAGAAGCTCGTGAACACCGCCGACGTCCTCGTCGAGAACTTCCGGCCCGACGTGAAGGGCCGCCTGGGGATCGACTACGAGGCGCTCTCGAAGGACAACCCGCGCCTGGTGTACGCGAGCATCTCCGGCTTCGGCCAGGACGGTCCCTACGCCACGCGCCCGGGCTTCGACCAGATCGCGCAGGGCATGGGCGGGCTCATGTCCGTGACCGGCCTGCCGGGCCAGGGGCCGGTGCGCGTGGGCATCCCGATCGCCGACCTGTGCGGCGGCATCTTCGCGGCCTACGGCATCACGGTGGCGCTGCTGGAGCGCGAGCGCTCCGGCCGCGGCCAGTGGCTGCACACCTCGCTGCTCGAGGCGATGATCTACATGATGGATTTCCAGACCGCGCGCTGGACGGTCGACGGCGAGGTCCCGGCGCAGGCGGGCAACTACCACCCCACGAGCATCCCGACGGGCGTCTACCGGACGAAGGACGGGCACATCAACATCGCCGTGTTCGGCTCCAAGATCTGGGAGCGCTTCTGCGAGGCCCTGGGGGCGCCGGAGTGGATCACCGACGAGCGCTACAGGAGCAAGATGAACCGCTCGGTGAACCGCGACACGCTCAACTCGTCGATCGAGGCGCGCCTCGCCGCGCACACGAGCGAGCACTGGATCGAGCTCTTCAACCGCCTGGGCGTCGCCTGCGGGCGCATCAACGCGATGGACGAGGTGTTCGCCGAGCCGCAGGTGAAGCACCTGGGGATGGTGAAGACCGTCGTCTCGAAGCACCGGGGCGAGCAGCACCTGCTCGGCCAGCCCGTCACGCTCACCCGCACCCCTTCCACCATCGCCCGCGCCGCGCCGCGCCGCGGCGAGCACACCGAGGAGGTGCTCGCCGAGATCGGCTACGACGGCACCGAGCTCGCCCGCCTCAAGTCCCAAGGAGTCTTCTGACATGAACGACAGGACCATCGACAAGGCCTGGGCCTCGCCCACCGAGCGCGTCAAGGCATGGCTCGAGGGCAGCGCGCTGCACATCCGCTTCAACAACCCCGCCAAGCACAACGCGCTCTCGGTGGACATGTGGGAGGCGGTGCCCGTGCTGCTCGCCCGGGCCGAGGCCGACGACGACGTGCGCCTGGTCGTGTTCTCGGGCGAGGGCACCAAGTCCTTCGTCTCCGGCGCCGACATCTCGCAGTTCGAGGACCAGCGCGCGGCGAAGGAAGCGGTGAAGCGCTACGAGCAGATGGCCGAGGCCGCGCTCATGGGCATCCACGACTTCGGCAAGCCGACGATCGCGGCCATCCGCGGCTACTGCATCGGCGGCGGCGTGAACGTCGCCATCAGCTGCGACATCCGCCTCGCCTCGAGCGACTCGGTCTACGCCATCCCCGCCACGCGCCTGGGGCTGGGTTACCGCATGTCGGCGCTCAAGAACCTGGTGGACCTGGTGGGCCCGGGCTTCGCCAAGGACATCTTCTTCACCGGCCGGCGCCTGCAGCCCGACGAGGCGCAGCGCATCGGCCTGGTGAACCGCGTGGTGCCCGATGCCGAGTTCGACGCGCTGGTCGCGGAGTACGCGACCATGATCTCGACCGGCGCCCCGCTCACCATGAAGGCCGGCAAGCGCATCATCCGCGAGGTGCTCAAGCCCGACGCGGACCTGGACATGGACCTGTGCCGCCGGCTCATCCTCGACTGCTTCGAGAGCGAGGACTACGCCGAGGGCCGCAAGGCCTTCATGGAGAAGCGCAAGCCCGTCTTCCGCGGCCGCTAGGCCCGCCCGCCCCCGACAACAGGAGAACCCATGGACCTTCGCCGACTCGCCGCCCTCCTCCTGCTCGCCTGCCTCCCCCTCGCCGCCGCGGCGGCCTGGCCCGAGAAGTCGATCAAGGTCCTCATCGGCTACGCGCCCGGCGGCTCGACCGACGTGGTCGGCCGCCTGCTCGCGCCCAAGCTCGGCGAGAAGCTCGGCCAGCCCATCGTGATCGAGAACAAGCCCGGCGGCGCGGGCGACTTCGCCGCCGAGCTCATGATGCAGGGCCAGCCCGACGGCTACACGCTGCTCATGACCACGGTGGCCGTGCACGCGATCAACCCGGGCCTGTACAAGGTGCGCAAGTTCCACCCGATCGACGACTTCACGCCCATCGCGATGATCGGCACGTACCCGATGATCCTCATCGCCTCGCCGCAGACCACCTTCAAGTCGATGGCGGAGCTGAAGGCACTCGCGGACAAGACGCCGACCTTCTACGCCTCCTCGGGCATCGGCTCGCCCGGGCACCTGTCGGGCGAGCTGCTGGTGCGCGCGCTGCCGGCCACGATCACCCACGTGCCCTACAAGGGCGGCTCGCCCTCCACGCTCGCGGTGATGACGGGCGAGGCGCAGGTCAACTTCGCGACGCTGCCGGCCGTGGTGCCGCAGATCCGCGGCGGCAAGGTGCGCCCGATCGGCCTCGCCTCGCGCGAGCGGAACCCCGCCGTGCCCGACGTGCCCACGCTCATCGAGCTGGGCCTGCCGGACTTCGAGGTCGGCACGTGGACCGGCTTCGTCGGCCCCAAGGGCGTGCCGCCGGAGGTGGTGCAGAAGATCAACGCCGCGGTGGCCGCCGTGCTCGCCGACCCGGTGATCCGCCAGCGGCTGGTCGACGAGGGCGCGGAGATCCGCACCATGACGCCCGCGGACTTCGGCGCCTACATGCGCGCGGAGAACCTGCGCTGGACGAAGGTGGTGCGCGACGCGGGCATCGTCCCGCAATAGGGCCGCGCCGGCCGCCGGGGCCGGCCGGGGGGTTTCGTTGTAGGCTTCCGGTCTCGTGCATTCCCCGGTCCCGCCCCGCATGCCGAACGCCGCCGCGCCGCCGCTTCGTCCCCGCGCCTTCCGGCGCAGGCGCCCCGGCCAGCCCACGCTCGCGGAATTCGTCGTCCTCTCGCTGCTGCTGCACGCGCTCTTCATCTCGCTCTTCGGGGCACCCAGCGGCGGGGCCGCGGGCGGGCGGGCGATGTGGGGCTCGCTCAATGTCGTGA
>JBGAOO010000365.1:0-3143 GCA_044221765.1 Usitatibacteraceae bacterium | reverse complement strand
ATCCAGCAGGCCGCGGCGATCGACCACCTGCCCGCCGTGGACCGCCTGGCGCTCGCCCATCGCCAGGGCGATTTCGGGCTGCCCGTCGACGAGAAGAAGGCCCTCGAGCAGGAAGCGCGCGCGCGCCAGTTGCGGGGCCTCGCCGACGCCGGCCGGAAGGCGACGCCCGCGCGGCGCCCGGCGATGCCGAAGGTGCCCGGTGCCTAGGCGGCAGGCGCGCGCTTTCCTGGCGGTCCTCGCCCTGGCCGCCCCCTCGATGGCCGGCGCGGCGGACCTCGCGCGCGGCGGCCAGATCTTCGCGCTGCATTGCGCCACCTGCCACGGCCCCTCGGGTCAGGGCGGCATTCCCGGCGCGCCGAGGTTCAACCGCGGCGAGCGGCTCATGCAATCCGATTTCACCCTGCTCGCGACGGTGCGCCGCGGCAAGAACGTCATGCCGGCCTTCGGCGGCGTGCTGCGCGATCGCGAGATCCTCGACGTGATCGCCTACCTGAGGACCCTGCAACGATGAACCGATCCCGTGCCGCGCTGGCGGCCGCCTGCCTTTCCCTCCTCCCGGCGATCTCGATCGCTCAGGGCGCCTCGCCCGCCAAGGCCGCGCCTTCGGCCTCGGGCACCGTGGCCGAGCCCGCGAACCGCGACTTCACGCACTTCCGGGTCGGCAACAAGAACGTGAAGAGCCTCTTCGCGGAAGGCTCCGTGCTGTGGGTGGGCACCTCGGGCGGCGTGATCCGCTACGACACGAAGGCCGAGGACTTCAAGCTCTTCGACGTGAAGTCCGGGCTGCTCTCGAACGGCATCTTCCACGTGAGCCGCGTGCAGGGGCGCATCGCCCTGGGCACCTACGGCGGGGGGCTCTCGCTGCTCGACGAGAAGACGGGGCAGTGGGAGAACTACAACGTCCCCGAGGGGCTGGGCGATGCGTTCGTCTACGACGTGCTGCAGGCGAGGAACGGCGACCTGTGGATCGCCACCTGGTCGGGCGTGAACCGCGTGCGCGGCGGCGCCCTCAAGGACCGCTCGAAGTGGAACCTGCACACGGTGGACAGCACGAAGGGCGGGCTCATCAACGACTGGGTCTACGCGCTCGCCGAGGGCAAGGACGGGATCATCTGGATGGCGACCGAAGGGGGCCTGGTGCGCTTCCAGGACGGCAAGTGGACCAACTGGAACCACGCGAAGGGCCTGGGCGCGCCCTTCGAGAAGGTGAAGGCGGACATCCAGTTCAAGAGCGACCCGTCCAAGGTCTCGCAGCACCACGCCAAGCAGAAGCAGGAGATGGGGCTCGAGGGCGTCGACGTCGCCTACAACCCGAACTACATCGTCGCGCTCGCCGTGGACCGCGACGGCGTCGTCTGGGCCGGCACGCTGCACGTGGACCGGACCACCGGCCTGCTCTGGGTGGGCACGAACAACGGCCTGTCGCGGCTGGAGGGAGACAAGTTCCGGCGCCTGGGGCTGGAGGACGGCCTTTTCGCGAGCACGGTCTTCTCGATGGCCACGACGGCTGCGGACGGCATCTGGGTCGGCAGCTTCGGGGGCGTCGCGCACCTGCGCAAGCCGCGGCCGCACTGACCGGCGCCGTCTCGATTTCGGGAAATTCCGCGGTCGATTCGCGCCGGCGGGAACGCGCGGCGGGAATCCGTCCGGGTCCGGGCAAGTAGGGGAGGCCCGTCCCGGGCGTGGTCCGTCGCGTTCCGTCGTGCGCCGGTCGCACGGTCCCGTGGTTCATCCCATCGGTCCCCCTGCGCCGGCTTTCGCTTGCCATACTGCGCGGACATCGCCCTTGCCGCGTGCTGCCATGACCCCTGCCGCCCCCTTGCCCAATCGGACCGGGCTCGCCCCGAAACCGACCGGTCTCGCCCTCACGCTGGGCTGGCGGCGCCTGCTCGTGGTCCTGGTGGCGTCCGCGATGGTGGGCATGCTGATCAGCCCGGCCTTCCCGACGCTGTCCACCGCGAGGGTGATCGGCCGCGAGCTGGTGGTGGGCCTCGCCGCGCTGCTCGCCTTCGGGCTGTTCGAGCAATGGCCCGCCCGCCTGCCCGCGTGGCTCGCGCGCTGGGCCCTGCAGGTGCTGTGCGTGGCGATCTCGATTCCGGTCGCCGTGCTGGCGCTCTACCTGCTGCCGCACGGCGACGGGACGCCTTTCTGGCAGGCCGAGGGGCGGCGCAACGGCTTCTTCATGATCACCATGACCGGCCTGCTCTTCGCGCCCTGGATCGCCGTGGCCGCGCTCTTCCGGCAGCGCGATTTCGCCGCGCGCAGCCAGGCGCTCGCCTTCGACCTGGAGCGCAGCGAGCTCGAGCGCAAGGCGCTCGATGCGCGCCTGCGGCTGCTCCAGGCGCAGGTGGAACCGCATTTCCTCTTCAACACGCTGGCCAACGTGCGCGAGCTCGTCGTCGCCGGCTCGGGGCAGGCGGCCGGGGTGCTGGACAGCCTGATCGCCTACCTGCGCGCGGCCGTGCCCCGCCTGCACGAGCCGGCCACGACGATGGGCCAGGAGCTCGAGCTGGTGCGCGCCTACCTGGACCTCATGCACCTGCGCATGCCCGATCGCCTGCGGTTCGACCTGCAGGCGGACGCCTCGGCCCTGCTGCTTCGCTGCCCGCCGACGACCCTGCTCACCCTGGTCGAGAATGCGGTGCGCCACGGCATCGACCCGAGCGAGGAGGGCGGGCGCATCGTCGTCCGGGTGCAGGTGAAGGAAGGCCGCTGCCTGTGCGAGGTCGTCGACACCGGTGCCGGCCCGCGCGGCACCGCGGGCGGCCTCGGCACCGGCCTCTCCACCCTGCTCGAGCGGCTGCAGCTGGTGTTCGGCGGCGACGCGCGCCTGCGCCTGGTGGCCGTGCACCCGCAGGGCACGCGGGCCGAACTCGACTTCCCGGCGAGGGAGAATGCCGCATGAAGACGCGCCCGACCGCGCTCATCGCCGACGACGAGCCGCTGCTGCGCACCTCGCTCGCGCGCCTGCTCGCGCAGGCCTGGCCCGAGCTGGAGGTGGTGGCGCAGGCGCGCAACGGGCGCGAGGCCGTGGAACGGTTCGAGGCGCTCCAGCCCGCCGTCTGCTTCCTGGACGTGCACATGCCCGGCCTGTCGGGCGTCGACGCGGCACGCCTCATCGGGCGCCGCGCGCACCTGGTGTT
>JBGAOO010000364.1:0-3144 GCA_044221765.1 Usitatibacteraceae bacterium | reverse complement strand
CCGCGCGTCTCCTTGCGCGCCTCGGCCGAGACCATCGTCGCGCGGGCCACCTCGTACAGGCCGTCGAGCTCCGCCCGCTCCACGGGCGATTGCAGCCGCTCCTTCTCCGGGGGCGGCGTGCCGTTGACGACGTAGGGCTTCACCGAGTGGTACTGGTCGAAGAACTGCGTCATGTCCACGATCAGGTCGCGGATGATCGGCAGGCCCGGCAGGGGCTTGATGACCACCAGGTCGGGCAGGTCCGCGATCTTGGTGATGCAGGCCAGGCCGTTCTTGCCGTTGATGTTCATGGCGTCGGAGCCGCAGACGCCCTCGCGGCAG
Source organism: Usitatibacteraceae bacterium (assembly GCA_044221765.1). Lineage (GTDB taxonomy): Bacteria > Pseudomonadota > Gammaproteobacteria > Burkholderiales > Usitatibacteraceae > FEB-7. Next base: position 2,823 of record JBGAOO010000364.1, on the reverse strand, counting down.
GAGCGCCTCAGGCTGAGCGTGTCGTCCACCGTCTTGATGCGCACGAGGGCATCGAGCAGCATCCGGTCCGAGGGCGGCAGGGCGATGTCGTAGTCCTGGAAGTACGGCTTCGCGTCCTTGTCCGGGTCATACCTTTGAATTCTGAATTTCATGGCGGTCCGTGGTCAGTAGACGCGAGCCTTGGGCTCGATCGAGTCGACGGTGAGGGGCTTCAGGTTCACCGCCTTGTAGTCGAGGCGATCGCCTTCCTTGAACCAGAGCGAGTGCTTGAGCCAGTTCACGTCGTCGCGCGCGTGGAAGTCGGCGCGGTCGTGGGCACCGCGCGTCTCCTTGCGCGCCTCGGCCGAGACCATCGTCGCGCGGGCCACCTCGTACAGGTTGTCCAGCTCGAGCGCCTCGATGCGCGCCGTGTTGAACACCTGCGACTTGTCGACGATCGCCGTGCGCGCGATGCGCTCGCCCAGGGCCTTGATCTTCGACACGCCTTCCACCAGCAGGTCCGGGAAGCGGAACACCCCGCAGTGCGCCTGCATCGTGCGCTGCATCTCGGCGCGGACCTCGTTCACGTCCTCGCCCTTGGCCTGGCCGTCCAGGCGCGCGATGCGCGCGAGCGCCGCCTCGCCCGCGCCCGCCGGCAGCGGCCGGTGGCTGCCGTGGGTCTTCAGGAACTCGAGCACGCTCATGCCCGCGCTCTTGCCCATCACCAGCAGGTCGGTGAGCGAGTTGGTGCCCAGGCGGTTGGCGCCGTGGATCGAGGCGCAGCCGCACTCGCCCGCGGCGTAGAAGCCGTGCACCGGGCCGCCGGGCACGATCACCTCGCCCCGGTAGTTGGTCGGGATGCCCCCCATCTGGTAGTGCACGGTGGGCACCACGGGGATCGGGTCGCGCGCGCAGTCCACGTTGGCGAACTTGAGCGCGATCTCGCGGATGCCCGGCAGGCGCTTGTCGATGACCTCCGGACCCAGGTGGTCCAGCTTGAGCAGGATGTAGTCGCCGTGCTCGCCGGCGCCGCGGCCTTCCTTGATCTCGGTGGCCATCGCGCGCGAGACCACGTCGCGCGAGGCGAGGTCCTTCATCGTGGGCGCGTAGCGCTCCATGAAGCGCTCGCCGCCCTTGTTGAGCAGGATGCCGCCCTCCCCGCGCACGCCCTCCGTGATGAGCACGCCGGCGCCCGCGACGCCGGTGGGGTGGAACTGCCAGAACTCCATGTCCTCCAGCGGGATGCCCGCCCGCGCGGCCATGCCCAGGCCGTCGCCGGTGTTGATGAAGGCGTTGGTGGAGGAGGAGAAGATGCGGCCCGCCCCGCCGGTGGCGAAGAGCGTCGCCTTGGCGTGGAAGAGCACCGTCTGGCCCGTCTCCATCTCCAGCGCCGTCACGCCCAGCACGGCGCCCTCGCTGTCGCGCACCAGGTCCAGGGCCATCCACTCGACGAAGAACTGGGTCTTCGCGAAGACGTTTCGCTGGTAGAGCGTGTGCAGCATCGCGTGGCCGGTTCGGTCGGCGGCGCAGCAGGAGCGCTGCACGGGACGCTCGCCGAAGTTCTGCGAGTGGCCGCCGAAGGGGCGCTGGTAGATCGTGCCGTTCTCGTTGCGGTCGAAGGGCATGCCGAAGTGCTCGAGCTCGATCACGACCTCGGGCGCCATGCGGCACATGAACTCGATCGCGTCCTGGTCGCCCAGCCAGTCCGACCCCTTGATGGTGTCGTACATGTGCCATTGCCAGGTGTCCTCGCCCATGTTGCCCAGGGCGGCGCCCACGCCGCCTTGCGCCGCCACGGTGTGCGAGCGCGTCGGGAAGACCTTGGACAGGACGGCGACCTTCAGGCCGGCCGAGGAGAGCTCGAGCGCCGCGCGCAGGCCCGAGCCGCCGGCTCCCACGATCACGACGTCGAATTTGCGTACCGGAAGCGCCATCAGGTCACCTGCCCCAGAGGATTGAAACGGACCACACGAGATAGAAGACCAGCGCCGCGCCCACCAGGAACTGGAGCGCCAGGCGCAGCCCCGTGGGCTTGATGTAGTCCATGACGATGTCGCGCACGCCGACCCAGGCGTGGTAGAGGAGCGCGAGGAAGAAGAGCATCGTGGCCAGGCGCACGAAGGAGCCGGAGAACAGGCCCTTCCAGTCGGCGTGGCTCGCCGGCGGGCACCACAGGACGAGCCCGCCCAGCAGCAGCGAGGGCGAATACCGCGCGCGCCGAGGCGCGCGAGGACTCCTTCGAGATGCCCACGTGCAGGTCGAGCAGCAGGTAGCGGATGCCGGCGAAGAAGTGGTGCGCGTAGAGCCACACGAAGGCGAGCAGCACGACCTTCACCATCGGCTCGGCGAAGAGCCTTCGCGCCTGCAGCCAGCCCGCCTCGGAGCCGAGCGTGACCTGGAGCAGGTAGAGCAGGAGCGGGATGGCGGGGAAGAAAAGGACGGCGCCGGAGACGCGGTGGAAGATCGACGCGAGGCCCGCGGCCGGCAGGTTCGCGAGGTTCAGGTCGTAGTACTTGGGCCTCTGCTTGGGCGCAGTTGTCATTTTTTCATCCTGGTGGCGGTATCGGCAGCCAGGCGATGGCGGAAGGGGGAACGGCGTCACGACCCCGCCTCGCGAAAGCCCGGCGATTCTACCGTGGATTTGCTGCACCCGCACATCGCGCGGGGCGATCCGGGCACCGCGCACTAGGGGTTTTCCCGCAGTCCGGACGCGGGGATCAGGCGAGCTCGTTGAAGTACGAGAACCCGTCCGTGAGGCACAGCCCGCGGCGCCATTCCACGGGCATGTCGCCGTAGGTGAAGGCGATGCGGTCGACGCAAAGCAGCGGCGTGCCCGGGGCCACG
>JBGAOO010000363.1:0-3165 GCA_044221765.1 Usitatibacteraceae bacterium | reverse complement strand
CGGTCACCACGCTCTTCTGGGGGGCGGGCGCGACGCTGCAGCTCATCGTGCTCAAGTGGGCGGAGAAGCACCTGAACCTGCCGCTGTCCGAGGGCGCCATCCTGCAGGGGGTCTCGGCCGTGGGCATCGCGCTGGGGGCCGTGCTCGCGGCCCGCTTCGTGCCGCTCAAGAAGGCCGTGCGCGTGCTGCCGGTGGGCATCGGCATGGGACTGCTGTGCATGACGCTCGTCTTCGTCTCCTGGCTGCCGCTCGTCTACGCGCTGCTCATCCTGGTGGGGGCGCTCGCGGGCTTCTTCGTGGTGCCGATGAACGCGCTCCTGCAGCACCGCGGGCACGTGCTCATGTCGGCGGGCCACTCGATCGCCGTGCAGAACTTCAACGAGAACACGAGCATCCTCGCGATGCTCGCGCTCTATGCGGTGATGATCCGCCTGAACCTGCACATCAACGCGATCATCGTGCTCTTCGGGATGTTCGTGGCCGGCGCGATGTACCTGGTGATGCGCTGGAACGCGGCCAACCACCGGGCCGACCCGAACCTCGACCGGCTGATCGGCGAGGCGAAGCACTAGCGGCCGCGAGCTAGCCCTCCGCCGGTCCCGCGTAGGCGAGGAACTGGTCCGGGCTCACGCGGATGGCCGCCCCCGTCGGGCACGCGCGCACGCAGGCCGCGCCGCCCTTCAGGTCCTTGCACATGTCGCACTTGACGGCCTTCTTCGGGATGTCCTTGCCCTTGGGCTTGGGTTCCATGCCCGGCTCGGTGCCCAGGCCGAGCACCAGCCACGACCACAGGCTCGGGCGACGGCGCGCCGGGTCCACGGGCGCGAGCTGGATCACGCCGTAGGGGCAGTTCTTCTCGCAGTTGCCGCAGCCGATGCAGCTGTCGTTCACGAAGACCTCGCCGTTGGGCGAGCGGTGGATGGCGTCGGGCGGGCAGTCCTTCATGCAGTGCGGATGCTCGCAGTGGCGGCACGAGGTGGGCACGTGGATCTCGGCGAAGGTGGGGCCGGCCTCCCGGTCCAGGCGGGAGGTGCCGTCGTGCACGTCCGCGCAGGCCTTCTCGCAGTTGTCGCAGCGCACGCACAGAGACTCGTCGATGAGCAGGACGTCGGTCGCCTCGCCCACGCCCTGCTGCAGCAGGAAGGAGATGATGTTGCCCGGGTCGGGCGCGGCCTCCATCGCGGCGTTCACGCGCAGCCGGTCGAGGAAGCGCGCCTCCATCTCCTCGCGCCACTTCGGGTTGCGGGCGAGCACCTTGCGGAAGACGCCCGCGTCGAGCACCACCGCCTCCGTCGTCACGGCCGCGCGCACGTTGGCCGAGCGCGGCGAATCGGTGAGCAGCGCCATCTCGCCCACGTAGTTGCCGGCCGACAGGTAGGAGAGCACGACCTCGCGCCCGGCGATCGTGCGCGTGATCATCACCGAGCCGCGGCGCAGCAGGTACAGGCCGTCGGGCGCGTCACCCTCGCTGAACAGGGCCTCGCCGCCCCCGTACTTGCGCACCTGGACCCCGCTCGCGACCAGCTCGGCGAGCTCCTCCTCGGGCAGCATGGGCGCGAGGTAGGCGCGCACGGCGCGCTTGAGGAAGGTCTCGTCGATCTGCTTGCGCACCGCCTCGACCGAGGACTGCAGCTTGAGCATGGCCCGGCGCGGGGCCTCGAGCAGCACGCAGCCCGGCCCCGCCTTGACGGTCGTCGAGCGCCGGCGCCCCGAGATGAGGCCCAGCTCGCCGAAGAACTCCCCGGCGCCCAGCGCGAACTCCTTGCCGCCCTCGCCCTCGATGCGCACCTCGCCCGCGACGATCATGTAGAACGAGTTGGTGTAGTCGTTGCGCCGGAAGATCACCTCGCCCGGCCCGGGCGAGTGCAGGTCGCTCTCGAGCATGAACTCGCGCAGCTGCAGGCGGTTGATGCCCTGCAGCAGCGGGACCGAGGACTGGATCACGTCGAGCACCTGGGACACCGTCTTCGTGCGCGAGAAGTTCGCGAACTGCTTGGCGAGCAGCGGCTCGTCCGCCGGCTCCACCGCGCGGCCGAGCGCGGACTCCACCACCTCGTACCCCTGGTTCATCGCCTGCTTGATGAGCGGGTAGCCGCCGAGCGCGCCCACGACGTACAGGCCCTGCACGTTCGACTCGTAGGTGTCGGAAAGCTCGGGGACCGCGTTCGGGTCCGCCGAGGGGAACTTCACGCCCATGCTCTCGACGAGCTTGCGCGGCGGGATGCCGCCCAGGCGGCCGATGATGCGGTGGCAGGCGATGGTGTCGGGCCCGTCGGGCGTCTTCACGTTGAATCGCAGGGGTACCTCGCCCCCGACGCGCTCCACGCTCGCGGCCGATACGCCGTAGCGCACCTCGACGCTGCCTTCCTTCGCGGCATTGAGGATGAGGGTGAGGTTGCCCTCCTTGCAGCGCGTGAATTCCTCGTTGCGGTTCACCAGGATCACCCGGTTCTGCTCGGCCAGCGCGATCGCGTTCTCGATCGCCGCATCTCCCGCGCCCACGACGACGATCGTCTCGTCCGAGTATTCCTTGGGATCGTCGAGCTGGTACTGGACGCCCTCGAGCGCCTCGCCCGGCACGCCGAGCTTGCGCAGGTTGCCCTGCAGGCCGATGGCGAGGACGATCTTGCGGCAGAAGAAGGTCTCGCCCGCCTTGGTCTTCACCTCGAAGGCGCCGTCGCGGCCCGCCACCGACGTGACCTCCTGGCCGTAGCGGATGTTGACCTTGTGCTTCTTGAGCTCCTCGTCCCAGGCGCCCAGCACTTCCTCGCGCTTGCCGGCCTTGAAGCTCATCGGGCTGCGCAGCGGGAGGATGCCCGGCTCGGCCATCACGTGCTTGCCCTTCTGGTACTTGTAGATGGTGTCGGCGGCGTGCTGCTCGGCTTCCAGCAGGATGTGGGGGATCTTCAGCTCCGCGGCGTGCGCGGCGGCCGACAGTCCGGCCGGGCCGGAGCCGATGATGGCGATCTTGAACGGTTCACTCATATCGCGTCTCCGTCACGTTTCGGGTTCATTTTCCGTCCAGCCGGGCGCGCAGTTCGCGCAATTGCGCGACGAACTGCGCGGACTGGTAGCGCTCGTCGCTGGCGAGCGTGCCGTCCAGTTTCTTCAGGCCCTGGTTGAACGCGGCCGGGGATTTCAGGCCGCCCTGCTTTTCGAGGAAGC
>JBGAOO010000362.1:0-3191 GCA_044221765.1 Usitatibacteraceae bacterium | reverse complement strand
GGCCTGGCGCGCCGGGCCGTCGGGAATCGAGGCGAGCGCCGCGCGGAACGCGGCCTCGGTCGAGGCCTGCTGCGCCGGCAGCAGCTTCGCGAGCACGGCACGGTTCGCCGCGGCGATCGCCGCGTCGACGGAGGTGCCCGTGGTCGAACCGCTCGCCTCGGCGGCGGCCCGGTACGCGGCGGTGTGGACGATCGCCATCAGCCGGATGGCGGGCGGGGTGCCGAGCTTCGCCTCGGCGACGAGCTCGTTGGCCTTCGCGGTCCAGTCGAGGATCGCGTCCGCGCGGGCCTGGAGGGCGAGGCCCGCGAGCAGCGCGGCGAAGAGGGCGTTTCGGGTGGCGTGTCGCATGGGAGTCCTTTCGGTCGCGGAGGGATCAGCGGCGGGTGATGACCGCCTCGAGGTACTCGCTGGGCACCACGAGCGAGCCCGGGCCGGCGCGTTTGAGCGAGTCGAGCAGCTCGGCGAGCTCGCGCTCGAGCGTGAGGGCCTGGCTTTCCGGCAGCGCCGCGAAGGCCTTGTGCACCGGCCCGTACCAGGCGCGGAAGACGCCGATGAAGTGGGCCGCGGAGCGGTAGCGGAAGTTGAACTGGCGCTGCACCACGCGGATGTCGGCGGCGGTGTCGGCGAAGAGCGCGCGCAGGTGCTCCTCCGTGCCCCATAGCGCGGGCGGTTGCATGCCCGGGGGCGGCGGCAGGTGGCGGCCGAGGACCTTGAACATGCGGCCCACCAGGCTCGTGGGCGTCCAGTTGGCGAGGCCGATGCGCCCGCCCGGGCGGCACACGCGCGCGAGTTCCGCGGCGGCGCGCGCCTGGTCGGGCGAGAACATCACGCCGAAGGTGGAGAGCACGGCGTCGAAGTGGCCGTCGGCGAAGGGCAGCGCCTCGGCGTCGGCGACCTGGAAGACGATGTCGAGGCCCTCGGCGTTCGCGCGATGGCTGCCGCGGTCGAGCAGCGCGTCCACGTAGTCGGTGGAGACGACCTGGCAGCCGCGGCGCGCGGCGGCGAGCGTGGCGTTGCCGTTGCCCGCGGCGACGTCGAGCACGTGCTCGTCCCAGCGCAGGTCGCAGGCCTCGGCGAGCTGCTCGCCGACGATCTGCAGGGTGGTGCCGATGACGGCATAGTCGCCGCTCGCCCAGGCGGCCTGCTGGCGGGTCTTGAGGGCGGTGAAGTCGGTCGGTGCGTTCATGGCGGGTTCCTCGTGGATGGGTGGGTCGAAAGCGCCGGTTGGCGAGGGCGAAGTGAAACGCACGCGGACCGCATGCGTCCTGCCCGCGCGTCGCCAATGCCTGCCCGATCGTCCCCGCGTGCGCCCGCCGGCCTCGCGAGTTGTCCGCGCGTCCGCGATTCCTGCCCGGCCGTCCGGCGCGCGTCCGGGACCTTGGCCGTGCGGGGCGAGGCGGTCACAATGGGCGCCCTGCCCTTGCGAGCGGGAGCCCCCATGGCCCTGGAACACGTCGCAGCCGCGCTCGAGCGCGCGAGAACCGTCCTGGAACGCCGGCCCGACCTGGGGCTGCACGACGACGCGCCCGCCCTGGCGCGATGGGAAGGCGGCACGCGCGTGCGGGCGAGCCACGCCAACGGCACGAGCCTCGCGACCGACATGCCTGCCGAGCTGGGCGGCGCGGGCGAGGGCGTGACGCCGGGCTGGCTGTTCCGCGCGGGCGTCGCCTCGTGCGCCGCCACGAGCATCGCGATGGCCGCGGCCGCGCAGGGCATCGAGCTCGACACGCTGGAGGTGAAGGCGAGCAGCCGCTCGGACACGCGCGGCGTGCTGGGCCTCGCGGACGCGGGCGGGGCGAGGGTCTTCCCCGGTCCGGGGGATTTCCGCCTGCACGTGCGCATCGGCGCGCGTGGTGTGCCGGCCGAGCGCCTGCGCCGGCTCGTCGAGGAGGGGCATCGCCGCTCGCCCATCCCGGCCGCCGTGGCCTGCGCGGTGCCGGTGGCGCTCTCGATCGACGTGGAAGCGGCCTGATGGACGCGCTCTCCGAGACCCTGCGCGTCGTCCGGCTGGTGGGGGCCATCTTCATCCGGGGGCGCTTCAGCGCGCCCTGGTGCTACTTCTCGCCCCATGCCGACGCGGCGGCGCCCGTGCTCGAGCCTGGCGCCGAGCGCGTGGTGATCTTCCACCTCATCACCGAGGGCGAGTGCTGCCTCGAGATGGACGGCGAGCCGCCCCTTCGCCTGGTCGCGGGGGACGTGGTCGCGTTCCCGCGGGGCGACGCGCACCGGATGGGCTCGAGGCTCGGCCTTCAGCCGGCCCGGGGAACGCGTCTCGACATCGTGCTCAGGCGCCGTCCCCGCCAGCTCGCCTACGGCGGCGGCGGCGCGCGGACGCGGATCGTCTGCGGCTACTTCGCCTGCGACGCCCATCTCGCGCGGATGCTGCTTTCCGGGATGCCGCCGGTGGTTCGCGTGAACGTCCGCGGCTCGCAGGCGGGCGGCTGGCTGGAGGCCTCGGTCCGATACGCGCTGCAGGAGGCCCGTTCTCCGAGACCGGGGGGCGAGAGCGTCCTGGCCAGGCTCTCCGAGGTGCTCTTCATCGAAGTGCTGAGGCTGTATATGAACGAGCCTTCGCAGGGGCGCACGGGCTGGCTCGCCGGCGTCGGCGATCCCATCGTGGGCGCCGCCCTGAACGCGCTGCATCGGGATCCGGCTCAGGCCTGGACGCTCCAGACCCTCGCGCGCGCCTCCGCCACGTCACGTTCGGTCCTGGCCGAGCGTTTCCTGCAACTGGTGGGGAGTTCGCCCATGCAGTACCTGACCCAGTGGCGAATGCTGCTGGCCGCGAATCTCCTCTCGCGCAGCAACGCTCCGCTCGCCCGGATCGCCGAGGAGGTGGGCTACGAGACGGACACCGCCTTCAGCCGGGCCTTCCGCCGGGAGTTCGGATCGCCGCCCGCGACCTGGCGGCGCAACCAGTCGAAGCGCGCACCCCGCTAGCCGCGCGACGTTCGCTTCGGCCGAACGCGCGACCCGCGCCCGCGGAAATATTTTTTCGTCCACTTATCCGGGGGTCGTGATGTACGCGCTTGAACGCGCGGCCCGCGTATCCATGGGCTCCCGTCGCTGCGGGGTTGAGCCACGCGGCGCGCCGCCCCGGAGTCGGGATCCAAGATCGTGAAATGCGCTTCGCGATCGCTTGAAGACAGGCGCTCCCCGCTCGCCCGGGGCGCACAACCTTTCGATGACGG
>JBGAOO010000361.1:0-3202 GCA_044221765.1 Usitatibacteraceae bacterium | reverse complement strand
CAGCTCGCGCGAGGTGCCGATGTCGAGCACGCGCACCTCGTCGCCGTACTTCTCGCCGAAGAGCATCATCGCGCCGACCTTCTGCGCCTCGTCGATGGGCATCACGCGGGCCTGCGTGGCGGCGTTCGCGAGGATCTCCGCGTTCACGATGGCCTCCACGCGGCGTATCTCGTCCGCGGTCATGGGCGCGTTGTGGCTGAAGTCGAAGCGCGTCTTGTCCTCGTCGACGAGCGAGCCCTTCTGCGCGACGTGATCGCCCAGCACCTGGCGAAGCGCCTTGTGCATGAGGTGCGTGACGGAATGGTGGCGCATCGTGCGCGTGCGCTTTTCCAGGTCCACCTGCGCGGCGACCGTGTCGCCCTTCGCCAGCTCGCCCGTCTTCACCAGCCCGTAGTGGCCGAAGACATCGGGCTGGATCTTCTGCGTGTCCTCCACGGCGAAGAGCGTGAGGCAGGCCCCGCCCTTGGTGAGCTCGCCCCGGTCGCCCACCTGGCCGCCGGATTCCGCGTAGAAGGGCGTGCGGTCGAGCACCACGATGCCCGTCTCGCCCGCCATCAGGCGCTCGACCGGCGAGCCCTCCCGGTAGAGCGCGACGATGCGGCCTTCCTCGGACAGCGACTCGTAGCCCCGGAAGGCGGTCTTCGCCCCCGTGTAGTCGAGCGCCTGCCCCGCCTTGAACTTGCTGGCGGCGCGCGAGCGGTCCTGCTGCGCGCCCATCGCCGCGTCGAAGGCCTTCATGTCGACGGTGAAGCCGCGCTCGCGCCCGATGTCCGCGGTGAGGTCGACCGGGAAGCCGTAGGTGTCGTAGAGCTTGAAGGCGGTGTCGCCGTCCAGCTCGCGCTTGCCGCCGGCCAGCGCGCCGTCGAGGATCGCCATGCCGTGCTCGAGCGTCTCGCCGAAGCGCTCCTCCTCCTGCTTGATCGTGGCCATCACGCGGGCGCGCGATTGCTCGAGCTCCGGGTAGGCCCCGCCCATCTCCTTCACGAGGTCGTCGACCAGCTTGTAGAAGAAGGGCTGCTTCTGCCCGAGCTTGTAGCCGTGGCGCATCGCGCGGCGCGAGATGCGGCGCAGCACGTAGCCGCGCCCCTCGTTGCCCGGGATCACGCCGTCGCAGATGAGGAAGGCGCAGGCGCGGATGTGGTCGGCGATCACGCGCAGCGACGGGCTCTTCAGGTCGGCGGCGCCGGTCTCGCGCGCGGCGGCCTTCACCAGGGCCTCGAAGAGGTCGATCTCGTAGTTCGAATGCACGTGCTGCAGCACGGCCGTGAGGCGCTCCAGGCCCATGCCCGTGTCCACCGACGGCTTGGGCAGCGGGTGCATCGTGCCGGCCTCGTCGCGGTTGAACTGCATGAACACGAGGTTCCAGATCTCGATGTAGCGGTCGCCGTCGGCGTCCGGGGAGCCCGGCGGGCCGCCCGCGACCTCCGGGCCGTGGTCGTAGAAGATCTCCGAGCAGGGACCGCAGGGGCCGGTGTCGGCCATCTGCCAGAAGTTGTCGCTCTCGAACCTGCGCCCGCCCGGCTTGTCGCCGATGCGGATGCAGCGCTCGGCGGGCACGCCGACCTCCTTCGTCCAGATGTCGTAGGCCTCGTCGTCGGTCTGGTACACCGTGGTCCAGAGCTTGTCGGCCGGCAGCCCGTACACCTTGGTGATCAGCTCCCAGGCGAAGTGGATCGCCTCGCGCTTGAAGTAGTCCCCGAAGCTGAAGTTGCCCAGCATCTCGAAGAACGTGTGGTGGCGCGCGGTGTAGCCCACGTTCTCCAGGTCGTTGTGCTTGCCGCCGGCGCGCACGCAGCGCTGGGAGGTCACCGCGCGGTTGTAGGCGCGCTTGTCGGTGCCCAGGAACACGTCCTTGAACTGCACCATCCCGGCGTTGGTGAAGAGCAGCGTGGGGTCGTTGCCGGGGACGAGCGGGCTGGAGGCCACGGGCTGGTGGCCCTTGGAGGCGAAGTAATCGATGAACTTCTGGCGGATTTCGCTGGTTTTCATGGGGTGCCGCAGGGACGGGCAAACCGCGAGTATAAAAGGCGCGGGCTCCCCGTGGCGAATCGTCGGGCGGGATGCGCCGCGTGCCGCGCCTGCGTACGCGAGCGCACCGACAGGCGGCCGGCCGCGCCGGTAACGTCCCCCGGAGCCTGCCGTTCCCGGGCCCAGACCCTCCGGAGTTCATCGCCGCCATCGCCGTCGTGGCCGCGCTCTACCTGGCGCGCGCCTTCTTCGTGCCGCTGCTCATCGGGATCCTCGCGAGCTATGCGCTGCGTCCCCTGGTCGACGGGCTGAAGGCCTGCCATGTCCCGCGGGCGGCCGGCGCGGCCATCGTGCTGGCCGCCCTGGTCGGCGGCGCGTCCTGGACGATCGCCTCGTTCGGCGACGACGCCGCCTCGCTCATCGACACGCTGCCGCGCGCCGCGCGCACGGTGCGCCAGCACGCGCTCCAGACGCGCCAGTCCGGCCCGAGCACGCTGCAGACGATCCAGGAGGCCGCGACCGAATTGCAGCGGGCGGCCGCCGACGCCGCCGGGACGCCGCAGCCCGTGCGGCCGAACGCGGCCGCGAGTCGCGCGCCCGCGGCGGAACCGAGCCCCTGGCTTCGCGACTACATGCTGGCGCAGTCCGCGCTCGTGGTCACCGTCCTCGCGCAGGCGCCGATCGTGCTGCTGCTCGCCTACTTCGTGCTCTCCTCCGGGGAGCACTTCCGCCGCAAGGTGGTGCAGCTGGCCGGCCCCTCGCTCGCGCGGCGCAAGGACGCGGTCCGCATCCTCGAGGAAGTCGAGGTCCAGGTGCAGCGCTACCTGCTCTCCACGCTCGGCTCCAACGTGCTCGTCGCCCTGGCCACCTGGGCCGCGTTCGAGGTCCTGGGCATGAAGCAGGCCGGCGCCTGGGGCGTGGCGGCGGGGTTCCTGCACTTCATTCCCTACCTGGGACCGGTGCTCTTCGCCATCGCGAGCGGCCTGGCCGCCTTCCTGCAGTTCGAGTCCGCGCTCCCGGCCTTCGCCGTCGCCGGGACCTCGCTGCTGGTCGCCGGGGCCGTCGGCACCCTGCTGCTCACCTGGCTGCAGAGCCGCTTCGCCCGGGTGAACGCCGCCGTGCTCTTCATCGCCCTGCTCTTCTTCGGCTGGCTGTGGGGCATCTGGGGCCTGCTGCTCGGCGCGCCGCTGGTGGCGATCGCCAAGGTGGTGTGCGACCGCGTCGACGCGCTCAA
>JBGAOO010000018.1:0-26001 GCA_044221765.1 Usitatibacteraceae bacterium | reverse complement strand
GCTCCAGGTCGCCGTCCATCACGAACTCGAGCGCGGGGCGCTCGAGCGACTCGAGCTCCTGCGCCACGTGCGCGAGCACCCAGCGCTGCGGCAGCTCCACCTCGCCCGCGTCCTGGTGCAGCTCGCCGCGCACGAGCGCGAACAGGCTCGACTTGCCCGAGCCGTTGGCGCCGACGAGCCCCACGCGGTGGCCGGGGAAGACCGTGAGCGAAGCTTCCTTCAGCAGGATGCGCGGGCCGCGCGCGAGGGTGATGCCGTTCAGGCGCAGCAAGGCGGGGGGCTACAGGGCGTAGTCATAGTCGATGGTGAGGGGCGCGTGGTCGGAGAAGCGCGCGTCCTTGTAGATGCGCGCGTACTCGGCGCAGCGGGCGATGCCGGGCGTGGCGACGTGGTAGTCCAGGCGCCAGCCGACGTTCTTGTCCCAGGCGCGGCCGCGGTTGGACCACCACGTGTACTGCTCCGGGAGCGGGTTGAGCGTGCGGAAGACGTCCACCCAGCCCACCTTGTCGAAGACCGTCGTGAGCCACTCGCGCTCCTCGGGCAGGAAGCCGGAGTTCTTCTGGTTGGAGCGCCAGTTCTTCAGGTCGATCTCCTTGTGCGCGATGTTCCAGTCGCCGCAGACGATGAACTCGCGGCCCGAGGCCTTCATGGCCTTCATCCGGGGCAGGAAGCGCTTCATGAAGGAGAACTTGCGCGCCTGCGCCTCCTCGGAGGAGGACCCCGAGGGCACGTAGAGCGAGACCACCGAGAGGTTGCCGTAGTCGAGCTGGATGTAGCGGCCCTGGGCGTCGATGTCCTTGATGCCCAGGCCCAGCACGACCCTGTCGGGCTCCTTGCGCGCGTAGATCGCGACGCCGCTGTAGCCCTTCTTCTCGGCGGGGTGGAAGAAGGCGTGGTGCTTCGCGGGGGCGAGGATCTCCCGGGGCAGGTCGGCCTCCTGCGCCTTGATCTCCTGCAGGCAGACCAGGTCCGCCTTCTGGCGCTTCATCCAGTCGAGGAAGCCCTTGGACGTGGCGGAACGGATGCCGTTGGCATTGAGGGTGACGATTCGCAAGGAAGGCTCGTTTTCGGGTGGCGGATGGGAGAAAATGACCGCCATTCTAAGGCCCCGACCCCCCATGGACGCAGCCAACCCGCCCGCCAGCGCCGATTTCCGCCGCCAGTTCGTCGAATTCGCGATCCGCACGGGCGTGCTTCGCTTCGGGGAATTCCGGACCAAGGCCGGGCGCCTGTCGCCCTACTTCTTCAACGCGGGGCTGTTCAACGACGGGGCGAGCCTCGCCGAGCTCTCGCGGTACTACGCCCAGGCCGCCCTCGCCTCGGGCATCGGCTTCGACCTCATCTTCGGCCCGGCCTACAAGGGCATCACCCTGGCCGCCGGCACGGCCATGGCACTGGCCCAAATGGGTCACAATGTGCCGTTCTCCTTCAACCGGAAGGAGGCCAAGGACCACGGCGAGGGCGGGAACATCGTCGGCGCCCCCCTGAAAGGGCGGATTCTCGTGATCGACGACGTGATTTCGGCCGGCACCTCGGTCCGCGAGTCGGAGGCGCTCATCCGGGCCGCCGGGGCCGTGCCCGCTGGCGTGCTAATTGCTCTGGACAGGCAGGAACGGGGCCAGGGCGCCTTGTCGGCCACCCAGGAAGTGGGCCAGGCATTCGGCATCCCGGTCGCCGCTATCGCGACGCTGGAGGACGTGCTCGCCACCCTCGGGGGGCGGCCGGACCTGCGCGAGCGCATTCCCGCCATCGAGGCATACCGGCGGCAGTACGGTGTCTGAACAACCAATAATATGACAGGGGAGGCCGGCCAACGGGCCCGGCCCCCGGCGCGAAGGGACATGCAATGAGGAACCTGCTTCTGGCCGTCGCCCTGGTCGCCGCCACCTCGGCGGGCGCGGCCTACAAGTGCAAGGACGAGAGGGGCATCACCCACATCGGCGACACGCCCCCGGACAAGTGCGCCAACGTCGTGATGTACGAGATCTCGCGCAGCGGCATGGTGCTGCGCACCATCGAGCCCACCCTCACCGAGGAACAGGCCCGCGCCAAGGCGGAGGAAGCCGCCCGCGCCAAGGAGAAGGCCCGCCTGGACGACGAGCAGCGCCGCAAGGACCTCGCCCTGCTCGCCACCTACACCTCGCCCAAGGACATCGAGGTCACCCGCGACCGCAACCTCGAGCCCATCAAGGGCCGCATCCGCAGCGCCCAGGAGCGCCTGGAGGCCGTGGGCAAGCGCCAGAAGGAGCTCGAGGACGAGATGGAGTTCTACAAGGCCGGCAAGGGCAAGAACGCCAGCAAGACGAAGGAGGCGCCCATCCAGCTGCGCGCCGACCTGGAGCGCACCGTCGCCGAGAAGACCGCGCTCGCCAACAACCTGGTGACGTACGAGAAGGAAATGGCCCAGGTGCGCACGCGCTACGACGGCGACCGCGACCGCTGGGTGGAGCTGAAGAAGATGCAGGCCGACGGCCGGCTGGACCTGCGCGACCCGAAGGCGATCGAGGCGGCCAAGAAGAACGACCCGACGCAAAAGCCCGGCGTGAAGAAGTACAACCTCTACCTGGTGCCGGCGAACTAGCGCCGCGCCCGGCTCAGCCGAGCCTGCGCTTGAGGATCGCGTTCACCTGGCCCGGGTTCGCCTTGCCCTGGGTCGCCTTCATCACCTGCCCGACCAGCGCGTTGAACGCCTTCTCCTTGCCGGCGCGGTAGTCCTCGACGAGCTTCGCGCTGGCGGCGAGCACCTGGTCCACGGCCGCCTCGATCGCGCCCGCGTCCGAGATCTGCCGCAGGCCGCGAGCGGCGATGATCGCATCGGCCCCGCCCTCGCCCGCGGCCATCGCCTCGAAGACCTCCTTGGCGCCCTTGCCCGAGACCGTGCCGTCCTGCACCCGCGCCAGGAGCGCGGCGAGCGCCGCCGGGCCCACCGGGCTCGCGTCGGCCTCGACCTCCAGGCGGTTCAGGAGCGCGGAGAGCTCGCCGAGCACCCAGTTGGCGCAGGCCCGGGGCTCGCCGCCGGCCAGGCGCACGAGCTCCTCGAAATACGTCGCGAGGGCCTTCGAGGAGGTGAGCGTGGTCGCGTCCGCGGCGCTCAGGCCGTGGCCCGCGATGAAGCGCTCGCGCATGGCCCCGGGAAGCTCGGGCATCGTCGCCTGCACGCGCGCGATCCAGGCCGGCGAGATCTCGAGCGGGAGCAGGTCCGGGTCCGGGAAGTAGCGGTAGTCCTGCGCGTCCTCCTTGGAGCGCATCGATCGCGTCTCGCCCTTGACCGGGTCCCACAGGCGCGTCTCCTGCACGACGCGGCCGCCCTCCTCGATCAGCTCCACCTGGCGGCGCACCTCGAAGTCGATGGCCTTCTCCAGGAAGCGGAAGGAGTTGAGGTTCTTGATCTCGCAGCGGGTGCCGAGCCGGTCCGTGCCGGCCGGGCGCACGGAGACGTTGGCGTCGCAGCGGAAGGAGCCTTCCTGCATGTTGCCGTCGCAGATGCCGATCCAGCGCACGAGCGAGTGCAGCGCCTTGGCATAGGCCACCGCCTCCTTCGCCGAGCGCATGACCGGCTCGGTCACGATCTCGAGCAGCGGCGTGCCGGCGCGGTTCAGGTCGATGCCGCTCATGCCGTGGAAGTCCTCGTGCAGGCTCTTGCCGGCGTCCTCCTCCAGGTGCGCGCGCGTGAGCTGCACGCGCCGCTCGGCCCCGTCCAGCGCGAAGAGCACCTCGCCGCCGACCACCACGGGCAGCTCGTACTGGCTGATCTGGTAGCCCTTGGGAAGGTCGGGGTAGAAGTAGTTCTTGCGCGCGAAGACGCTGCGCGGGGCGATCCGGCCGCCCACCGCCAGGCCGAAGCGCACGGCGCGCTCGACCGCGCCCTTGTTGGGCACGGGCAGCACCCCCGGCAGCGCCAGGTCGACGGCGCAGGCCTGCGTGTTGGGCGCCGCCCCGAAGGCCGTGGCCGCGCCCGAGAAGATCTTCGAAACGGTCGAGAGCTGCGCGTGCGTCTCCAGCCCGATCACGACCTCCCAGCGCGCGCTCATGCCACCCCCGGCGCGAGGCGGCGATGCCAGTCGGTCGCCTGCTGGTACTGGTGCGCCACGCGCAGCATGCGCGCCTCGTCGAAGTAGTTGCCGATCACCTGCAGGCCCACCGGCAGGCCGCCCTCGCCGAAGCCGCAGGGCACGGACAGGCCGGGCAGGCCCGCGAGGTTCACCGAGATCGTGTAGAGGTCCTCGAGGTACATCTGCACCGGGTCGCTCGTCTTCGCGCCGATCGGGAAGGCCACGGAGGGGGCGGCGGGCCCGGCGATCACGTCGCAGCGCGCGAAGGCCTCGGCGAAGTCGCGCGCGATGAGCCGGCGCACCTTCTGGGCCTGCAGGTAGTACGCGTCGTAGTAGCCGTGCGAGAGCACGTAGGTGCCCACGAGGATGCGCCGCTTCACCTCGCTGCCGAAGCCCTGCGCGCGCGACTTGCGGTACAGGTCGTTCAGGTCCGCGTACCCGGGGGCCCGGTAGCCGTAGCGCACGCCGTCGAAGCGGGAGAGGTTGGAGGAAGCCTCCGCCGGCGCGAGCACGTAGTAGACCGGCACGGCCAGGTGCTGGTTGGGCAGGCTCACCTCGACCGGGATCGCGCCCTGGCGCTCGAGCTCCTTCACGGCGCCCTCGACGCACGCGGCCACGTCGGGCGAGAGGTCCTTCGTGAAGTACTCCTTCGGCAGGCCCACGCGCAGGCCCGCCAGGGGCGTCGCCAGTTCACGCGTGTAGTCCTCGCGGGGCCGCTCCACGCTCGTGGCGTCGCGCGCGTCGAAGCCGGCCATGACGTTCAGCATCCGCGCGAGGTCCTCGGCGCTCGCGCCGAAGGCGCCGCCCTGGTCCAGCGAGGAGGCGAAGGCGACCATGCCGTAGCGCGAGACGGCGCCGTAGGTGGGGCGGATGCCCGAGGTGCCCGTGTGCGAGGCCGGCTGGCGGATCGAGCCGCCGGTATCGGTGCCGGTGGCCGCGGGCACCAGGCGCGCGCACACCGCCGCGGCCGAGCCGCCCGAGCTGCCGCCCGGCACGCGCGTGCGGTCCCAGGGGTTCCTCACCGGGCCGTAGAAGGAGTTCTCGTTGGACGAGCCCATCGCGAACTCGTCCATGTTGGTCTTGCCCACGAGCACCGCGCCCGCCGCGTCGAACTGTTCCACCACGTGGGCGTCATACGGGGCGATGAAATTCGACAGGATCCTCGAGCCGCACGTGGTGAGCCAGCCCTTGGCGCAGAAGAGGTCCTTGTGCGCGATCGGGATGCCGGTGAGGGGCGTCGCCTCCCCGCGGGCCAGGCGCCCGTCGGCCGCGCGCGCGCTGGCGAGGGCCTTGTCCGGGTCCACGGTGATGAAGGCGTTCAGGCCCGGCGCGAGGCGCTCGATGCGCGCGAGGAAGTGCTGCGTGAGCTCCACGCTCGAGACCTCGCGGGAGGCGAGGAGCGCGGCGAGTTCCGGGAGGGTTTTCGTGTGCATGGTCGGTGGGCCGCGGCAGGGCTGCCTGCCGCCTGCCGCGCGCTGCCCTCTACTCGATCACCTTGGGCACCAGGTAGAGGCCAGCCTCCACCTGCGGCGCGACCGACTGGAACAGCTCGCGCTGGTCGGTCTCGGTGACGGCGTCCTCCCGCAGGCGCAGCGCCACGTCGACGGCATGGGCCATGGGCTCCACCCCCGCGGTGTCGACGGCGCACATCTGCTCCACCAGCCCGAAGATCCCGTTCAGCTGCTGCTGCAACGCAGCAACGTCGGCTTCCGGGACCTCGAGGCGGGCGAGGTCGGCAATGCGGCGGACTTCATCGAGGGACAACATGCGAAAAGCGCTCTAAGGCCTTAATTCGTCGCAATTTTGGGCTATTATAGGCGACCCCCGCACCCCGGGGAAGGGCAGCAACCGGAAATTCCTTACGGATCAAGATGTTCTCATTCGTTTCCAAGTACTTTTCCACCGATCTCGCGATCGATCTCGGCACGGCCAACACGCTGATCTACGTGCGTGGCAAGGGCATCGTGCTCGACGAACCCTCGGTGGTCGCCATCCGGCAGGAAGGCGGCCCCAACGGCAAGAAGACGATCCAGGCGGTGGGCCTCGCCGCCAAGCAGATGCTCGGGCGCACGCCGGGGAACATCACGGCCATCCGTCCCATGAAGGACGGCGTGATCGCGGACTTCACGATCACCGAGCAGATGCTCAAGTACTTCATCAAGAAGATCCACGACAGCCAGTGGTTCCGGCCGAGCCCGCGCATCGTGATCTGCGTGCCCTACGGCTCCACGCAGGTGGAGCGCCGCCACCGGCTCCATGGTCGTGGACATCGGCGGGGGCACCACGGAAGTGGGCGTCATCTCGCTCGGCGGCATCGTGTACTCCGCCAGCGTGCGCGTGGGCGGCGACAAGTTCGACGAGGCGATCATCAACTACATCCGCCGCAACTACGGGATGCTGATCGGCGAGTCGACCGCGGAGAACATCAAGAAGACGATCGGCTCGGCCTTCCCCGGCTCGGAAGTGCGCGAGATGGAAGTGAAGGGCCGCAACCTCGCCGAAGGCATCCCCCGCTCGTTCACGATCTCCTCGAACGAGATCCTCGAAGCCCTGACCGACCCGCTCAACTCCATCGTCTCCGCCGTGAAGAGCGCCCTCGAGCAGACCCCGCCGGAGCTCGGCGCGGACATCGCCGAGAAGGGCATGGTGCTCACCGGCGGCGGCGCGCTCCTGCGCGAGCTCGACCGCCTGCTCATGGAGGAGACGGGGCTGCCGGTGATCGTCGCCGACGACCCCCTCACCTGCGTCGTGCGCGGGTCCGGTCGCGCCCTCGAGGAGATGGACAAGCTCGGCACGGTCTTCACCAACGACTGACGACGGTGTCCGCCGCGAAGCCCGCCCGCCCTGAACCGATCGGCGGGCTTGCCGCCGCCCGCGGAAGCGCCGACCCGGCCCGCGCGCGTGATCCAGGGCACGCCCCAGTTCTTCAACCGCGGCCCGAGCCCGCTCGCGAGGCTCACCTTCTTCGCGCTGCTCGCGATCGCCTCGATGATCGCCGACCACCGCTTCGGCGCGCTCGAGGCGCTGCGCCTGTCGCTCTCGGTGCTCGCCCACCCCCTGCAGGAGATCGCCGCCACGCCCGGGCGCGCCTTCTCGCGGGTGGGCGAGTACTTCAGCTCGCAGGATCGCCTGCTGCGCGAGAACCGCGAGCTCGAGGCGAAGCTGCTCGAGTACGCCGCTAGCGCCCAGCAGGCGAAGCTGCTCGCGGCCGAGCAGGACCACTTCCTCTCCATGACGCCCGCGCGCAGCCGCTACGCCACCGACGGCGTGCTGGCCGAGGTGCTCTCGTACGGGCGCAACCCCTTCACCCGCAAGCTCGTGCTCGACAAGGGGCTCGCGCAGGGCGTGAAGGCCGGCATGCCGGTGATCGACGGCGACGGCGTCGTGGGCCAGGTGACCGCGGTGGGCACCTTCACGAGCGAGGCGACGCTGCTCACGGAGAAGGACCAGTCCGTGCCGGTGATGCTCACGCGCAACGGGCTGCGCGCGATCGCCGTGGGCTCGGGCAAGGACGGCTCGATCGACGTGCCCTTCATGCCGGTGTCGGCCGACATCCAGAACGGCGACCTCTTCGTCACCTCGGGCATCGACGCCACCTACCCGCCGGGCCTGGTGGTGGCGAAGGTGACCGGCGTGGAGAAGAACGCCGCGTACATGTTCGCCAAGATCACGGCCCGGCCCGCCGCCGGCGTGGACAACCACCGCTTCGTGCGCATCCTCACCGCCACGCGGCCGACCCTGCCCCCGCCGCCGGAGAGCAAGGGCGAGGAGAAGCGCCGCGACCGGCCCCCGGGCAAGGGGAGGCGCGGCCCGTGAGACCGGCCGACCTCACCCCTGTCGCCCGCGACGTGATGAAGCTCCCCGCGGGGCCGGGCCTCATCTTCGCCTCGCTCGTGGCGGCCTACCTCTTCAACGTGCTGCCCTGGTCGGGCGGGCTGCTGCTCGCGCGCCCCGACCTCGTGCTGCTCGTGCTGCTCTTCTGGACGCTGCACCAGCCCGGGTCGGTGGGCCAGGGCCTCGCCTTCGCCCTGGGCCTCGCGATGGACGTGGGCGACTCGATGCTGCTCGGCCAGCACGCGCTCGCCTACGTGGTGGCCGTCTACGGCGCCCAGGTGATCCGCGTGCGCGTGCTCTCCTTCGGCCTGCTCGAGCAGTCGCTGCACGTGCTCGGGCTGCTGGTGGGCGCGAGCGCGCTGCTGCTGCTGCTCAACCTGCTGCTGGGCGCCGACTTCCCGGGCTTCGCGCTCGTCCTCTCGCCCGTGCTCGCGGCGGCCGCCTGGGGCCCGGTCACCTGGATCCTCTACCTGCCCGGCCTGCGCCGCTCGCGCCGCGAGAGCGCCGCATGATCATCGGCCAGACGCTGCGCGACCAGCGGCACGAGCTCAACGTCTTCAGGAACCGCCTCACGGTGGCCGGGCTCCTCGCGCTCGGCGCCTTCGCCCTGCTCGCCGGGCGCTTCGTGTGGCTGCAGGTGATCCAGCGCGAGCACTACCACACGCTCGCCGAGGCGAACCGCATCTCGGTGGTGCCGGTGGTGCCCAACCGCGGCCTCATCCTCGACCGCAACGGCGAGGTGCTCGCGGCGAACTACTCCGCCTACACGCTGGAGATCACCCCGAGCAAGGTGGGCAACGTCGAGCGCGCCATCGACGAGCTCGCGCAGGTGATCGAGGTGACCGCGCGCGACCGGCGCCGCTTCAAGCGCCTGCAGGAGGAGAGCAAGAACTTCGAGAGCCTGCCGATCCGCACCCGGCTCACCGAGGAGGAGGTGGCGAAGTTCGCGGTGAACCGCTTCCGCTTCCCGGGCTTCGAGATCAAGGCGCGGCTCTTCCGCTCCTACCCGCACGGCGACGTGGCCTCGCACGCCGTGGGCTACATCGGGCGCATCAACGAGGCGGACGTGCGCCGCATCGAGGCCCAGGGCGCCACGACGAACTACAAGGGCACCGACCACATCGGCAAGCTCGGCATCGAGGGCGCCTACGAGAAGGACCTGCACGGGGTCACCGGCAGCGAGCAGGTGGAGATCGACGCCGGCGGGCGCGCCATCCGCGCCCTCTCGCGCTCGGAGCCGCAGTCGGGCAACAACCTGGTGGTCACGCTCGACATCAAGCTGCAGGAGGTCGCCGAGCAGGCCTTCCAGGACTTCCGCGGCGCCCTGGTGGCGATCGACCCGAAGACGGGCGACGTCCTCGCGCTCGTCTCCCGGCCCGGCTTCGACCCGAACCTCTTCGTGGACGGCATCGACCCGCAGAACTGGGACGCGCTCAACAACTCGCCCGACAAGCCGCTCAACAACCGCGCCCTGCGCGGCCAATACCCGCCGGGCTCGACCATCAAGCCGTTCATGGCCCTCGCCGCGCTCTACTACGGCAAGCGCACCCCCGAGCACACGATCTCGGACCCGGGCCACTGGATGCTGCCGGGCGTCTCGCGCCCCTTCCGCGACTGGAAGGCGGGCGGGCACGGCATGGTGAACCTCCACCGGTCGATCGTGGTCTCCTGCGATACCTACTACTACGGGCTCGCGAACGACCTGGGGGTCGACGCGATCCACCGCTTCATGACCCAGTTCGGCTTCGGCGGGCGCACCGGCATCGACATCGACGGCGAGCTGCCGGGCCTGCAGCCCTCGACCGACTGGAAATGGCAGCGCTTCAAGCAGAAGTGGTACGCGGGCGACACGATCAGCGTGGGCATCGGCCAGGGCTACTGGCTCGCCACGCCCCTGCAGCTCGCCACGGCCACGGCCACCCTCGCGAACGGCGGCACGCCGGTGCACCCGCGCCTGGTGCGCGCGGTGCAGGACTCGCGCACGCTGGAGATGCGCGAGCTGCCGCTCAAGGGCGAGAGCGCGCCGGCCTTCCGGCCCGAGCACCTGGAGCTGGTGAAGGCGGCGATGGTCGACGTGAACCGCCCGGGCGGCACCGCCGCGGGCGCCGCCCAGGGCGCGCCCTACGCGATCGCCGGCAAGACGGGCACGGCGCAGGTGGTAGGCATGAAGAGCGGCGAGAAGTACGACGAGAAGCGCGTGAAGGAGCGCCACCGCGACCACGCGCTCTTCATCGCCTACGCGCCGGCGGACGACCCGAAGATCGCGCTCGCCGTGCTCGTGGAGAACGGCAGCCACGGCAGCACCACCGCCGCGCCCATCGCGCGCCAGGTGTTCGACTACCACCTGCTGGGCAAGCGGCCCGCGGCCAAGGTGAAGCTCGACGCCGAAGGGGGCGTGAGTGATTAGCCGCCTGTTCGAGATGCTCTCGCGGCGCATCGACGGCCCGCTCATGGTGGCGCTGGTGCTCACGGTCTCGCTCGGGCTCACCGTCGTCTACTCCGCCTCCGGCGGCGGTTCCTTCGACCGCGTGCTCGGCCAGGGGCGCAACCTCGCGGTGGCCCTCGCCGCCCTCTGGGTCGTGGCCAACATCCCGCCGCAGGCGCTCATGCGCCTGGCGGTGCCCGTCTACGCCGCGGGCCTCGCGCTGCTCGTGGGCGTGGCGCTCTTCGGCGAGGTGAGGAACGGCGCGCGCCGCTGGCTCAACCTGGGCTTCACCACCATCCAGCCCTCCGAGATCATGAAGGTGGCGGTGCCGATGCTCCTCGCCTGGTACTTCCACCGCCACCAGGAGGGGCTGCACTTCCGCGACTACGCGGTGGCGGCCATCCTGCTCGCGCTGCCGGTGGGCCTCATCGTGCGCCAGCCGGACCTGGGCACGGCCCTGCTCATCTTCGCCTCCGGGTTCTTCGTGATCTTCCTGGCCGGGCTCTCCTGGAAGGTGCTCGGCTCGCTGTTCGTGTCGGCGCTGGTGAGCCTGCCCTTCCTGTGGGGCATGCTGCACGACTACCAGCGAAGGCGGATCCTCACGCTCATCGACCCCAACGAGGACCCGCTGGGCGCCGGCTACCACATCATCCAGGCGACCATCGCCATCGGCTCGGGCGGGGTGCTGGGCAAGGGCTGGCTGAACGGCACCCAGGCGCAGCTCGACTTCGTGCCCGAGCGCTCCACGGACTTCATCCTCGCCGTCTTCGGCGAGGAGTTCGGCCTGGCCGGCAACCTCGTCCTCATGACGCTCTACATGCTCATCGTCGGGCGCGGCCTCATGATCGCGGCCAACGCCTCCACCACCTTCTCGCGCCTCATCGCCGGCGCGGTCACGATGACCTTCTTCACCTACGCCTTCGTGAACATGGGCATGGTGAGCGGCATCCTGCCCGTGGTGGGGGTGCCGCTGCCGATGATCAGCTACGGCGGCACGGCGCTGCTGTCCATGCTCGTGGGCTTCGGCATCCTCATGTCGATCGCCACCCACAAGCAGCTGGTGTCGAGTTGACCCGCGCCCTCGCCGCCGCGCTCCTCGCGCTGCTGGTGGCCGCGTGCGGCACGGCACCGAAGGTCCCGCCGCGGGGCGAGGCGCCGAGGAAGCCCTCCTACTACGCGGACGACGGCCCGCCCGACAAGGTGCCCGACGACCTCGCCTCCCTGCCCGACGCGGTGCCCACGGGCGAGCCCTACCACCGCTACGCCAACCGGCCCTACACCGTGTTCGGCCGCACCTACGTGCCGGTGGTGAACGACGAGCCGATGAAGGAGCGCGGCCTCGCCTCGTGGTACGGCCGCAAGTTCCACGGCCAGAAGACCTCCACCGGCGAGGTCTACGACATGTTCGGGATGACCGCGGCGCACAAGACGCTGCCCATCCCGAGCTTCGCGCGCGTGACGAGCGTGAAGAGCGGCCAGTCGGTGGTGGTGCGCGTGAACGACCGCGGCCCCTTCCACGAAGGGCGCGTGATCGACCTGTCCTACGCGGCCGCGATGAAGCTGGGCATCGCCGGCCCCGGCAGCGGCCTGGTGGAGGTCGAGCGCGTGTTCGCCACCCCGGGTGGGGGCACGATGATCGCGGCGGCCGCGCCGCCGCCGCCGCTGCCGTGCGCTGCCGCGCCCACGCCCGCCACGCCCGTCGCCGGCACCGTGGTGACGCCCCTGCGCGATGCCGAGGAGTCGCCGCCGCGCGCGGTGGAGATGCCCCCGCCCCGCCCCGCCGAGATCGCCACGCCCGTCGTCGCGCCCGAGGGCGCGGGCCTGTACGTGCAGCTGGGCGCCTTCTCGAGCGCCGACAACGCCGAGAGCTTCCGCGCGAAGATCGCGCGCGAGCTGCCCTGGCTCCTCGAGCCCATCGGCCTCACGAGCGCCGGCGGCCTGCACCGCGTGCGCCTGGGCCCCTACCGCACCCGCGAGGAAGCGCAGGCCATCGCCGACAAGGTGCGCTCCTCGCTCGATTTCGTTCCCGTCATTTCCCCTGCCACCGCCCGCTAGAGACGAAACGCCCCTGATGAACCGATTCGCCCGCCTCGCCTGCCTCTTCGCCGCCGTCCTGGGCCTCGCCCCCGCGCTCGCCCAGCCCGTGACCGCCCCGCCCATCGCCGCGCGCGCCTACTACCTGCTCGACACGCTCTCGGGCCAGCCGCTCGCCGCGCTGGCCGAGGAGGACCGCTTCGAGCCCGCCTCGCTCACCAAGCTGATGACGGCCTACCTCGTCTTCGGCGCCGTGCGCGACCGGAAGATCGACCCGGCGGCCCTGGTGCCCGTGTCCGAGCGCGCCTGGAAGGCCGAGGGCTCGCGCATGTTCATCGAGCCGCGCAAGCCGGCGAGCGCCGCGGACCTGATCCGCGGGATGATCATCCAGTCCGGCAACGACGCCTCCATCGCGCTCGCCGAGGCCGTCGCCGGCACGGAGGAGACCTTCGCGCAGCTCATGAACCGCGAGGCGAAGCGGCTGGGCCTTCGCAACACGAACTTCGTGAACGCGACGGGCCTGCCCGCGCCGAACCACTACTCCACGGCGCGCGACATGGCCGTGCTCGCCGCCGCCGTGATCCGCGACTTCCCGGAGCAGTACGCGCTCTATTCGCAGAAGGACTTCACCTGGAACGGCATCACCCAGGCCAACCGCAACCGCCTGCTCTGGATCGACCCTTCCGTGGACGGCATGAAGACCGGGTTCACGGAGGCGGCGGGCTACTGCCTGGTGTCCTCGGCCAAGCGCGGGGAGCGGCGCCTGGTCTCCGTGGTGATGGGCGCGCGCTCGGACGCGCTGCGCATGAGCGAGAGCCAGAAGCTGCTCAACTTCGGCTTCCTCGCCTTCGACACCCAGCGCCTCTACAGGAAGGGCGACCTCGCGGCCTCGCCGGCCATCTACAAGGGCACGCAGGCGGCGCTCAAGGTGGGCTTCGAGCGCGACGCGTGGATCACGCTGCCGCGCGATCGCTTCCAGGGCCTGAAGGCCCAGCTCGCGATGAGCGAGCCCTTCCTCGCGCCCTACTCGGCCGGCCAGAAAGCAGGGATAATCCGCCTCACCCGCGACAACGCCGTCGTCGCCGAGATCGCCGTCGTGGCGCTCGAGGACGTGCCGGCCGCCGGGTTCCTCTCGCGCGGATGGGACACGATCCGCCTCTTCTTCAGGTAGGAAGCCGATGACCTCCCCGATCGCGCATTTCAACGGGCAGCTGGTGCCCCTCGACGAGATCCGCATCTCGCCCCTGGACCGCGGCTACCTCTTCGGCGACGGGGTCTACGAGGTGGTCCCGGCCTACGGCGGGAAGATGCTGCGCGCCCGCGAGCACTTCGCGCGCCTGCAGCGCTCGATGGACGAGATCCGCCTGGCCAACCCGCACACGATCGAGGGCTGGATCGCCCAGGTGAACGCGCTCCTCGCCCACCACCCCGGCGACCAGATGGTCTACATCCAGGTGACGCGCGGGGTGCCGCCCAAGCGCGACCACGTGATCCCGAAGGACCTCGCGCCCACCGTCTTCATGATGGCGAGCCCGCTGCCCACGCCCCCGCGCGAGCTGGTGGACAAGGGCGTGGCCTGCATCACGGCCAAGGACTTCCGCTGGGAGAAGTGCCACATCAAATCCACCTCGCTGCTGGGCAACGTGCTCGCCCGCCAGCTCTCGGCCGACGTGGGCGCCACCGAGACGGTGCTCCTGCGCGAGGGCTTCCTTACCGAGGCGGCCGCCTCGAACGTGTTCGTCGTGAAGGACGGCACGGTGCTCGCCGCGCCGCAGGACAACCACATCCTGCTGGGCATCACGTACGAGCTGCTCACGGACCTGGCGCGCGAGGGCAAGCTGCGCTTCGAGATCCGCCCGGTCACCGAGGCCGAGGTGCGCGGCGCGGACGAGCTCTGGCTCACCTCCTCCACGAAGGAGGTGCTCGCCGTCACCACGCTCGACGGCAAGCCCGTGGGGGACGGCCGGCCCGGCCCGATGTTCAGGCGCATGCACGCGCTCTACCAGGACTACAAGGCGAAGCTCGCCGCGGGCGCGGCCGTGCCCGCGTAGCGCGCCGATGGACCCGGACCCGCCCGAGGGCGCCTCGCTCCTCACCTTCCCGACCGACTTTCCCATCAAGATCATGGGGCGGCGCGAGGAGGGCTACGCGCAGGCCATCCTCGAGGTGGTGCTGCGCCACGCGCCGGATTTCGAGCCGGACACCATGGAGATGCGCCCCTCGCGCGCCGGCAACTACCTTTCCCTCACCGTCACCGTCAACGCCCGGTCCCGCGAGCAGCTCGACGCGCTCTACGCCGAACTCTCCGGTCACCCGATGGTGATGATGGTGCTCTAGGCGAGGCGGTGGCCCTCGCCGTGCGGCTGCTGGGCCGCGCCGCGTACGAGCCGGTGTGGGAGGCCATGAAGGCCTTCACCGCCTCGCGCGGCGAGGACACGGCCGACGAGCTGTGGTTCGTCGAGCACCCGCCGGTCTTCACGCTGGGGCTCGCCGCCCTGCCCGGGCATGTCCTGGACGCGGGCGGCATCCCGGTGGTGCGCATCGACCGCGGCGGGCAGGTGACCTACCACGGGCCTGGGCAATTGCTCGCCTACGTGCTGCTCGACCTGCGCCGCGCCGGCCTCGGCGTGAAGGAACTCGTGCGCAGGCTGGAGCAGTCCGTGATCGACCTGCTGGCCGGCTACGGGGTCGAGGGCGCGCGACGGGCCGGGATGCCCGGCGTGTACGTGGACGGCCGCAAGATCGCCGCGGTTGGCCTGCGCATCTCGCGCGGCTGCAGCTACCACGGCATCGCGCTCAACGTGGACGCCGGCCTCGAGCCCTTCCTGCGCATCAACCCCTGCGGCTATCCCGGCCTCGAGGCCGCGCGCCTGGCCGACCTGGGGGTGCGTGATAGCATGGATTCGGTGCGGCAACGCTGGGAGGCGACGTTGCTCGCGCTCCTTTCTCCCGCTGGATGACCATGGCCGAACCGACCGCACCCGACGCCAAGCTGCTCGCCAAGCGCGAGGGCAAGACCGCGCGCATCCCGATCAAGGTCGTGCCCGCCGAGCCCCTGCGCAAGCCCGAGTGGATCCGCGTGCGCGCCGGCGGCGGCGAGCGCTTCCACGAGATCAAGCAGATCCTGCGCGAGGCGAAGCTGAACACGGTGTGCGAGGAGGCCTCCTGCCCCAACATCGGCGAGTGCTTCGGCCACGGCACCGCCACCTTCATGATCCTGGGCGACCTGTGCACGCGCCGCTGCCCCTTCTGCGACGTCGCGCACGGCCGGCCGAAGCCGCCCGACCCGGACGAGCCCCGGCTGCTGGGCGAGACCATTGCCGCCATGAAGCTGCGCTACGTGGTGGTGACGAGCGTGGACCGCGACGACCTGCGCGACGGCGGGGCCGGCCACTTCGTCGACTGCATCCGCGCGATCCGCGCGCATTCGCCCGCCACGCGCATCGAGATCCTCACGCCCGATTTCCGCGGCCGCCTGGACCGTGCCCTGGCCGTCCTCGCCGCGGCGCCGCCCGACGTGATGAACCACAACCTCGAGACCGTGCCGCGCCTGTACGCGCAGGCGCGCCCGGGGTCGGACTACGCCCATTCGCTGCGGCTGCTCAAGGACTTCAAGGCCGCCCACCCGGGCGTGCCGACGAAGTCCGGCCTCATGGTGGGACTGGGCGAGACCGACGAGGAGATCCTCGCCGTGATGCGCGACCTGCGCGCGCACGAGGTGGACATGCTCACGATCGGCCAGTACCTGCAGCCCTCGAAGAGCCACCTGCCCGTGAGCCGCTTCGTGCACCCCGACGTCTTCGCGATGTACGGCGAGCAGGCCGCGCGGATGGGCTTCTCGAACGCCGCGAGCGGGCCGATGGTGCGCTCGAGCTACCACGCGGACCGGCAGGCGATCGATTCGGGGGTGCTCTAGCCGTGCGCCGTCGCGGCCTCGCCGCGGCCCTCGCCTTCGCCCTCGCCGCCGCGGTGCCCGCCGTGAAGCCCAGGCCGGTGCCGCAAGCCCGCGGGGGGCCGTCCGCCCGCTAGGCGGACGCCTGCCGCATCCGCGCGGGTTCGCCCGGCGTATCCCCGACGATGGACATCGTCGCCCGCATGCGCCAGGTCGGCTTTCGCAAGTGGCATGAGCGCCAGCTGATCGACAGCCACCTCGCCTTCGTCACCTGCCTGCTGGCCGGGATCACGGTGGCCGCGTGCCTGGAGGCGGTCGACCTGGGCGGGCATCCCGGGCGCTCCGCCCTGCTGCTCTCCGTGATCTTCCTGGCGGGCCTGGTCGGCTGGCATTCCTGGCGCCGCTACATCCGCGTGCTCGAGCGGGCCGAGCGCTACGGGCTGCGCTCCACGTGCGAGTCCTGCCGGGCCTATGCCCGCTTCGAGATCCTGGCGAGCGGCCACGCCACGCAGGGCCCCTACGCGGACCCCGCGAGCGAGGCGCTGCCCTGCCCCTGGCTGCGCGTGCGCTGCCGCCGGTGCCAGAACGTCTGGCGCCTGCCGGACTGAGGGCGGGCCGCTAGGCGAGCGCGCGATAGGCGGGCAGCGTGAGGAACTCCACGTACTCGTCCGAGGCGGTGATTTCCTCGAAGAGCCTGGCGCCCTCGGCGTACTTGCCGGCCGCGTAGGCCTCCGCGCCCACGATCGCCGGCGTCTTCTTCAGCTCGTCGACCAGGATCTCGTGGAAGAGCGCCTTGGTGACCTTGCGCCCGTCCGCGAGCACGCCCTTGGGCGAGCGGATCCACTGCCACACCTGCGAGCGGGAGATCTCGGCGGTGGCCGCGTCCTCCATCAGGTTGAAGATCGGCACGCAGCCGTTGCCCGCGAGCCAGGAGCCGATGTACTGGATGCCCACCTGCACGTTGTTGCGCAGGCCGGCCTCCGTGATGGGCGCCTCGGGCTTGAAGTCGAGCAGGTCTTTCGCGGTCACGTCCACCTCCGGCAGCTGCTTGCCGTACTGGTTCGGCCGCGGCATGTGCTCGTCGAAGATGGCCTTGGCGATGGGCACCAGGCCCGGGTGCGCGACCCAGGTGCCGTCGCAGCCGTCGGTGACCTCGCGCAGCTTGTCGGCGCGCACCTTGGCCATGGCCGCCTCGTTGGCGGCCGGGTCGTTCTTGATGGGGATCTGCGCGGCCATGCCGCCCATCGCCGGGGCGTTGCGCCGGTGGCAGGTCTTCACCAGCAGCAGGGCGTAGGCGCGCATGAAGGGCGCGGTCATCGTCACCTGCGCACGGTCGGCCAGGCAGAACTCGGGGTGGGAGCGGAACTTCTTGATGCACGAGAAGATGTAGTCCCAGCGCCCGATGTTGAGGCCGGCCGAGTGCTCGCGAAGCTCCCAGAGGATCTCGTCCATCTCGAAGGCGGCGACCACGGTCTCGATGAGCACGGTGGCCCTCACCGAGCCGTGCGGCACGCCCAGGGACTTCTGCGCCACCGTGAAGACGTCGTTCCACAGGCGCGCCTCGAGGTGCGACTCCATCTTGGGCAGGTAGAAGTAGGGGCCGGAGCCGCGCGCGAGCAGTTCCTTCGCGTTGTGGAAGAAGTAGAGGGCGAAGTCGAAGATGCCGCCGGAGACGGGCTTGCCGTCGAGCAGCACGTGCTTCTCGTCCAGGTGCCAGCCGCGCGGGCGCGGGAAGAGGACGGCCGTCTTCTCGTTCAGGCGGTACTGCTTGCCGCCCTGCTCGAGGGTGATCGTGCGGCGCACGGCGTCGGCGAGGTTCGCCTGGCCCTCGATCATGTTCTCCCACGTGGGGCAGTTGGCGTCCTCGAAGTCCGCCATGAAGGTGGAGGCGCCGCTGTTCAGGGCGTTGATCACCATCTTGCGGTCGGTGGGCCCGGTGATCTCCACGCGCCGGTCGAGGATGTCGGCCGGCTGGTCGGCGATCATCCACGCCGCCTCGCGCACCGACTTCGTGGCCGGGAGGAAGTCGGGCAGACGGCCCGCGTCGAACTCCTTCTGGCGCGCGGCGCGCGCGGCGAGCAGTTCCGCCCGGCGCGGGGCGAACTGCCGCAGCAGCAGGGCGGCGAAGGCGAGGGCCTCCGGGGTGAGGATGCGAGCGTATTCGGGCTTCAGGTCCCCGGTGATTTCCATGCCGGGCGGCAGTACGATCTTCGTGTCCATCTTTCTTTCACCTCGCGTGGGGGAACGGCATCCGGCGACCTTCGTGGCGCCGTGGATTCCATCCGTCGGAACGCATCTTATTATGTAACAAGGGATGGGGTAATCGCCTGATTCGACAAAAGGTCTTATACTTGCGGTAGCTCATGGACCGGTTCAAGGAACTTACCACTTTCGTCGAGGTGGCCCAACGCGGCAGCCTTTCCGCGGCTGCGCGCGAGGAGGGCATCACGCCCGCGATGGTGGGCCGGCGCATCGACCAGCTCGAGGTGCGCCTGGGGGTGAAGCTCTTCAAGCGCTCCACGCGCAAGGTGACGCTCACGCCCGAGGGCGCGACGTTCTACGAGGACTGCCATCGCGTGCTCACCGACCTGCGCTCGGCCGAGGACGCGCTCACCGCCGGCGCGAAGAGCGCGGCGGGCCGGCTGATCGTCACCGCGCCCACGGCCTTCGGCCGCAAGCACATCGCCCCGCACCTGCCCGCGTTCGTCGCGGCCCACCCGAACCTCGCGATCCAGCTGCACCTGTCCGAGCGCCTGGTCGACCTGAAGAACGAGCGCTTCGACCTCGCCATCCGCATCGCGGACCTGAAGAGCGTCGACCTGGTGGCCGTGAAGCTCGCGCGCAACCACCGCGTGGTGTGCGCCTCGCCCGCGTACCTGAAGCGCGCCGGCCGCCCGCGCACCCTCGCCGACCTCGCCCAGCACAACTGCCTGGTGACGAGCACGGAGGGAGGCGTGGCCGATTCCTGGTCCTTCCAGGACCGCGGCAAGCCCGTCGCCGTGAAGGTGGCCGGGAACCTGCAGTGCAACGACGGCGAGGTGCTCACGCGCTGGGCCCTCGCGGGCGAGGGGCTCGCGCTGCGCAGCGCCTGGGAAGTGAGCGAGGAGGTGAAGCGCGGGCGCCTGGTGGCCGTGCTCGAGGAGTTTGCGGTCCCGGGCAACAACATCTATGCCGTCTTCCCCGAGCGGCGCCTGCTGCCGGCCAAGGTGCGCTTCTTCATCGAGCACCTGAAGAAGGCCTTCGGCGACCCGCCCTACTGGGAGTAGACCGCCAAGCCACCCGACGAGGGGCCCCTTCAGGGGATCGGCGGCCGGGGCCCCGTTGGGATGAATGGAACCGGCCAGGCGGTCGCGGCCGACACGACGGCGCAACGAATTTGCAGTGCGACCGAGGAGGCCGCTCGGTGCCGGTCAGCAGGTGTCCCTCGCCGGGCCGCCTCGCGGCCTACTTGAACTCCCTCACCACCTGCTGCTGGCGCCGGCTGACGGCCAGGCGCTCGCCGGTGCCGCGGATCACCACCGCCCAGCCCGACTCGCTTTCCTCGGCATTGCGCTCGAAGCCCTCGATCGCCGCGCGCGCCACCAGGCAGTTGCGGTGGATGCGCACGAAGGTGCCGGCGAACTCCTCCTCCAGGCGGGTGAGGGACTCCTCGACGAGGAACTCGCGGGCGGCGGTGCGGACGGTCACGTACTTGAGCTCGGCGCGCAGGTAGAGGATGTCCGGCACGGCCACCAGGTGGATCTTGCCGCGCTCGTGCACGGACAGGTGGCGGCGGGGCTGGTTGGCCGCGGCCGCCAGCGCCTCGCGCGAGGGCACCGCGGCCCGCGCCTTGCGCAGGGCGGCGAGCAGGCGCTCGGCGCGGATCGGCTTGAGCAGGTAGTCGATCGCGTTCACCTCGAAGGCCTTGAGCGCGTAGGTGTCGAAGGCCGTCGTGAAGATGATCGCCGGCGGCTCGGCCAGGCCGGCGATGTGGCGCGCGGCCTCCATCCCGTCCATCTCGGGCATGCGCACGTCGAGCAGCACGATGTCGACACGCTCCCGGGCGGCGATGTCCACCGCCTCGCGGCCGTTCCTCGCCTCGTCGACGATCGCGAGGGGGAAGTCGCCGCGGCAGTCGTCGAGCAGGTCGCGAAGGCGCGAGCGGGCGGGGGCTTCGTCGTCGGCGATGAGGATCCGGGAGACCCCGGCTTCGGCGAGCGTCATGGGCGGGTGGCGATCCAGGGCAGGCGCAGGTTCACCTCGAAGGTCTCGCCCACGGCCTTCGAGGCGAGGCTCGCCTCGGCGTCGAAGTGCAGCTGCAGGCGCTCGCGGATGTTGGCGAGCGCCATGCGGTTGCCGGCGTGGTTGTCGAGGGAAGAGCGGTAGGGGTTGGTGAGGCGGATGGAAAGCTCGTCGGCACTGGAGCGGATCTCGATGCCGATCCGCCCGCCCCCTTCCAGCGGCTCGATGCCGTGGTAAACGGCGTTCTCCAGCAGCGGCTGCAGCAGCAGCGCGGGCACGAGGGCGTCGGCGGGCATCTCGGCGATGCGCCAGTCCACCTGCAGGCGCTCGCCCAGGCGCAGCTGCTCGATGGCGAGGTACTGGCGGGCGATGCCGATCTCCTTGGACAGCGGCACCAGCGCGCTGTTGTCGGCCATGAGCACCCGGAAGAGGTCCGCGAGGTCCTCCAGGGCCCGCTCGGCCCGCTTGGGCTCGGAGCGGATGAGGGAGAGGACGGCATTGATGCTGTTGTAGAGGAAGTGCGGGCGGATGCGCGCCTGCAGCGCCTGGATGCGCGCCTCCGCGATCGCGGGCGAGAGCGCCCGCGAGCGCAGGTCGAAGTACACCAGGAGGACGCCGGTCACGAACACCACGAAGAAGGCCACGCGCGCGACCGAGGCGGGGGCCTCCTCGGGCACGAGCTCGCCCAGGAGGTGTGCCCAGGAGAGGGTGAGCGCAAGCTCGAGCAGGAGCACCAGGGCGATGGCGACCGGGTAGCGCAGCGCGTGCAGCAGGCGCCGGCCGGCGCACAGCAGGACGAGGGAGACCAGCACGACGGGCTCGGCGAAGGCGGCGCCCACCAGCAGCTGGCTGCCGATCTCCTCGGCCTGCCGGGCCCGCAGCACGGCCGCGGCGAGCACGAAGACGTTGGCGAGCACGAGCGCGTGCAGCATCACGCCCAGGTTGCAGAAGTTCGGCAACCGGATCCCCGCACCCGTCTGATTTATACTCGCCACGAAGCCATTCTCCCCAACGCCGCCGACTCCATGCAACACGATGACCCGAAAAACGGCGCGGACTCGGCGGGCAAGGCCTGGTCGGGACGCTTTGCCGAGCCCTTCGACCGGCTGACCCAGCGCTACACCGCCTCCGTCTCCTTCGACCGCCGCCTGGCCGAGTTCGACGTGGCCGGCTCCCTCGCCCACGCCCGCATGCTCTCACGCTGCGGCATCCTGCCCAAGTCCGACCTCGAGGCGATCGAGCGCGGCATGGCGCTCGTGCTCGCGGAAATCCGGGAGGACCGGTTCGACTGGGCCCTCGAGCGCGAGGACGTCCACCTGAACATCGAGCACCGCCTGACCGAGCTGGTGGGCGAGGCCGGCAAGCGCCTGCACACCGCCCGCTCGCGCAACGACCAGGTGGCCACCGACATCCGGCTCTGGCTGCGCGCGGAGATCGATTCCCTGCGCGAGCTGCTGCGCCGCCTGCGCGAGCGCCTGCTCGAGATGGCCGAGCGCCACGCCGCCCTGGTCATGCCCGGCTTCACCCACCTGCAGGTCGCGCAGCCGGTCACCTTCGGCCACCACCTGATGGCCTACTTCGAGATGTTCACGCGCGATGCCGAGCGCCTGGCCGATTGCCGCCGGCGCGTGAACCGGCTGCCGCTCGGCGCGGCCGCGCTGGCCGGCACGGGCTTCCCGATCGACCGGGAGTCGGTCGCGAAGGACCTGGGGTTCGACGGCGTGTGCGAGAACTCGCTCGACGCGGTGTCGGACCGGGACTTCGCCATCGAATTCCTGGCTGCCGCCGCCCTGTGCATGGCGCACGTCTCCCGGCTCTCGGAGGAGCTCGTCCTCTGGATGAACCCGCGCTTCGGCTTCGTGGACATCGCCGACCGCTTCTGCACCGGCTCCTCGATCATGCCGCAGAAGAAGAACCCGGACGTGCCCGAGCTCATGCGCGGCAAGACCGGGCGCGTGTACGGCTCCCTGGTGGCCCTGCTCACCCTCGTGAAGGCGCAGCCCCTGGCCTACAACAAGGACAACCAGGAGGACAAGGAGCCCCTCTTCGACGCCGCCGACACGCTGGCCGACACGCTGACCATCCTCGCCGAGCTGCTGGGCGGGGTGAGCCCCCGGCCCGAGCGCATGCGCGCGGCGCTCGCCGAGGGCCACGCCACGGCGACGGACCTGGCCGACTACCTGGTGAGGAAGGGCATCGCCTTCCGGGATGCCCACGAGATCGTCGCCCGCGCCGTGCGCGAGGCGGAGATCGCCGGGCGGGACCTGGCCGGCCTCTCGCTCGCCCAGCTCAAGGCCTTCTCGCCGCTGGTGGAAGCGGATGTCTTCGACGTGCTCACCCCGGAAGGCTCGGTGGCCTCGCGCCGGCACGTGGGGGGCACGGCGCCCGAGGCGGTGCGCGAGGCGATCCGGCGGGCGCGAGGGCGCCTCTAAGCCCTACTCGCCCTCGCTCTTCGCCTCGAAGAGCCAGCAAAGGCGCCGCGTCTCCGGGCCGGAGAGCCGGTCGCCCATCAGGCCGCACCGGCTGATGCGCTGGGAGAGCTTCTGGCAGTGCGCGCAGCCGGTGCACTCGCCGAAGATCGCCCCCTCGTTGTCGTCCTGGAGCGTCGCGAGCGTCTCGCGCAGGGCGGAGGTCGCGTTGCGGATGCGGTTGGGGCTGATGTTGCGCGTGGCGTTCTGCCAGGCGAGCGCCGGCTGGGCCTCGTAGAGCAGCTGCTCGCCCGAGGTGGACAGGCGAAGGCGCACCACGCGGCGGTCGACGTCGTCCTGGTAGCGCTCGATCAGGCCGCGCCGGTCGAGGATGAGCAGCGTCTGCGACACCGTGCCCTTGGTGAGGCCCAGGTAGGCGGCGAGCGCCTGCGGCGTGTTCGAGTAGCGGTTCGCCTTGCTAAGATAGATGAGCGAGTGCAGGTGCACCGGCTGCAGGTTCTCCTCGGCGCCCGCCTTCCTCAGCTCGGCGCGGATGAGGTTCGCCAGCCGCTCCACGAGCTCCAGCAGCACCAGCGGGTTCTTGTCCAGGAAAGCCCCCTCGCGGACCGGCCGCGCCCCCAATTAGTATCGAGTCGACACGACAATGTCAAGGAATTGCGCGGCTGCCATTTCGTATCGAGTCGACACCAGATGCCGGGCGGCCGGTTTCCGGGCCGCTTTTCAGCCGAAGTCGAGGGCCTCGCCGCCCTGCGCGGCGCTGATCTCGGCGAGCGAGGCGAAGAGCTCGCGCCCGCCGCGCGTGTCGCGCCACGCCTCGCCCTGCCAGGCGTAGTGGAAGCCGCCCGAGCGCGCGGCCACCCAGATCTCGCGGTTGGGTGCCTGGCGATTCACGATGATGCGGCTGCCGTCCGGGCAGGTGAGCGTGAGGATGCCGGCTTCGAGGTCGGCCTCGATGCCCTCGGTCGACTCGGCTGCGCGCTCGATGCGCGCGAGGACCTCGTCGGCCCGGCGGTGGAACTCGCTCTCGTCCATGGGGGGTGAAATGCCTGTGCTACGCTTTCGGGGATGATACGCGCACTCGCCATTGTCGCGATCGCCCTGGCGATCGCCGCGTGCGGGCAGAAGGGCCCGCTCAGGAACCCGGAGCCGCCCAGGCCGGCCGCCCCCGCCCCATGAGAGCCGTCCGACGCGAAGGCGGCGACCTCTGGATGGAAGGGCTGCGCCTGGACGAGGTCGCCACGCGCTTCGGCACGCCCTGCTACGTCTATTCGCGCGCCGCGATCGAGTCGGCCTGGCGCGCCTTCGACGACGGCCTCGCCGGCACCGATCACCTGGTGTGCTACGCCGTGAAGGCGAACGCGAACCTCGCCGTGCTGGGCATCCTCGCGAAGCTCGGCTCGGGCTTCGACATCGTCTCCGGCGGCGAGCTCGCGCGGGTGCTCGCCGCGGGCGGGCGCGCCGACCGGGTCATCTTCTCCGGCGTGGGCAAGACCGTGGCCGAGATGCGCGCCGGGCTCGAGGCGGGCATCCGCTGCTTCAACGTGGAGAGCGAGCCCGAGCTCGAGCGCCTGGACGCCGTGGCGCGCTCGATGGGACTGCGCGCGCCGGTGTCGCTGCGCGTGAATCCCGACGTCGACGCGCGCACCCACCCGTACATCTCCACGGGCCTGAAGGGGAACAAGTTCGGCATCCCGCACGAGCGGGCGCTCGAGGCGTATGCGCTCGCCTCCCGCCTGCCGAACCTGGCGGTGGTCGGGATCGACTGCCACATCGGCTCGCAGATCCTCGACATGGCCCCGCTGGGCGAGTCGCTCGAGCGCGTGCTGGAGCTGGCCGGCAGGCTCGCCGCGGGCGGCATCCGCCTGCGCCACGTCGACCTGGGCGGCGGGCTCGGCATCCGCTACCGCGACGAGGACGTCGCGCCCGACATCGCCGCCTGGTGCCGCGGGGTGGCCGCGCGCCTGGCCGGGGAGGGCTACTCCCTCGTGCTCGAGCCCGGCCGCGCCATCGTCGGCAACGCGGGCGTGCTGCTCACGAGCGTGGAGTACCTCAAGCTCGACAAGGACAAGCGGTTCGCGATCGTGGACGCCTCGATGAGCGAGCTGCTGCGCCCGGCCCTCTACGAGGCCTGGCACGAGATCGTCCCGCTCGCCACGCTCGAGCGGCCCCCGGGACGGTACGACGTGGTGGGGCCGGTGTGCGAGTCCTCCGACGTGCTGGGCTTCGACCGGCCGCTCGCGGTCGCCGCCGGCGATCGCCTCGCGATCCTCTCGGCGGGCGCCTACGGCATGGCGATGAGCTCCAACTACAACTCGCGCCCGCGCCCCTGCGAGGTGATGGTCGACGGCGACCGCGCGATCGAGGTGCGGCCCCGCGAGCGCATCGAGGCGCTCTACGCCGGCGAGCGCACGATCGGCTGACGGGCCGGAAGGCGCGACAAAGCACCCCGTGATGGTGTCGACTCGACACCATCGAGCCGCGAGTTCGATCAAATAGTTGGGCTTGACAGCACCCAAAGCGCGGACACGCGGTTTTTTTCGCATATCATCCGCTTCACCAAGTTGGTGCCGGAAGCGATGCGAAAGCGCCGCGAAGGCCCCGAACAAGAGCCACCAGGCTTCACCGTTCGATGCGAAACCCGAGCGCTTGGTAGTGGCGGGAACCACGGCGAAGCCTGCCGCCCGCCACGGAAAGACAATTCGGTCTAACAATCGAAAGGAGCAAGACGATGGCAACCGCGAAGAAGAAACCCGCTGCGAAGAAGAAGGCCGCCAAGAAGCCGGCCGCGAAGAAGAAGGTCACCAAGAAGCCTGCGGCGAAGAAGAAGCCCGCTGCGAAGAAGAAGCCCGCTGCCAAGAAGAAGGCGGCGAAAAAGACCGCGAAAAAGAAGGTAGCGAAGAAGAAGCCCGCGGCCAAGAAGAAGAAGGCTGCGAAGAAGCCGGCCAAGAAAGCCAAGAAGAAGCCAGCAAAAAAGAAGGCGGCGAAGAAGCCCGCGATGAAGAAGGCGGCCCCTGCGAAGCCCATGGCTCCCGCGGTCACCCCCGTCATCACGCCGCTGATCAAGCCGATGTCCTGACCGGACGCCCCCTGGCTTCCGGGCCGATCGGCCTGAAC
>JBGAOO010000360.1:0-3242 GCA_044221765.1 Usitatibacteraceae bacterium | reverse complement strand
GACGCCGAGCTCGGCCGCGTGCGCCGCGGCGGACAGGCCCGCGGGGCCGGAGCCGATGATCCCGACCTTGTACCAGGTGAATTCGGTTCGCTGGTCGAACTGGGAGGACATGACGGTCACCTCGCCACGGATTTCTGGATGCCGGCGAGCGCCGCCTGGAAGCGCTCGGGCCGGTACTTCTCGTCGTCCTTCACCGTCTCGAACAGCCGGTCCAGGGCGGCGTTCGCCGCGCGCACGTCGGTCACGGCGCCGCGCCTGGAGAGGAAGTTCAGGACGCTCGCGATCGCCATCGATGCCTGCTCGGCGCCCGAGTAGTCGGCGTACTGCCCGGCGAGGCCGTCCTCGACCAGTCCCGCGAGGATGCCCTTCAGGTCCGCGTCGCCGAACTCGCGCGCGCGAAGCTTCTCGACGACCGCGTCCAGGCCCTTGCGCAGGCGCCGGGCCGACTCCATCGGCTCGCCCCCCTCGCCGGCCACGGCCCGGTGCAGCTGCAGCACCAGGTCGTTGAACGTGCCCGACTCGGCCGGGAACGTGCGCCGCACGATCTGCCGGACCATGAGCAGGTTCGAGTCGTTGAAGCGGATCGTGCCCGGCCGGGTGCCCACGCGGGGTTTCCAGCGCGTCTCGGACATCGGGTGGTGGCAGGCGTGGCAGTCGAAGACGACCAGCTCGGGGAACAGGCCGTCGCGCCCGCGCTTGGGGTCGAGCACCACGTCGAGCTGTTCCTGGGCCGCGAGCGCCTGGCCCAGGGCCCACACGCGCACGCCGTCCCAGCGCCCTTTTCGCCTTTGCCAGTCCTCGTCGACCACGAAGTGCGGCGGCTGGGTCTGCGTGAAGGTGTCCAGCTCGAAGCTGATGCGCGGATGCCCCGCGCCCATGAGTCGGTGCGTGACGAACTTGTCCTTGTTGCCGAAGTGGCAGGACAGGCACAGGCGCGCCAGGGCGAGCGGGTCGTCGGTGGGATACAGGCCGTTGCTCACGTTGTCCGCGTGCGTGGCGCCCGGCGCCACGTGCGACTTGATCCAGTGCTCGCTCGGGCCGTGGCAGGCCTCGCAGCTCACGCCGTCGCTCGCCTTGAAGCGCTCGCCGCGCAGTTCCTCGGGCGGGTTGTAGCCGTGGCAGTCGACGCAGATCTTCGCCTCGTGCGCCGGCTGCCGGAGGCCCAGGTTCCTCGCGATCCGCTGGCTCTTCTCGTTCTTCAGCACCTGGTTCGCCCGCAGCGCGTGCTTGTCGACGCGGCTCCAGGTCACGTACTCGTTCTGCAGGACGTTGGAGCCCTTCCATTCGGTGATCGAGCCGTGGCACAGGCTCGAGGCGCAGTTCACCACGCCCAGGTTCTTCGCCTTCGCCTCGTAGGGAAGCGGCGCTTGCTGCGCCTGCGCGCACAGGGCGGCCAGCAGCAGCCCCAGGGCCATCGCGAGTCTCATCGGGCCTCCGCCTTCTTGGTGGTTTCCGCCGGGGGACCCGGGGGTCGCAGGGCCGGCGGCCGCTCGTCCCGGAAGTCCGAGGGCCTGCCCTTGTCCGAGACGGTCCACACGGTGCCGTCGGGATTCAGGAAGAACTTCTGCTGCTCCTCGCGGGTGAAGGGCCGCGCGCCGATGCGGCCGAAGATCGCGATCTGCCCGCCCGTCTCGTCGACGGCGCGGTCCCGGTCGAGTCCCTTGGCGAGCGCGATCGCCGGCGAGGCGCTCTCGCGCCAGGCGATGAGGCGCGGCTTGGGCTCCGGGCTGAAGCCGTAGAACTTGGGCTGGATCTCGGGCGAGGTGAGCTGCAGGACCTTCAGGCCGTTCACGCCGTCGGCCACGTAGGCGATCGCCGAGGCGTTCGTCGTGCCCACGACCACGTCGCGCGCGTCGTTCAGCCTGCCTGCGTCGTCGAACTTCAGGTACACGCGGGGCGACTCGGGCTTCTCGACGTCCACGATCACCAGGCCCTCCCGCCCGCCGGCCACGTAGGCATACGTGCGCGCGACATAGATCCGGCGGGCATCGGCGAGCGCGATCGCGGCGCCCGGCACGAGCCGCGGCTTCTCCGGGACGGTCACGTCGATCGTCCGGAAACCCTCGTCGTCGGTGACGAAGAGGTAGCGGAACTGCAGGGCCGAGGCGCGCGCGCCCCTGAGCGGCACCACCGCCACCTTCACCGGCTTCAGCGGATCGGCCAGGTCCAGGATCACGAGCCCGGCGTCGGCCGCGATGTAGGCGTAGTTGCCGCCCAGCGTCACGTGCCGGGCCCCCTTCAGGATGCCTCCCTCGTTCCACGTGAGCGCCCGCGTGAGGAAGTTGTTGCGCGGCTCGCCGTCGGCCAGGGTGTCCACGTTCGTGAGGATGAGCCCCTCCTCCGAATCCGTGACGACGGCATAGCTGTAGATCGGGTGGAAGGCCTGCTCCTGGTTGGTCACCCGCATCAGCTCGCCCACGTTGCGGGTGGGGGCGATGGGCTGGTTCGTGGGCAGCGCCACGCAGGTCGCGTTCTTCGAGGGAACGTGCGTGTCGTGCCCGAGCGGCGAGAAGGGCGCGCTGATGATCCGCTGCGAGACGCCCTTGTTCGCGATCGAGGCCACGTCGTACACGCGCATGCCGCCCGCGCCCTCGGCGGCGTAGAAGTACTCGCCGCGGAGCATCACGCAACCCGCCGCCCCGCCCGTCGTGTGGTCGTGCGCCTCGGGCAGGCGCATCCCGCGCTTCTGGTGGTCCGCATACCAGTCCGGGTAGGCATACCGGTGCAGGTAGCTGCCGATGACCGCCTGCGGCTCCTCCCACTCCGTGACCTGCACCGCCTGCACGTGCTTCTCCTCGCCGAGCCAGACGTTGAAGCCCACGAAGTTCACGAAGTTGGTTCCCTGCAGGAGCATCTGCGCCATGATCGCGTTGTTGTCGCCTTGGTCGGAGACATGGCAGTCGGAGCAGCCCTTCGTCTCGGTCTTGCGCTCGGTGTGCGGGTAGTGGGGCGCGAAAGCCTGCGAGGAGAAGCCGCTCGCGGCCACCGGCGGCTGCTGGATGTAGATGCGCTCGCGGTTGATGTTCGTCGACGAGAGCACGAGCGCCGAGGAGGAGCGGATCGGCGCGATCCGGCCGCCCTTCACCGGGCCGTGCTTGCCCAGCTGGAACATCTCGTCGCGCGCCACCTGCGGGTTGTAGGTCGCGTAGTTGCGCGTCTCCCCGCCCTCGTAGTGGTGGCGCTCGGTCTTCCAGTTGGCCTGGATCGGCAGGTGGCAGCCGCCGCAGCTGGTCGTCCAGGAG
>JBGAOO010000017.1:19544-25868 GCA_044221765.1 Usitatibacteraceae bacterium | reverse complement strand
CGATTGTATACTTCACGCCCTTTCATGCATATATACTGGCTCGTCGCCGGGACAACCGGGCCCGGCCCCCCCCTTCGCCCGAACCTAGGAGCTCCTGCCATGGGAAAGTTCATCGAACTCAAAGCCGCTGACGGACACGCCTTCGACGCCTATGTCGCCGAGCCTTCGGGCCCGGCGCGCGGGGCCGTCGTGATCGCCCCCGAGATCTTCGGCGTGAACAGCCACATCCGCGCCGTGGCCGACGGCTATGCCGCCGAGGGCTACCTCGCCGTCGCGCCCGCGCTCTTCGACCGCGCGCAGCGCAAGTACGACACCGGCTACACGCAGCCCGAGATCCAGGCCGGCATCGCGGTGAAGGCCAAGGTCACGAACGACCAGGCCCTCGCCGACGTGCAGGCCGCCGTGGACTACGCCAGGCGCGCGGGCAAGGTGGGCGTGGTCGGCTACTGCTGGGGCGGCACGATCGCCTGGTATGCCGCCGCGCGCGGCACGGGCCTCGCCGCGGCCGTCTCGTACTACGGCGGCAACGTGCCCGACCTCAAGGACGAGGTGCCCAAGGTGCCCACGATGTTCCACTTCGGGGAGACGGACCAGTCGATCCCGCTCGAGAAGGCGCGCGCGGTGGCACAGGCGCATCCCGAGGTCACGACGCACTACTACCCGGCCGGCCACGGCTTCAACTGCGACCAGCGCGGCTCCTTCCACGAGCCGTCGGCGAAGCTCGCGAAGGAACGCACGGTCGCCTTCTTCCGCCAGCACGTGGGCTAGCCGCGTGCGCGCCCTGACCGCCGCGTTCGCGCTCTGCGCGGGCCTCGCCTGCGCCCTCCCGGCGCAGGCCGCCTGGCCGGAGAAGCCCATCACGTTCGTGGTGCCGTATTCCGCCGGGGGCGCGACGGACCTGCTCGTGCGCTCGATCGCGCCGCACCTGGAGAAGAGCCTGGGCGCGAAGTTCGTGGTCGTGAACCGCACCGGCGCGAGCGGGGAGATCGGGATGGCCTCGGTGGCCGCGAGCCCGCCCGACGGCTACACCATCGGCCTCATCGTCTCGCCCCCCGTGGTGAGCGTGCCCATCGAGCGCGCGAGCGCCCTGCACTGGGAGAAGCTCGACCTGCTGGGCAACCTGGTGGACGACCCCTGCGCGTTCACCGTGCACAAGGACTCGCCCATCCGCACGGTCGCGGACCTCGTGGCCGAGGCGAAGAAGCGTCCCGGGGCCATCTCCGTGGGCACCACGGGCACGGGCTCGGACGACCACCTCGCGATGGTGGCCCTCGAGCGCGCCGCGGGCATCAAGTTCAACCACATCCCCTTCAAGGGCGGCGCGGACGTGCGCGCGGCGCTCACGGGCAAGCAGATCGAGGTCGCCTCGATGAACATCGGCGAGGGGACGCAGGGCGCCAGGACCGGCATGCCCTACCACAACCTCGGGCAGATGAGCCGCACGCGCTCGCCGCTCGCGCCGGACGTGCCCACCTACGTCGAGCTGGGCTACGACCTCGAGATGGCGGCCCTGCGGGGCCTCGCCGCGCCCCGGGGCCTGCCGCCCGACATCCGCGACAGGCTCGTGAAGGCCGTGGCCGAGGCGATGGCCAATCCCGCCTACCGCGCCCGCATCACCGAGGCGTACCAGCCGCTGCGCTACCTCGCCCCCGAGGACTTCGCGCGCGAGCTGCGCACGGCCGAGCGCGAGCTGCGCCGGCTGTGGACGCAGTCGCCCTGGTCGGACAAGTAGCCCATCGCAGCCCGCGGAAGGAGCAGCCCATGAGCGCCGGCCCCACGGTGAGCGGCAAGCTCGCCGACTTCATCCACGACACCGATTTCGCCAGCCTGCCGGGCGAGGTCGTCGACCGGGCCCGGACGCGCCTGCTCGATTGCCTGGGCACGGCGCTCGCCGCGCGCGATCTGCGCGTGCCGGCCCTCGCGCTCGCCTTCGTGAAGGGCAACGCGGGCCCGGCCTCGGTGATCGGCCACCCGGACCGGCTGCCGCTCGTGGACGCGGCCTTCGTGAACGCCACGCTCGTGAACGGCCGCTCGCAGGACGACTTCCTCGCCAAGAGCCACCCGGGCGCGCTCACCGTGCCCTCGGCGCTCGCGGTGTCCGAGGCCGAGGGCCGGGGCGGCAAGGCGCTGCTCACCGCGCTCGTGATCGGCTACGAGGTGGTGGGCCGCGCGTACCTGGGCGGGCCGCGCATGCTGCCGCGCTTTCGCGCCTCGGGCGTGGCCGGCACCGTGGGCGCGGCGGCCACCGCCGCGAAGCTGCTGCGCCTGGACGCGACCCAGGTGCGCCACGCGCTCGGCCTGGGCGCGATCTTCGCGCACGGCTTCGGGCAGGGCTTCCTCTCGGGCACCAACGACGTGAAGCTGAACGTGGGCATGGCGAGCCGCAGCGGCATGAGCGCGGCCCTGCTCGCGCGCGCCGGGGCCACGGCCTCGCCCGAGGCCTTCGAGGGGGAGGCGGGCTACTACCGCGCCTTCGACGGCTCGCTCGAGCACGTCGGGGCCGCGACCGAGGGCCTGGGCGAGCGCTGGCTGATCCTCGAGACGGTCTACAAGGAATGCCCGGTCTGCATCTTCACGCAGACGCCCATCGCGCTCGCGCGCGAACTGGCGCCGAAGCTCGACGCGAGCCGCATCGAGCGCGTGCGCGTCGTCTCGCCGGAACTCACCCATACCAACCCGGGCTTCACCAACGTGGCGCCCTTCCGCACCCACCTGCAGGCCGTGGTGAGCGCGCGGTTCTGCACGGCGGCCGCCCTGCTGGGCAAGCCGGTCGAGGAGCACGACTTCTACGACCGCCTCGAGGACCCGG
Organism: Usitatibacteraceae bacterium; assembly: GCA_044221765.1. GTDB lineage: Bacteria > Pseudomonadota > Gammaproteobacteria > Burkholderiales > Usitatibacteraceae > FEB-7. Next base: position 23,059 of record JBGAOO010000017.1, on the reverse strand, counting down.
AAGTGCTCGCCCTGGCCCGGAAGATCGAGCTCGAGCCGCATCCGAGCGACACCGAGCGCGTGGCGATCGAGGTGGACACGCCCGGGGGCGTGGTGCGCGCCGAGGGGATCGAGAACGACACGCTGCGCCCGAGCAACGACAAGATCGTCGCCAAGTTCCACCGGCTGGCCGGGGCCGTGCCCGCCGGCGTGCGCGAGCGCATCGTCGAGACCGTGATGCGCCTGGAGCAGGTGACGGACATCCGCGAGCTCGTCTCGCTCCTCTCGCCGGGGCGCTGAGCGGCGCCTTCAGGCGCGCGGGTTGAACGGGTCCTTGATGCCCGCGCCCGTGTCGATCCACACGCTCTTGGTCTCCGTGTACTCGTGGATCGCGTCCAGGCCGTTCTCGCGGCCGATCCCGCTTTCCTTCATGCCGCCGAAGGGCGTGGCGTAGTTGGTGCGCCGGTAGGTGTTCACCCAGACGGTGCCGGCGCGGATGCGCCTCACCATCCGGTGCGCGCGCTTCACGTCGTTCGTCCACACGCCCGCGGCGAGGCCGAAGCGCGTGTCGTTGGCGATGGCCACGGCCTCGTCCTCGTCCTTGAAGGGGATGAGGCACAGCACCGGCCCGAACACCTCCTCGCGCGCGATGCGCATGTCGTTGCGCACGCCGCCGAACACCGTGGGCTCGATGAACAGGCCGCGGGCGAGCGCCGGGTCGGCGGGGTGGCCGCCGCCGGCGAGCAGCTTCGCGCCGTCCTGCTTCGCCACCTCGATCCAGTGGCGCACCTTGTCGTACTGCATGCGGCAGGAGACCGTGCCCATCTCGGTGTCCGGGTGCAGCGGGTCGCCCAGCCGGATGGCACGCACGCGTTCCACCAGGCGGCGCGAGAAGTCCGCGTGGATGTCGGCCTGGACGAGCGCGCGCGAGCCGGCGAGGCAGGTCTGGCCCGTCGCCCCGAAGATGCCCGCGAGCACCCCGTTCACGGCGTTGTCCGGGTCCGCGTCGGCGAAGACGATGTTGGGCGACTTGCCGCCGAGCTCGAGCGACACGCGCGCCAGGCGATCGGCGGCCGCCCGGGCGACCGCCTTGCCCACGGCCGTCGAGCCCGTGAAGGCGATCCGGTCCACGCCGGGATGGGCGGCGAGGGCCGCGCCCACGGTGCCGTCGCCGGTGACCACGTTCACCACGCCCGGCGGAAAGCCCGCCCGGGCGAAGAGCTCCGCCAGCACGAGCGTGGAGACGGGCGTGATCTCCGAGGGCTTCACCACGAGCGTGTTGCCCGCGGCGAGCGCCGGGCAGAGCTTCCAGAAGAGCAGCGAGAGCGGGCTGTTCCACGGCGTCACCGCCGCCACCACGCCCACGGGCTCGCGCACCGTGTAGTTGAACATGTCGGGCACGCTGATCGAGACCGTGTGCCCGTGCAGCATCTCGGCCGCGCCGGCGAAGTAGTAGCAGTGGGCCGGCAGCCCCTTGGTCTGGCCCGCCACCTCGCGCAGGAGCTTGCCGTTCTCCAGCACCTGCACGTTGGAGAGCTCGTCGGCATCGGCCTCGATCAGCTCGCCGAGCTTGCGCAGCAGCCGCGCGCGGTAGGCGGGCGTGCCCCGGGCCCACTCGCCCTGCTCGAAGGCGCGCCGCGCGGCCTTCACGGCGCGGTCCACGTCGTCGGCGCCCGCGAAGGGCACGCTCGCCCAGGCGAGGCCCGTGTACGGGTCCACGCTGTCGAAGGTGCGCCCGCCCGAGGCGGCGACCCACTGCCCGTCGATCAGCATGCGGTAGTCGTGGTGCGGGCGGTCGCGGATGGTGGCGGTCACGGCGTTCTCCGGCACGGGGGCGGTCAGTCGACCAGGGGGATCTTCGCCTTGCGGACGAAGTCGCCCCAGTACTGCTTCTGGGATTGCAGCCAGGCCCGGAACTGCTCGGGCGAGGCGGAGGAGACCGGGTCCAGGCCCACCGCGCGCAGCTTCGCCGCGTACTCGGGCTCGCCGGCGATCTGCTTGAGCTCCGCGTGCAGCCGCATCACGACCTCGCGGGGCGTCTTGGCGGGGGCGGCCACGCCCAGCCAGGCGATGGCCTCGAACCCCGGGATCGTCTCGGCCATGGCGGGCACGTCGGGTACCGTGGCCGAGCGAGTGGGCGTGGTCACGCTGAGCGCGCGCAGGCGGTTGCCGCGGATCTGCGCGAGCGGCGAGGGAATGGAGTCGATGAAGAACGTGATCTGGCCGCCGAGCACGTCGGTGATGGCCGGCGCCGCGCCCTTGTACGGCACGTGCAGCAGCTGCGTGCCGGTGGAAAGCGCGAAGAGCTCGCTGATGAGGTACGGGGCGCTGCCCAGGCCGAAGGAGCCGTAGGAGATCTTGCCCGGCTCCTTCTTCGCCGCCGCCACCAGGTCCGCCACGCTCCTGTACGGGCTCTCGGCGGACACCACCATCACGTAGGGGAAGGAAACCACCTGCGAGACCACCGCGAAGTCGTCGATGGGATCGAAGGGGAAGGACTTCTTCAGGTTGGGCGAGACGGTGTGCACCGTGGCCGACATGAGCAGGAGCGTGTAGCCGTCGGGCTCGGCCGCCACCACCGCCTGCGAGCCGATCTGCCCGGTGGCGCCGGGCTTGTTCTCGATCACCACCGCCTGGCCCAGGCGCGCGCCCAGGCGCTCGGCCAGGGCGCGGGCGACCATGTCGACGGTGCCCGCGGCCGGCCAGGGCACCACGAGCTTGATCGTCTTGGACGGGTAGGCGCCCTGCGCGAAGGCGCCCGGGGCGGCGGCGCCCAGCAGGGCGGCGAGGCAGGTCAGGAACCAGCGGCGGCTTGCGTGCTTCATGTGGATCTCCCCAGGTTGGATGGCGCTTCCCGCGGGCCGCTCAGGCGGCCTCGTAGGCATAGTAGGACTTGGCGTGCTCGGGCGTGATGAGCCCGTTCCTCAGGTCCAGGGCCACGGCCTCGCGGCTGCGCTCGGCCGGGTCGCCGTAGCCGCCGCCGCCCGGGATGTGGCTCACGATCCGGTCTCCCGCGCGCACGATGACCTGCCTGCCCGCATCTTCGCTGGTTCCTCGGATCGACAGGTAGCCTTTCGGCGCGTGGCCGCCGCCCAGCACGCCCTCGGGCGGGTAGAGGAAGCGGCCGCCCCGAAAGCTCGCCAGCACCTCGCCCACGGGGCCGAGCTCGCCCTCGAGCAGGCGCAGCACGTATTTCTGCCCGAAACCGCCGCGGAATTTCCCGGGGCCGGCGGAATCCTCCCACAGCGAGCGCTCCTCGACGATCATCGGCACCTCGCTCTCGATGACCTCGGCCGGGGTGTTGCCCACGTTGTACGGGAAGGCGAGGCAGGAGACGCCGTCCTTCGTCGCGCGCGCGCCCAGCCCGCCGCTCGAGACGTTGAAGGGCGCGAAGGCCGCGCCGTCGCGGCGCTTGCCGAACATGTACTGGCCCCACATGGGCGTGGCGCCGGAACTCGCGCACACGCGCAGCGGGGCGGCCGGGGCGATCGCGAGGTACACCAGGTCAGGCAGGAAGGTGCCGATGGCGGTGCGGCC
>JBGAOO010000017.1:0-19528 GCA_044221765.1 Usitatibacteraceae bacterium | reverse complement strand
CCTCGGGCGCGACCACCCGGATGGGGCGCAGCGTCCCCTCGTTCACCGCCACGGGCAGGTCGAGCATGCACAGGATGCCGAAGACGGTGTACGCGCTCGTGTAGGAGAGGGTGCAGTTGATCGCCGGCTTCACCTGGGGCGAGGAGCCGGTGTAGTCCACCACGATCTCGTCGGCGCCGATGGTGACCGCCGTGCACAGGGTCACCGTCTCGCCGCCCACGATGTCCACGTGCGCCACGTGGCGCCAGGTGCCGCGGGGCAGCTTCGCGATCTCCGCGCGCGTGACCGCCTCGCTGCGCGAGACGATCTCGTCGGCGAGTCCCTGCAGGTCCGGCCACTGCATCTCGTCGCAGATCTCGCGCAGGCGCTCGGCGCCCACGTGGCAGGCCGACACCTGCGCGCCCAGGTCGCCCACCACGGTCTCGTGCGAGCGCACGTTGGCCTCGATGAAGGCGAGCACGTCGCGGTTCGCCTCGCCCGCGCGGTGGAACTTGAGCGGCGGGATGCGCAGCCCCTCCTCGTAGTTGTCGCGGCTCTCGGTCGTGGCGCGCCGGCCGCCGATGTCCACGTGGTGGCAGCAGGTGACCACGTAGCCGATGATCGCGCCCTGGCGGAAGACCGGCACCAGGATGCTCACGTCGTTGTGGTGCCCGCTGCCCGCCCAGGGGTCGTTGCCGATGAGCACGTCGCCCTCGGCGAGCGTGGCGGCCGGGTGGTGGACGAGGAAATGCCGGAGCATGGCCCCGAGCGGGCCGCACAGCCCCGGCGTGCTGTCGGGGGTCTGGGCGAGCAGGCGCGCCTGCGCGTCGAAGACCGCGCAGCCGTAGTCGCCGATGTCGCGCACCACGGTGGAGAAGGACGTGCGGCGCAGGGTCGAGCCCAGCTCGCCGACGATGGAGACGAGCCGGCGCCAGAGCATCTCCAGCGTGACGGGGTCGAGGCGGTCGGGTGCGTTCATGGGGATCTCCTCGCGGGCCTCACGGCGCCAGGTCGACGATGAGGCTGCCGTGCCCGTCCACGCGCGCCAGGGCGCCCGAGGGCACGACGGTGGTCGATTCGTTCTCCTCGACGATCGCGGGCCCGGCGAAGACGATGCCGGGGGCGATCGAGGCGCGCCGGTGCACGGCGAAGCTCGTCCAGGCGCGCTTCTTCGGGCAGAAGGCGCGCCGCGCGCCCACGCGGCCGTCGCCCTGCGCGTCCGGGCTCGCCCCACCCACGTCCGCCACGTGGCGACTGGCGCTCGCGGTCAGGCGGAAGGTCATGACCTCCAGGGGCAGGGCGGGGAAGATGCGCCCGTAGAGCTTGCGGTAGGTCTGCTCGAAGGCGGCCTTCAGCGCGCCCGCGGCCTCGCCGGGCGTGGCCGAGGCGGGCAGCACCGCGTTCACGTCGTAGCCCTGCCCGAGGTAGCGCAGGTCCGCGCTGCATTCGTAGGCGACGCTCGCGCGGTCGACGGTGCGCGGCAGGCGCTCGGCGCACTCGGCGGCCATCTGCGCGCGGATCTCCTCGAGCAGGCCGGGCGTGAGGTCCGCGAGGAGCATGCGCCGGGAGCGGATCGCGTCGTACGTGACGGGCGCCACGATCATGCCGAAGGCCGCGGCCACCCCGGCGCGCGGCGGGATGAGGACGGTGCGGATGCCCAGGCGCGCGGCCAGGTCGCACGCGTGCACCGGTCCCGCGCCGCCGAAGGCCACCAGCGCGCAGGCGCGGGGGTTCTCGCCCTTCTCGCTCGCGTAGCTCTTGGCGGCCGAGGCCATGTTCTCGTTGACGATCGCGTGCACGCCGAAGGCCGCCTCCTCCACGCCGATGCCCAGCGGGTCGGCCAGGTCGGTCTTCACCGCGAGCGCGGCGGCGGCGGTGTCGAGCTTCATGCGCCCGCCCAGGAAATGGTCGGCGTCCAGGTAGCCCAGCAGCAGGTCGGCGTCGGAGACCGTCGGGCGCAGGCCCCCCTGGCCGTAGCAGGCCGGGCCGGGCACCGCCGAGGAGCTCTCCGGGCCCACCTGCAGCGTGCCCACGGGCGTGCGCCGCGCGATGCTGCCGCCGCCGGCGCCGATCTCGATCAGGTCCACCACCGGGATGCGCACCGGGATGCCGCTGCCGGGCTTGAAGCGGTGCACGTGCGCCACCTCGAAGTCGTTCGTGCGCAGGGCCCGGCCGCGCTCCACCAGGGCGAGCTTCGCCGTGGTGCCGCCCATGTCGAAGGCGAGCACCTTGTCCAGGTTCGCCAGGCGCGCGTAGTGCGCCGCGCCCAGGGTGCCCGCCGCGGGGCCGGACTCGATGATCTGCACCGGGAACTCGCGCGCGAAGGCGACCGAGTTGATGCCGCCGCTCGATTGCATCATGAGCAGCTCGCCGCGGAATCCGCGCTCGCGCAGGCGGTCCTCCAGGCGCGTGAGGTAGCGCGAGGTCACCGGCTTGGTGTACGCGTTGAGCGCGGTCGTGGTGGTGCGCTCGTATTCCTTCATCTCCGGCAGCACCTCGCACGACAGGCTCACCGAGAGTCCCGGCGCCATCTCCCGCACCAGCTCGCGCACGCGCAGCTCGTGCGCGGGGTTGCGGTAGGCGTGCAGGAAGCACACGGCGAGGGACTCGCAGCCCTCGGCGAGCAGGGCGGCGATGGCCGCGCGCGCGCTCGCCTCGTCCAGCGGCTCGAGCACCGCGCCGCTCGCGTGCATGCGCTCGAGCACTTCCAGGCGGCGGTGGCGGGGCACCAACGGCTCGGGGAACTCGATCTGCAGGTCGTAGGCGTCGAAGCGCTTCTCGCGCCCGATCTCCAGCACGTCGCGGAAGCCCTTGGTCGTGAGCAGGCCCGTCTTCGCGCCCTTGCGCTCGATCACCGCGTTGATCACGAGCGTGGTGCCGTGCACGGCCACGTCGATGGCCTGCGCGGTGCGGCCGTGGCGCGCGGCGAGCTCGGCCACGCCCGCCTCGATGGCGCGCGACGGATCGTCCGGCGTGGTGAGGGTCTTGTACACCTCGACGCGGCCGTTCGCCTCGTCCACCTCGACGAAGTCCGTGAACGTGCCCCCGATGTCGCTGCCCAGCGTGATCACCGTCGGATGCTCCTGCGCTGCCCGAAGCGATGCACTGTAGGGCCCGCGAGCCTTCCGCGGAAGGCTCGCGAGGCGCAAATTGGGCTTCAACATCCTGTTGAACCCCCCCCGCCCCATGGACAAGCTCCGCGCCCTGCAGTACTTCGTCGCCGCCGCCCGCGAGGGCAGCTTCTCCGGCGCGGCCCGGCGCCTGGACGTGAGCGTGCCGGCCATCGCGCGCCTGGTGGGCGCGCTCGAGCGCCAGCTGGGCCTGTCGCTCTTCGACCGCACGGTGCAGGGCCTGAACCTCACCGCCGACGGCACGAGCTACCTCGATTCCTGCCAGCCCCTGCTCGAGCAGCTGGCCGCCATCGACGAGGCGCTGCTCGGCGCGGCGGCGCGCCCGCGGGGCACGCTGGTGCTCGGCGCCCCGCCGATCCTCTCGCAGCACTGCATCCTGCCGGCGCTCCCGGCCTTCCACGCGCGCTACCCGGACATCCAGGTGGACGTGCGCACGGTGGACCGGCCGCGCTCGCGCGAGGCCGAGGCCGCGGAGATCCTCGTCCTGTACGGCTGGCCGCAGCAGCCCGGCATGGTGCAGCGCCGGCTCGCGAAGACGCGCCTCATGATCTGCGCCTCGCCCGCGTACTGGGCCGCGCAGGGCGTGCCGCAGCGGCCCAAGGACCTCGAGCGCCATCCCTGCCTGCTCTTCCGCGACCAGGAGGGCACGGTGCTCGACCTGTGGGAATACGAGCGCGAGGGGCAGAAGGAATCGGCGGCGGTGAGCGGGTGGCTCGTGAGCAGCCACCGCGACGTGATCCTGGATGCGGCCATCGCCGGCCTGGGCGTGGCGCGATTCACGGACCTCACGGTGCGCACGCCCATCCGCAGCGGGCAGCTCGTGCCGGTGCTGCTCGACTGGGAATCCAAGCACGCCCCGCCCATCCAGCTGCTCTACCGCGCCAGCCAGCGGCGCCTGCCGCGCGTGCGGCTGTTCATCGACTTCCTCACGGCGCTCTTCCGCGACCTGGAGGGCGAGCGCGAGCCGGCCCTGGCGGTGAACGTGGAGGCCGAGCGGCCGCACTGGTATCGTCGCAGGCACGGGCGCGCTTCCGCGACCCCGCGCCTCAAGGAATAGGCGGCGCCTCCCCGCGCCGGAAAGCCATGGACCCCCGCCCCCCGCTCACGATCCGCATGCACGCGGACGACAACGTCGCCATCGTCGCCAACGACGGCGGCCTTCCCGCCGGCACGGTGCTGCCCGAGGGGGTGCCCGGCGCCGGCCTCGCGCTCCTGGACAAGGTGCCGCAGGGCCACAAGGTGGCGCTCGAGGCCATCGCGAAGGACGGCCCCGTGCGCCGGTACGACGTGCCCATCGGCTATGCGCTCGAGGACATCGCGGCCGGCCGCTGGGTGCACGAGCGGCTGCTCAGGATGCCCGCGGCGCGCGAGCTGGAGGGCCTGCCCCTCGCGACGGCGAAGCCGCCGGTGCCCGCGCCGCTCGAGGGCTACACCTTCGAGGGCTACCGCAATCCCGACGGCTCCGTGGGCACGCGCAACATCCTCGCCATCACCACCACCGTGCAATGCGTGGCGGGCGTGGTCGCGCAGGCGGTCGCGCGAATCAAGTCGGAATTGCTGCCGCAGTTCCCGAACGTCGACGACGTGATCGGCCTGGAGCACAGCTACGGCTGCGGCGTGGCCATCGACGCGCCCGACGCGGCGATCCCCATCCGCACGCTCAGGCACCTCTCGCTCAACCCGAACTTCGGCGGCGAGGTCATGGTGGTGAGCCTGGGCTGCGAGAAGCTCCAGCCCGACCGGCTGCTGCCGCCGGGCTCCTTCCCCATCCTCGACGGGCGCGACGCGGGCCTGGGCCCGGAGACCGTCTGCCTGCAGGCCGACTCGCACGTGGGCTTCCAGTCGATGCTCGAGGACATCGTGGCGCGCAGCCGGCCGCACCTGGCGCGGCTGGATGCCCGTCGCCGCGAGACCTTCCCCGCGAGCGAGCTGGTGGTTGGCGTGCAGTGCGGCGGGAGCGATGCGTTCTCCGGTGTCACGGCCAACCCGGCCGTGGGCTTCGCGGCCGACCTGCTGGTGCGCGCCGGCGCCACGGTGATGTTCAGCGAGAACACCGAGGTGCGCGACGCGGTGGAGCAGCTCACCCGCCGCGCCGCCACGCCCGAGATCGCGCAGGCCATCGTGCGCGAGCTGGGCTGGTACGACCGCTACCTCGCGCGCGGGCAGGTCGACCGCGCCGCCAACACCACGCCCGGCAACAAGGCGGGCGGGCTCTCGAACATCGCCGAGAAGGCGATGGGCTCCATCGTGAAGAGCGGCACCGCGCCCATCTCGCACGTGCTCGCCCCCGGCGAGAAGCTGCGGCGCGAGCAGCGCGGGCTCGTCTACGCGGCCACGCCCGCGAGCGACTTCATCTGCGGCACGCTCCAGCTCGCCGCGGGGATGAACCTGCACGTGTTCACCACGGGCCGGGGCACCCCCTACGGCCTGGCCGAGTGCCCCGTCATCAAGGTGGCCACGCGCAGCGACCTGGCGCGGCGCTGGCACGACCTCATGGACGTGAACGCGGGCAAGGTGGCCGATGGCGAGGCGAGCATCGAGGAACTGGGCTGGGAACTCTTCCGCCTGATGCTGGAGGTCGCGAGCGGGCGCCGGACCTGGGCCGAGCGCTGGAAGCTGCGCAACGCGCTCGTGCTCTTCAACCCCGCGCCGGTGACCTGAGGCCCTAGCGGAACATCGCCCGCGAGGCGGCCAGCTGCAGGCCCCCGCCGCCGGCCCCGCCCGGGCCGTGCCGGCCGCCGCCGCGCCGCAGGCAGTGCTTGCCGCCTTGCTTGCCCGCGTAGAGGGCGGTGTCCGCGTGGCGCAGCAGGTTCGAGGGCTCCAGGCCGTCGTCGGGCGCGAGCACGTAGCCGATGGTGAGGCCCACGGAGTGGATCGTGCCGTCGGCCAGGTTGAAGGGCACGTTGAAGGCGTCGATGAGGTCCTGGCCGAACTGCGTCGCCTGCGAGCCCTCGGCGAAGCCCTCGGCCACGATCACGAACTCGTCCCCGCCCAGGCGGGCGACGAAGTCCGTTCGCCGCACGTGCTCGCGCAGGCGCGCGCCCACCGCCGCGAGCAGCCGGTCGCCGACCAGGTGGCCGTAGCGGTCGTTCACCGGCTTGAAGCCGTCCAGGTCGATCATGTAGATGGCCACCATCGCGCCGCCCCTTGCCTGGACCATGGCCCGGGCGAGGATGGGCTCGAGGCCGCGCCGGTTGGGCAGGCCGGTGAGCGCGTCGGTCTGGGCGAGCGAGCGAAGGGTGTCGTGCTCCCGGTGCGCATGCTCGCCCTCGCGCTGGATCTGCGCCACGCGCTGCCCAAGGAGCACGATCCACAGCGTCATCTCGACCATGGACCCGATCTGGAACGCGTGCTGCGTGAGCGCGTTGGCGGGGGCGTAGCCGCGCAGCAGGGCGGCCATGATGGCCACGCCCACGGCGTAGGCGCCCCAGCCCGCCAGCAGGAAGGCCATGATCCGCTCGCCGCGGCGCATGCGCATGTAGGCCCCGGGCACGCCCAGCAGCATGGGCATGGGCCCGAGCGCGGTGCTCACCGATTGCGCGGCGCGGTAGTCGAGGAGACCGAGCACGAACGCCGCGCCGGCGGCGAGCGAGAACCAGGCGAGCGCGCGCATGAGCCGCGACAACGCCGGGCTCATCTCGTCCAGGCGCAGGATCCGCTCCAGGAAGAGGAGCCCGCCCCAGATCGCGACGAGCACCGAGAGCGGCGCCGCGTTGCGCGTGAGCCACGCCTGGCCCGGCCAGAGGTGCTCGGCCGCGAGCCCGGCATAGGCGAGGAAGAAGACGACGACACCGGCGACGGAGGCCGCGTACCAGGCGAAGATCGCGTCGCGCAGGCCGACCCAGTGCGCCAGGCTGTAGACGATGAGGAAGAGGCCGATCCCCGCGAACAGGCCCTGCAGCGCCTCGGTGCCCGCCTCGCGCGCGAGGTAGGCCTCGGGCTGCGAGAGGGTGAGCGGGACGATCATCGTGCTGGTGGTCAGCACGCGAAGCAGCAGCTCCTGCCGGCCCGGCTCGAGCACGAGCTCGATGGCATGGCTGCGCGTTCGCATCGGGCGGAGCTCGTGCGGCACGTGGTCGCCCAGCCGCGCCGCCCTGAGCAGCCGGCCTTCGCGGACCAGGTACAGGTCCACCCGGTCGAGCGAGGGATAGTTCACGTCCAGGAGCCAGCGCGCGGGGCCGACGGCCTCCACGTCGAGGGCGACACGCAGCCACACGGCCTCGCGGTGCAGGCCCAGGTTGGCGTGGGGCGCCTGCGGCGGCTCGAAGCGCCAGTCGAGCGCGAGCGCCTCCTGCCACGAGAGGTCGGCGCCTTCCTCGGCCAGCACGCGCACGTGGGGCCAGAGCCCGACGCTTTCCGACGCCGTCTCCAGGCGGACGACGGACGGTTCCCGGGCGTGCGCGACCGGGCCGCCCAGCGCGAGGCCGAGCAGGGCGAGCAGGAACCGGGCGAGGATCAAGGCACCCTTCCCGGTCAGGAAGGCGGGGGGCATGGCATGGCGGGCGTCTGCCGGGGCGACGCCTGCTTGAACGGCATTTGCGCCGCCGGCTTTAGGGCTTCCGTCCCTTTTGTTTCCGCCGGTTGCGCAGCCCGGCAGGCCGGACGTGCCCGGGACACTGGGAGCAAGCCGCCCCGCGACCTATACTGGACCCGGCGTCTTCAACCGGGAGGAAACCGACATGGACGACTATCTGGGCAAGCTGTCGCGGCGCCGGCTGCTCGCCGCGGCGATGGGCGCCGGCGGGCTGGGACTGGCGGGCGGGGTCTTCTCCGCCGCGCGCATCGATGCGGCGACGCCGCTCAAGGGCGCGCCGCCCGAGGTCGACCGCCTCTCGGTGCGGGTCGTCACCGATTCGTACCACCACCTGTTCGAGCCGTCCGGCAAGTTCGGCGAGGTCACGGTGCAGCGCTACGCCCGTCCGCCCTCGAAGGAGATGCCGCGCACGCTGCAGAACGAGTGGGGCCTGTCGATGCACGTCGAGTCGGCCCGCGGCGCCGAGACGCGGCAGGTGCTGATCGATTTCGGCTTCACGCCCGAGACACTCAACGCCAACCTCGCGCTGCTCGGGCTCGACCCGGCGAAGCTCGACGCGATGCTGCTCACCCACGGCCACTACGACCATTTCGGCGGCATGGTGGGCTTCCTCAAGGCGCACGGGAAATCCCTCAAGCCCGGCCTGCCCTTCATCCTGGGCGGCGAGGAGTGCTTCTGCACGCGCGAGACCGGTCCCGCCGCCAACCCGAGCAACTTCGGCTCGCTCGACCGCAAGGCCATCCTCGAGGCGGGCCTCAGCATCCAGTTCGCGGAGCAGCCCGCCCTGGTGGCGGACCACGGCTTCACCACGGGCTACATCCCGCTCGCCTCCTTCGAGAAGCCGGCGCAGCCCTCGCGCATGAAGATCGGCCAGCAGCCCGATGGCCTGGGCTGTGCACCGGAGGGTCTGCCCGCGCAGAAGCGCGGCCTCGCGCTGGTGCCCGACGACTTCCAGCACGAGCAGGCCACCTGCTACGTCGTGAAGGGCAAGGGGCTGGTGGTCCTCACCTCGTGCGGGCACCGGGGCATCGTGAACTCCGTGCGCGGCGCGATGAAGGCCTCGGGCATCGACAAGGTCCACGCGGTCCTGGGCGGCTTCCACCTGATGCCGATGCCGCTGGACTACGTGCGCTCCACCGTGGCCGCGCTCAAGGAGATCAACCCGGACGTGCTCGTCCCGATGCACTGCTCGGGCTCGGCCTTCTACGAGATCGCCAAGCAGGAGATGCCCGGGCGCGTGCCGCTGAGTTCCACGGGCACGCGCTTCACGTTCGGCGCCTGAGGGCGCGGGCGACGGGCGAGCCGCGCCGGCGAGGCGAGGGCGGCCCTCAGAACCGGTAGAGCCGCGCCGGATTGTCGACGAGGATCCGGTCGCGCACGACCGCCGAGGGCGCCCATTCGTCCAGCTTGTCGAGCACCGCGGCATCGTCGGGCTTCTCGCCCGCCTTCTTGGTCGGATGGGGCCAGTCGCTGCCCCACACCAGCCGCTCCGGCGCGATGCGCATCAGTTCCCGGGCGACCAGCCCCGTGTCGGCGTAGTCGGCGCGCTTGCTGGAAATATAGGCGCCCGAGAGCTTGAACCACGCCTTGTCCTGGTCGAGCAGCCGCCGGTAGAAGGCGAAGGCGGGGTGGGCGATCCCCGCCGGCTGGGGCAACTGGCCCATGTGGTCGAAGACCACGGGGCAAGCGAGGCTCTCCAGCAGGCCGGCCATGGGCAACAGCTTCTCCGCGGTGCCGTTCACCTGCAGGTGCCAGCCGAGCGGGGCGATGCGCCGGGAAAGGGGCAGCATCATGTCCGGGGTGATCGCCACGAGGAAACTCATGTTGAAGCGGATGCCGCGCACGCCGGCCTCGTGCAGCGCGCGAAGCTCCGCGTCGGTCACGCTGTCGGCCACCACGGCCACGCCGCGCGAGGCGGGCCCGAAGGTCCCGAGCGACTGGACGAGGAGCCGGTTGTCGATCCCGTAGGTGGACGGCTGCACGATCACGTTGCGCTCGAGCCCGAGCCGCCGCTGCAGCAGCCGGTAGTCCGCGATGCTCGCGTCGTCGGGCAGCAGGGTGGCCGAGGGATGGGCCGGGAAGCGGCGGTCGTAGATGTGGTGGTGCGCATCGCAGGAAAGCGGCGGCGGCACGAAGCGCGGAACCGCCTCGCCGGTGGAGTGGGGAACGGCGGTCGGGGTCGGGCCGCGCCGGGCCGGGGCGACGGCGCAGCCGGGCAGGCCGGCGAGCGCGGCGAGGCCGGCGGCGGCCATGCCGAAGTGGCGCCTTGACGGCGAGAAGGGGCGCTTGTCCATGGCTCGTGTCCTCCGTGTGTCCCTAGTCGACCTTGAGGTCGATGTCCCGGGCGATCTGCCGGTAGGTGGCGACGTCGGCCGAGACCTGCCGCGCGAATTCGGCGCCGCAGGCCACCTGCGGCTCCATGCCCAGCGAGCGCAGCTTCTGGGCGCCGGCGGGCGAGTCGACGAAGGCGCGGGCCTGCGCCTCGAGCAGCGCGACGTGGGCGTCGGGCAGGCTCGCCGGCGCGAGCAGGCCGTACCACGCATCGGCCGAGTAGCCGGCGTATCCGCCCTCGGCGAAGGTGGCCACCTCCGGCAGTTGCTCCGCACGCTTCGGGCTCGCGACCGCGAGCACCGTCATCTTCCCCGCCTTCACCTGCGCGAGCACCGAACCCAGCGTCGCGAACGAGGCATCGACATGGCCGGCGACGAGGTCGGTCATGACGGGCGCGGCGCCCTTGTAGGGTACGTGGGTGAGGCGGATGCCGGCCTGCTTCGCGAAGAGCTCGGTGGCGAAGTGGCCCGAGCTGCCGATGCCGGGCGTGCCGTAGGTGATGCCCATCGGCTTCGCCTTGGCCAGCGCGATGAATTCCGCGAGCGTGCGGGCCTTGAGCGAGGGCCCCACCACCAGCACGGTGGGCGAGGCGGCGATCCGGCACACGGGCTTGAACGAGCGCACGGCGTCGAAGGAGACGCGCCCGCCGTACATCGCCGGGATCATCGTGTGGTTGGTGGCGGCCATGAGGATCGTGTGGCCATCGGTCGCGCCGGCCACCGCCTCGGCCGCGATGATCGTGTTCGCGCCGGGCTTGTTGTCCACGATCACCGGCTGGCCCACGGCGCGGCCCGCCGCGTCGGCGAAGGCGCGCGCGACGACATCCGTCGGGCCGCCGGCGGCGAAGCCGACCACGATCCGCAGCGGCTTGGCGGGCCAGGGCTGCGCCTGCGCGAGGCAGGCCCAGGCGAGCAGGAAGAAAAGGCTAGCGCGGCGCATCGGGAGTCCCTCCGGAAAGATGAGCGGCCCGGGCGAGCGCCAGGCCGGGATGCGCGAGCTTCGCGCGCAGGATCGAGCCCGAGGTGGACTCGGTGAAGAAGGCCTCGCGCCGTCCCTCGCCGCCGAAGGCGAGGTTGGTGAGCGAGGCGCCGGCCACGCTGCGCAGCACCTCCACGGGCTGCGCCATCGCATCGAGCACCCAGGCCACGCCCAGGCCCGGGTTGGCGACCACCAGGCGGCCGGCCTCGTCGACGGCCAGGCCGTCGGGCCCGCTCGGGCCGCGCGAGGAAAAGAACCGGCCCACCTTCGCGACGCCGCCGTCCTCGAGCAGCGGCACGCGCCACACGCAGTTGTCGCGGGTCGCCGCGACATAGAGCACCTTCCCGTCGGGCGAGAGCGCCACGCCGTTGGGGCTGGGCACGTTCGCGAGGAGCAGGTCGAGGCGGCCGTCGGGCATCAGGCGATACACGCGACCGGTGGGATCGTGCAGCCCCGTCTGGCCCTGGTCCGTGAAATAGAGCGCGCCGCGGGCATCGAACACCAGGTCGTTCACGCCCTTGAAGCGCTCCGTGTTGCGCCGCCCGAGGTAGTCGCGGACCGTGCCGCGCGCCACGTCGAGCAGCAGGAGGCCGTTGCGGTAGTCGGCGATGACGATCTGGCCCTCGGCCGCGAACTTCATGCCGTTGGGCTCGCCCTCGTATTGCACGACGAGGCTCCACTCGCCCGCGGGATCGATGCGGAAGACGCGCCCGTTCGGGATGTCGCCCACGTAGAGGTTGCCGGCCGCGTCGAAGACCGGCGCCTCCAGGAAGGAGTCGATCGCCGCGCCGCCGCGGTTGGCGCGGGACCAGTCGGTGACGGCGCTCCTGCGGAAGCGCTCCGGCATCCGCGTGAAGACTTCCGTGTCGCGTATCGCGGGCGGCTCGAGGGTGAACATGGGCGGCTCCCGTCCCGGCGCTACTGCTTTTCCACCTTGGCCTTGTCGGCCACCGGGCCCCACATCCGCGTGGTGTCGCCCACGATCTTCGCGAATGCGTCGGGCTTGGTCCCGCCCGGGAAGCCGCCCTGTGAATCGGCGAAGGCGATGTACTCCGGTGCGGCCACGGCTTTGGCCACCTCGGCCTGGATCTTCGCGATCACCTCGGCCGGCGTTCCCCTGGGCGCCCAGAACCCGTTGAAGTTGAGGATCCCGAAGGCCGGGAGCCCGGCCTGCGCGAAGGTCGGCGAATCGGGCAGCGCGGCGAGGCGCCTGTCGCCGCTCACCGCCAGGATGCGCGCGCGGCCGCCCTTCGTCTGCGCCATGAGCGAGGCCGTCGACGCGATGAACAGGTCGATCTGGCCGCCGATGAGCGCCGTCATCGCTTCCCCGGCGCCCTTGTACGGGATGTGGGTGAAGTTCACGCCGGCCGAGAGCATGAGCGATTCCGTCGCGAAGTGCGGCGCGGTGCCCGGCCCGCCGGAGCCGTAGTTGAGCTTGCCCGGGTTCGCCTTCGCGGCCGCGAGCAGCTCGCCCAGGGACTTGTACGGGGCGTCGGCGCGCACGGCGATGGCGTAGGGCACGAACATCGTCGTGGTCACCGGCACCAGGTCCTTCTCGAGGTCCCAGGGCAGGCTCCTGAACACGTATGGCAGCAGCGAGTACGTCATGTCGTTCGCCGCGAGCGTGTAGCCGTCGGGCGCCGATTTCGCCGCGAGCGCCATCCCGATCGTCCCGGTCGCGCCCGGCTTGTTCTCGACGACGAAGGGCTGGCCGAGCTGGTCCGCCAGCTTCTGCGCGACCTTGCGCGTGATCACGTCGACCGCGCCGCCCGGGGGATAGGGCACGAGGATCTTCACCGGCCGCGTGGGCCAGGACTGCGCCGCGGCATTGAACGCGGCGGCGAGCAGGAGGGCGGCAACGAGCAGGGTCCGTCTATTCATGGGAGGTCTCCAGGGTCTTGTCGGCCAGCACGGCGAGCACGTTGCGCGCGGCCGCGGTGCCCATGTTCACGTAGGCGTCCTCGCTCACGCCCCCGACATGGGGCGAGAGGACGACGTTCGGCACCGACCGCCAGGCGTGCTCGCCCGCGAGCGGCTCGGTCGCGAAGGCATCGAGGCCGGCCGCGCGCAGCCTGCCGCTCGCCAGGGCCTCCCGGAGCGCCTCGTCGTCGACGAGCCCGCCGCGGCCGGTGTTCACCAGGATGGCGCCGGGGCGCATCTTCGCGAGCGTGGCGCGGTTGATCATCTGGCGGTTGTCGTCGGTGAGCGGGCAGTTGAGCGAGACCACCAGCGAGGCTTCCAGCAGCCGGTCGAGATCGACGAGTTCCACGCCCGCCGGCGCCGCCTTCGCGAAGGGGTCGAAGGCGAGGACCTGCATCCCGAACGCGACGCCGATCTCGGCCACCCGACGGCCGATGGCGCCGATGCCGACGACGCCCAGCGTCTTTCCCCGGAGCTCGAGGCTCTTGTGGGTCGCCTTGTCCCAGAAGCCCGCGCGCATGCGCCCGTCGAGCGCCACCACGCCCTTGGCGCAGGCGAGGATCAGCGCCCACGAATGCTCCGCGACGGCATCGGCGTTCGCGCCCGCGGCGGCGCGCACCGCGATGCCTCGGGCGGCGGCCGCCTTCGAGTCGATGGTGTCGATGCCCGCGCCGTGCTTGGAGACCACGCGCAGCGCCTTCGAGGCGTCCATCACCCGGGCCGTGATCTTCCCGTACCGCGCGATGATCGCCACGGGCTGGTGCCGCTCGCACAGCGCGGCGAGGGCGTCCTCGTCGGGCGTCTTGCCGGCGTAGACGACCTCGAACGCGCCCAGCAGGTCGAGCGCCTGCGGGGCGAGGTCCGCCCCGGTGACGACGATGACCGGCCTGGCGTTCACAGTGACTCGCCCTCCTTCAGCACGCCGGCGGCGCGCAGGGCGCCGTCGAGCCAGCCGGGGCGCAGCGCGCGCTTCGCCTGGATGTCGTCCAGGCGCTTCGCCTCGTCGGCCACCTTCTTCACCGCGAGCGGCAGGAGCGAGGCGGCCTTCTCGCGCTCCACGACGACGACCCCGTCCGCGTCGCCCACGACCAGGTCGCCGGGGTTGATGCCGATGCCCCCGGCGGAAATCGGCCAGTTGATCCGGCCGGGGACGAACTTCGTCGGGCCGTTGGGATTGACCCCCGCGGCGAAGACCGGGAAGCCCAGTTCGCGCAGCTCGTCGGTGTCGCGGACGGCGCCGTCGATCACGATGCCGGCGAGGCCGAGCACCTTGCACGCGTTGATCATGAGCGCGCCCATGAGCGCGCAGCTGGTGTCGCCCTTGCCGTCGACCACGAGCACGTCGCCGGGCTTCGCCATCGCCATGGCCGCGTGGATCATGAGGTTGTCGCCGGGGCGCACCTCGATCGTGAAGGCCGGGCCGGCGAGCTTCATCGAGGGGTCGAGCGGGGCCACGCCGTCGAGCGTGCCGCGGCGGCCGGCCACGTCGGCGAGGATGGCCGCCTGGAAGCGCGCGGCCTCGGCCACGACCTCCGGCGCGACGCGTTCGAAATCGCGGCGGACATCGGCAAGGGATGGGGTGCTCATGGTGATCCTTTCGTTGGCTTGGAGCAGGGAAGGGGGGGCCGGCGTTCAGCCGGCCTCGCTGTCCTCGACCGCCCGGGCCCGGCCGCGGCGCACGGCGGGCATGACCATGGCGAGCAGGAGCAGGGCGGTGACGGCCAGGAAGGCGAGGCTGATGGGACGGGTCACGAACACGGCGAAGCTGCCGTCGGACATGAGGAGCGCGCGGCGCAGGTTCTCCTCGAGCATCGGCCCGAGCACGTAGCCCAGGATGAGCGGGGCGGGCTGGCAGTCGAGCTTCGCGAACACGTAGCCCAGCACGCCGATGGCCGCGCACAGGTAGACGTCCATCGCGCTGTTGTTCAGGCTGTAGTTGCCCACCGAGGCGAACACGAGGATGGCCGGGAAGAGCCAGCGGTAGGGCACCTGCGTGAGGCGCGCCCACAGGCCCACCAGGGGCAGGTTGAGCACCAGCAGCAGCACGTTGCCCACGAACATGCTGGCGACCAGGCCCCAGAAGAGCTCGGGCTTGGAGGTCATCACCTGCGGGCCGGGCTGGATGCCCTGCATGGTGAGCGCCCCGAGCATGAGCGCCATCACGGCGCTCGCGGGAATGCCCAGCGTGAGGGTCGGGATGAAGTGCGTCTGGGCCGCCGCGTTGTTGGCGGCCTCGGGCGCGGCCACGCCCTCGATGGCGCCGTGGCCGAAGCGCGAGGGGTCCTTCGCCAGCTTCTTCTCGACCATGTAGGCGGAGAAGGAGGCCACGGAGGCGGTGATGCCCGGCAGCGCCCCGAAGAACGAGCCCAGCGCCGTGCCGCGAAGGGTGGGCATCGCAGCCGCCTTCATGTCCGCCCACGTGGGCATCAGGTCCTTGATGTCCTTCGAGAAGACCTCGACCTTCTCGGTGCGCGCGAGGTTCTGCACGATCTCGGCCACCGCGAACAGGCCCACCGCGACGACGGTGAAGCCCACGCCGTCGAGCAGCTCCGGCACCCCGAAGGAGAAGCGCGGCAGCCCGGAGGTCACGTCGGTGCCCACGATGCCGAGCAGCAGGCCGATCACCACCATCGCGAGCGCCTTCACCAGGTCGCCGTGGGCGAGCACCGCGGAGAACACCAGGCCCATGAGCATGAGCGAGAAGTACTCCGCCGCGCCGATCTCGAGCGCCCATTTGCCCACGAGCGGGCCGAAGAAGGCGACCACCAGCGTGGAGAGGATGCCGCCGACGAAGGAGGCCATGGCCGCGGTGGCGAGGGCGGGCCCGGCGCGGCCCTGCCGCGCCATCTGGTAGCCGTCGATGGCCGTGACGGCCGAGGACACCTCGCCGGGCATGTTCACCAGGATCGCGGTGGTCGACCCGCCGTACTGCGCGCCGTAGAAGATGCCCGCGAGCATGATGAGCGAGCTCACCGGGTCCAGGCCGAAGGTGATCGGCAGGAGCATGGCGATCGTGACGAGCGGGCCGATGCCCGGCAGCACGCCGATGAGCGTGCCCAGGAACACGCCCAGGAAGCAGTAGGCGAGGTTCTTCAGCGTGAGCGCGACGCCGAAGCCCAGCGCGAGGTTCGCGAGGACGTCCATGCGCCTAGCGCCCGAACTCGAAGGCGAAGAGCGGGTAGGGCAGGCCCAGGCCCCAGATGAAGATGGCCGTGGCGAGGAGGCACATGACCACGGAGAGCACGAGCACCTCGCCCCAGCGGAATTCCTTGCCGGCATAGGCGCTTGCCACGACCAGCGCGACCAGGGAGGGGATGAGGCCGACGTGTTCCATCAGCCAGCCGAAGGCCACGATGGAGGCGGTGAGCATCGCGAGCGGGAACCAGCCCCAACCGCCCTCCACGCGCACGCCGTCGCGCAGCCCGCGGTACACCGTCACCGCGCCGAAGGCCACGAGGATCCCGCCCAGCACCCGCGGGAAGAAGCCCGGGCCCATCTGCTGCACGCTGCCGAAGGGATAGGACAGCGCGAGGCCGAAGGCGCCCGCGCCCAGCGCGATGAACAGCATGCCCGCGAGGAAGTCGCGGTTCTCCAGCAGGCCCGGTTTCACGAAGCGCTCTCCGCGCGGGCCGGGGCTATTGGGCCTTGATGCCGGCTTCCCGGATCACGCCCGCCCACTTGTCGTGGTCGGACTTGATGAGCGCCGCGAAAGCCGCGGGCCCGGTCGTGAGCTCGCCGCCGAGCCGCTCCTGCACGTCCGGCATCTGCAGCACCTTCGTGATCTCGGCGTTCAGCCTCGCGACGATCGCCTCGGGCGTCCCGGCGGGCACGGCGATGCCGAACCAGGTGACCGCCTCGAACCCCGGGTAGCCGGACTCGGCCACCGTCGGCACGGTCGGCCATTCCTTCACGCGCTTGGCCGAGGTGACCGCGATGGCGCGCAGCTGGCCCGACTTCACCTGCGGCATCGACGATTCCAGCGAGGCGACATAGAAGGACGCGCGGCCGCTGATCACGTCCGGCAGCGCCTGGGCGGTGCCCTTGTACGGAACGTGCGTGTACTTGATGCCGGCCACCTTCTGGAAGTACTCGCCTGTCAGGTGCGCGACGGTCGCGTTGCCCGGGGATGCGAAGAGGAGCTTCCCCGGCGCCGCCTTCGCGGCCGCGACCAGGTCGGCCATCGTCTTGAGGGGCGAGCCGGCCCCGACGGTGATGGCGAGCGGCGAGGAATCGACCAGGGTGACGGGCGCGAAGTGCTTGACCGGGTCGTAGGGCAGGCCGGACATGAGCGACGGGGCGATGGAGAGGTTGCTGGTCTGCCCCATCACGATCGTGTAGCCGTCGGCCCGGGCCTTCGCCGCCGCATCCAGGCCCAGGGTGCCGCCGGCACCGGCCTTGTTCTCCACCAGGACCTTCCAGCCCAGGGTCGTCGAGAGCTTGTCGGCCACGATGCGGCTCACGATGTCCGTGCCCCCGCCCGGCGGGAACGGGACGATGAGGCGGACGGGCTTGTCCGGGTAGACGGCCTGCGCGAGCGCGGGGCCGCAGACGGCCGTGGAAAGGGTGACGATCGCCGCGGTCGCGGCACGGGTGGCCCAACGGTGCATGGTGACTCCTCCAGTAGGGATGCGGCGGTCCTGCCCGCCCGGGTCGCTTCCCGGGTCGCTTGGTGTGGACGGATCATCGGTGAGACAATTCATCACGTCCATTTCGTTTTTTCTTGGAAACGATAGATATGGCTAATCAATTGGATCTCCGGGACCTGCGCTACTTCGAGACGATCGCCGAGACCGGCCACCTGGGGCAGGCGGCGGCGAAGCTCTTCCGCACGCAACCGGCCCTCACGGGCTGCGTGCGCCGCCTGGAAGGCGCCCTGGGCACCGCGCTCTTCGAGCGCGTGGGCCGCGGCATCCGGCTCACGGCCGCGGGCGAGGCGCTCGTGCACCGCGCGCGCAGCCTGCGCGTGGCCGCCGAGGACACCGTGCGCGAGATCTCCGAGATCGGCGCGGGCGTGGCCGGCCTCGTGCGCATCGGCGTGCTGCCCACGCTCGCGCGCTTCCTCATCCCGCCGCTCTCGCGGGTGTTCCTGCAGGATGCGCCCGGGGTCACGCTGCGCACGGTCATCGCGCAGAACGACGTGCTCGCCACGCAGCTGGAGGCCGGCGAGGTCGACCTCATCCTCACCACGGCGGTTCGGGCCTCCGAGCACACGGTGAAGCACACCGTCCTGGAGGACGAGGCGGTGGTGATCGCGAGCCGCAAGCACCCGATCCTCGCCCGCAAGGCGCGCCTGGCGGACCTGCTCGCCTACAACTGGGTGCTCGCGCCGCCGTCGGTCGGGACGCGCCAGTGGATCGATCGCGCGTTCCAGAGCCGGGGGCTGCCGGGGCCGCGCGTGCAGATCGAGACGAACCTGATCCTGATGATGCCCACGCTCATCCTGCAGACGGAGCTGCTCACCTTCACCTCGCGGCGCCACGTCGGCCTGGACGACGCGGGCTCGGACCTGCGGGAGGTGAAGCTGCGCGAGACGACGATGCGCCGGCGCTTCGACGTGGTCTACCGGCGCGAGGGCTACCTCTCGCCCGCCGCGCGCCGGCTGGTCGGCCTGCTGCGCACCCGCGGCAGGGCGCTCTTCTCCGGGAACTAGCCCGCTCGCGGGCCGGCCCCGGGCGGTCGCGCCCGGGATCCACGCGTAGAATCGGAGCGCAGGACGAGGGCCCGTCGTCCTGCCGGGTGGACGGGCACACGGGACGGGGCGTCGACGCATTCCGCGCCATTCGCCCTGCCCGGGCATCTATGGCGGAGCGCACTTGAATTCCACGGATTCCCGCGACGCGCCGGCGCCGCCCGCCGAGGCGTTGGCGGAGCCTGCCGAGGCAACGACATCGCCTGCCGTATCCGTGGCGCCGGCCGCCGACGGGGTGACGGCGCCGGAGGTCGAGCAGGCACCGCCTGCGGACGAGCCCGCATCCGCAGCGGACGGTCAGGCGCCCGCCACTGAAACGCTCGCAACGCCCTCCGCTGAAACGCTCGCCACGCCCGGCGATGCGCTCGTGCCTCCTGCCGAAGCAGCGGCATCGCCCGTCGAAGTGCCGCCGGGGGAATCCCCGCCGCTCGCCGTCCCGGCCGGGCCGCAAGCCGGGCGCCGGGAGGCCGATCGTCGTCGCATGGCGCTCGCCCTGCTGCTTTCCGTGCTGGCCCACCTGCCGCTCCTCGCCCTGACTTTCGGTGGTGACGGGCAGGGGTTTCCGGGGCTCGGGTTCCCTTGGCAGGTTCGACGCATCGAGGTGCCCGAGTTGCGCGCGCTGATCGTGTCGGGGCCGGAACTCGCGGCGGAACCGGTGCCCGCGGCGGTCGCGCCGCCACCGCCGCCGCAGCCGTCTCCGTCGCCATCGACTGCGCTCGCCTGGGTCGAGCCGGCGGTCGACGCCCGCCCGGCACCGGATTCCCCGCCGCCGCCGAAGGCGAGCCGGAAACGGCGTGCCGCGCCCGTGCCTGAACCCGATGCGCAGGTCGCGGCGGTCGCCGCCGAGGTCCCGGCGAATGCGCCTGCGCGCGCGCAGCGTCCGATCGCGCCGGCGCCGGTACCCGAGCCACCGGTGATCGCGGTGGCTCGGGCCGAGGAGCCGACGTGGGTCGTGCCCGTCGCCCC
>JBGAOO010000359.1:0-3236 GCA_044221765.1 Usitatibacteraceae bacterium | reverse complement strand
CGCTGGCCTCGCGCTGGGAAGGCGAAGCCTCGCGCGAGGCCTGGGTGAGCCACGTGGTGGCGAGCGCGCGCGCCTCGCTCCCGCGCGGGGCGTGGACGATCGCCTATGGCGCGCGGTGGCCGGAAGCGGAGCGCGCGCGGCTCGCGGCGGAACTTGCCCGGCAGAAAATCGCCGCGACCTTCGTCCACGAGGCGGCGCTCGGCCCGGGACTCGAGGTGCGCGCCGACGGCAATCGCGTCGACGGCACCGCGGCGGGATTGTCGGCCGACGCGGGCGAGGTGGGCGCGCGCCTGCTCGAGGCGCTCGCGAGCCCGGCGGCGGCATGAGCCACGCCACCATCCGCTGGATCAGCGGGCCGGTGCTGCGCGCGCGCGTGCAGGGCCCGTTCTTCCTGCGCGAGAGCGTGCACGTGGGCCCCGACGCGCTGCTGGGCGAGGTCGTGCGCCTGGACGGGGACGATCACCGTGCAGGTCCATGAGGACATCACGGGCCTTGAGGCCGGGCACGCGGCCGGAGGGCGAGGCCGGCGCCTGCGATCCGCGGGTCCAGGGCCCGTCGGCCGCATCTTCGACGGCCTGCTGCGCCCGCTCTCCGGGCTGGGCGATCGCGTGACGCCGGGCATCCGCGTCGTGGCGCCCGTGCACCTGGACTTCGAGCCTTCGCGTTCGTCGGTGAGCGCGTGGCCGGCGGCGGGTAGAGCCTTGGCCTTGAGCCGGCTCCTGGCCGCGCCCTGAAGGTGCTCGTGCCGCCGGAGGTGTCCGGGACGATCGTCGACCTCGTGCCCGCGGGCACGTACGCGGACAGCGACCGCATCGCCATCGTGCGCGACGACGCGGGCGAGGAACACCGGGTGGCGATGTCCCACCGCTGGCCCGTGCGCGTGCCTCGCCCTCGCGCCGGCGCCTCGCCACGCGCGAGCCGCTGCTCACCGGCCAGCGCGTGCTCGATTCGCTCTTCCCCGTGGCCCTGGGCGGCAAGGCCGCCATCCCGGGCGGCTTCGGCACGGGCAAGACCGTGCTGCTCGAGGCGCTCGCCAAGGGCTGCGCCGCCGACCTCATCGTCTACCTCGGTTGCGGCGAGCGCGGCAACGAGATGGCCGGCGTGCTCGACGAACTGCCGCAGCTCACGGACCCGCGCACCGGGCGCCCGCTCATGGAGCGCACGGTCGTCATCGCCAACACCTCGAACATGCCGGTGGCCGCGCGCGAGGCCTCGATCTACAGCGCGATCACCGTGGCCGAGTACTTCCGCGACCAGGGGCTGCACGTGGCGCTCATGGCCGACTCCACGAGCCGCTGGGCCGAGGCGCTGCGCGAGGTGTCGGGCCGCTTCGGCGAGCTGCCGGGCGAAGGCGGCTATCCCGCTTACCTCGCCTCGCGGCTGGCGGATTTCTACGAGCGCGCGGGCGTGGTGGAGACGCTCGCCGGCGAGACGGGCTCGGTCACCGTGCTGGGCGCGATCAGCCCGCCCTCGGGCGATTTCTCGGAGCCGGTGACCAGCCACACCAAGCGCTTCGTGCGCGCCTTCTGGGCGCTCGATGCCAAGCGCGCGCAGGCGCGCTTCTACCCCGCCGTGCACCCGCTCCAGTCCTACGCGGAGGGCGCGCAGGACTTCGCGCTCTGGTGGAGCGAGCGCGGCAACACGCGCTGGGCGGAACTGCGCCGGCGCTTCCTCACGCTGCTGGACGAGCAATCGCGCCTGGAGCGCATGGCCCGCATCATCGGCAAGGACGCCCTGCCCGCGCGCCAGCAGGTGACGCTCCTGTGCGCGGACCTGGTGAACGAGGCGTTCCTGCGCCAGTCGGCCTTCGCGCCGAAGGACCGCGTGGCCGGCCCCGCGAAGCAGGCCGCGATGATGCGCCTGGTCGGGCGCTTCATCGACCTGTCGCAGGAGGCGCTCGCCGCCGGCATCGCGCCCGATCGCCTGGCGCGCCTGGCCTGCCTGCGCACGCTCGCGCGCATGGGCGAGGAGATCGGCGACGACGAAGTCGGGCGCTTCGAGAACGTCGGCGCCGCGCTCGAGGCGGAGTTCCACGCGCTGCTGCCCGCGCCGGGAGAAGGCCCATGAAGCCGCGCCTGCTCGTCGAGCACGCCGCGAGCCGCCTGGAGGGGCCGCTGCTCTTCCTGCGCCGCACGGTCGAGGCCGGGCTGGGCGAGGCGGTGGAGGTGAAGGGCCGCGACGGCCAGGTGCGCCTGGGCCGCGTGGCCGCGGCCGACGAGGAATTCCTCACCATCGAGGTGCTCGAGTCGACCACGGGCCTGGACCTGCCGGGCACCGTCGTGCGCTTCATCGGCGAGCCGCTCGCCTTCGCGCTCGGGCCGGGCATCCTCGGGCGCGTGTTCGACGGCGTGGGCCGCGTGATCGACGGCGGCCCGCCGGTGCCCGCCCGAGAGAGCTACCCCATCGACGGCCTGCCGTGGAACCCGGTGGCGCGCGACCCGCCGCGGGACTTCATCGAGACGGGCTTCTCCAGCATCGACCTGCTGAACAGCCTGGTGCGCGGCCAGAAGCTGCCGATCTTCTCCGGCGGGGGATTGCCGCACGACCGCATCGCCGTGGAGATCGCCACCAACGCGCGCCTGCCACGCGGGGCCTCGGGCGACTTCGCGATCGTCTTCGCGGGCATGGGCCTGCCGCACGACGGCGCCGAGTTCTTCCGCCGCAAGCTCGAGGAAGGCGGCGCGCTCGAGCGCACCGCCCTCTTCCTCAACCTCGCCGCGGATTCGTCCACGCAACGCCTGCTCACGCCGCGCTTCGCGCTCACCGCCGCCGAGTACCTCGCCTTCGTCGAGGGCAAGCACGTGCTCGCGATCCTCACGGACATGACCAACTACTGCGAGGCGCTGCGCGAGGTGTCCTCCTCCAAGGGCGAGATCCCCAGCCGCAAGGGCTTCCCGGGCTACCTGTACTCCGACCTCGCCACGCTCTACGAGCGCGCCGGGTGCGTGCGCGGGGCGAGGGGCACGCTCACGCAGCTGTCCATCCTCACCATGCCCGCGGACGACATCACGCACCCGATCCCGGACCTCACCGGCTACATCACCGAGGGGCAGATCGTGCTCTCGCGCGAGCTCGACCGGCGCGGCGTGTACCCGCCCGTGAACGTGCTGCCGAGCCTGTCGCGCCTCATGAAGGACGGCACGGGCGAGAAGTACACGCACCGGGACCACCCCGCCCTCGCCTCGCAGCTCTACGCGGCCTACGCGCGCGCGGTGCAGACGCGCGTGCTAGCGGCC
>JBGAOO010000016.1:0-26173 GCA_044221765.1 Usitatibacteraceae bacterium | reverse complement strand
CTATGCGCCCCTCAAGTACCTCGAGATCGCCTTCGGCGTGCTGATCGGGTTCCTCGCCGCCTCGCTCCTGGCCGCACTTGCGTCCTCGCTGTGGGCCGTGCGGCTGTCCCAGCGCGAGGCGCGGCGCGTGGGCCAGTACACGCTCGAGCGCGAGATCGGCGAGGGCGGCATCAGCCGCGTCTACCTCGCGCGGCATTCGCACCTGAAGCGCCCGACGGCCGTGAAGGTGCTCAAGCGGGCCCTCGCCACGGACGAGATGGTCACCCGGTTCGAGCGCGAGGTGCAGCTGTGCAGCCGCCTCACGCATCCCAACACCATCGAGATCTACGACTACGGGCGCACGCGCGACGGCACGTTCTACTACGCGATGGAGTACCTCGACGGCCTCACGCTGGAGGATCTCGTGCGAACGGATGGTGCCCTGCCCGTCTCGCGGGCGGTGCATGCCCTGCTGCAGGTGTGCGGCTCGCTGCGGGAGGCGCACGCGATGGGCCTGGTGCACCGCGACATCAAGCCGCACAACCTGATGCTCTGCCGGCGCGGGGGCGAGTGCGACGTGGTGAAGGTGCTCGACTTCGGGCTCGTGAAGGAGCTGCGCAACGACAACACGCGCGACATCACGCAGTTCGCGCGGGTGCTCGGCACGCCGCTCTACATGGCCCCGGAGCGCCTGCGCAATCCCGCCGACGCCGACGCGAGGAGCGACGTGTACGCGGTGGGCGCGGTGGCCTACTTCCTCCTCACCGGCCGGCGGCTCTACGAGACGCAAAGCGACCACGACCTGGTCTACCAGGTCCTCAACGCGCCCGCGCCCACGCTCGCGGCCGGCGGCGCGCCGGACGCGCCCGCCGCCCTCGAGTCCCTCGTGGCGAGGTGCCTCGAGAAGGACCGCGACGCGCGGCCCTCGACGATCGGCGAAGTGGCGGCCATCCTGGCCGAGGTGGCGAGGGAGAGGCCGTGGCGCGAGGAGGATGCGCGCGAGTGGTGGCAGCGCCGTGCCGGCGAGCCCGCCGGCGGCGCGGACGGCGAGATGCCCGCCGCCGCCTAGCGGACGATGAGGACCGGGACCTTCGTCGCGGCGATGACCTTGGTCGCCACCGAGCCCAGGGCCACGTTGGCGAGCGCGCCGTGGCCGTGCGAGCCCATCACGATGAGCTCGATGCCGTTCTCCGCCGCGAAGGCGGCGATCTCCTCGACCGTGGCCCCCACGCGCCAGTGCGCCTTGTAGGGCACGCCGGCCGCCTGCAGCTCCTTCGTGGCGACGGCGAGGGATTTCTCCGATTCCTCCTTCTGGTAGGCGGCGATCGTCTCCTTGCCGACCACGGCGGCCGCCGCGGCGAGCGGAATCGGCGGATGGACGTGGAGGACGTGCACCTCGGGCTTCTGCGCGAACCACTGCAGGTGCGAGGCCAGGTGCCGGGCGGAGCGCTGCGTGTATTCGGACCCGTCGGCGGCGAGCAGGATCTTCATGGCGAGACCTTCATCGGACTGTGGGTGACTCCATTAGAGCGCAAAACGCGCACCGCGTCGCTTGACGTGCGTCATGGCCCCGGGTCAGGGCGGGGCGCAGAAGGCGACCCCCTCCATCAGCCAGCCCTTGCGGCCCATCTCGCGCCAGGTGGAATCGCTCGTGGTGAAGCGGTGGTTGCCGTCGCGCTGCGCCTCGCGCCGGTTGTAGGCGCGCAGCACCTGGAGCTCGCCCTCGCGGCAGCCGCCGGCGCCCACCTGCGGGAGCGCGAAGAAGCTGATCCCCTCGTACCGCCAGTCGGGGTTCGCCTTCACCTGGGCGCACTCCAGCGGGCTCACGGTGTAGAAATGCGAATTCGGGCCGACGGCGGAGCCGTAGAAGCGGCACACGGGAGAAGCCGTCGGCGCATCCTGGGAAGCGCGCGGGTAGGCCTTGAAGGACTCGCCGGTCAGGTGCCAACCGGGGCCGGCACCGCCGGCGAGGACCAGGTCGGCCTCGAAGCCGCGCCCGGTGACGAAGTAGTGGCCGGTGAGCTCGTTGAAGAACTCGACGATCTCCGACTGCTCGCCCGTCCGGGCGAAGGGCACGTGCACGTCCACGCGAAGCGTGTCCACCGGGCCACCGGCGACGCTCGCCATCCGGATGAGGCGGCGCATCGCGTCCGCGCGGAATTGCACGCCCAGGTAGGCATCGAGGAAGTTCGTCGTCCACGTCATCACGTCGCCGCGGTACTCCGGCCGATAGTCGTGGGGCACGCCGTCGAGGGCCACCAGGTAGTGCGAGGCCGGCATGCGGTTCACCGCCTGCTCGGCCATCTTGATCGGCGCCGTGGTGTCGGCGGTGCCCGCGATGGCCAGGAAGGGACGCGTCACGTCGTCGGCGCCGCTCTGGTCGTCGCAGAAGGCGGGCAGGAAGGTCTGGCCCGCATAGGGCACCAGGCCCACCACGGCCTTGATGCGCGGGTCGCGGACGGTCTCGCTGCAGCGCAGGCCCAGGCTCGTGGTGAGGCGCGCGCCCACCAGGTTCGCCATCGCCTGCCCGCCCATGCTCGCCCCGAAGCCGCCGATGCGATCGGCGTCGATCCCGGGCGCGAAGCCGGGATGGGCGAGCAGCGTGTCGAGCATCGCCTTCAGGGAGACCGGGCGCATCAGCTCCATCTCCACGAACCGGTCGAATTCCAGCAGCGCCTGGATGGCGCCCCCGAGGTCCTCGATGCGGATGCGCGAGAAGCGCGAGTCGGCGTGGAAGACCGCGCCCACCATGTAGCCGTGGGAGGCGAGGTCCGCCATCGCGCTCAGGTAGTTGGTGCCGAGCGGGCTGCCGCCCAGGCCGTGCGAGAACACGATGAACGGCAGTCTGGCGGGCACGTCCGGCGGCGGCGGGCTGAACTCGACGCCCAGCGTGCTCGCGTATTCGAGCAGGTGGATGAGCCTGGGCGAGGCCCCGGCCGGCTGCATGCGCGGCACCACGTCCGTGGTGCCGGGCAGGACGTAGTCCGGGTCCGGGTTCGCGCGCGGGGTGGGGTGGCAGACGATCGCCACGTGCTCGACCAGGGCGCCCGCGAACTGCGGATAGAGCGAGCGCAGGTCCGGCACGGGCGCGGCGAAGCGCACGGCCGTGGTGGGCGCCGAGAGCACCTGCGTGATGTAGCGCGGCGCGCCGTTGTTCGGGCGGCCTTCCCAGATCTCGGCGGGCGTCGAGCCCAGCTGCGCGATGAGCGCCGGGTCCTGCGCGACGTTGGAGCAGGCGACCGCGAAGGGCCCCGCGGGTATCGGCTGCATCACCAGGGCGTGGTTCTGCGCGAGGGCGGGCGCGGTCGCGGCGAGCGCGAGGGCGAGGGCGGCCCCGGCGCGAGCCGCGCGGGTCGACAGGGTAGAATTCGCATCGGCGAACATAGCGGGTCTTTCCATGGATGACATCACGACATTGCGCCGCATCCTTCGCGACCACCGCACCGTCGCGGTGGTCGGGCTCTCGGCGAACTGGTACCGGCCCAGCTATTTTGCCGCGAAGTACCTGCAGGAACACGGCTACCGGGTGATCCCGGTGAATCCCGCCTATGACAGCGTTCTCGGCGAAAAGTGCTATGCCCGCCTGCGCGACATCCCGGAACCCGTGGATGTCGTCGACTGCTTCCGCCGCAGCGAGGAGATTCCGGCGCTCGCGCGGGAGGCGGTGGAGATCGGCGCGAAGGTGCTCTGGCTGCAACTGGGCGTGAGGAGCGAGGAGGCCCGCGCCATCGCCGAGGCCGCCGGCCTGGCGGTCGTCGAGGACCGGTGCATGAAGATCGAGCATGCGCGGCTCTTCGGCGGGCTGGGTTGGGCCGGCGTCGACACGAAGGTGATCTCGGCCCGCCGTCCCGGGTAGCCAACCGCCCGCCATGGGCTGCCCGTAGAATAGGGCCCCCGTTCTCCGCCGCCCGAAAGGCCGCCATGGAACCGTACCTCGCCTGGATCGCCGCCGGCTTCACGCTCGTGATCGTCGAGCTCATCACCGGCACCTTCTACCTGCTCGTGATCGGCCTGGGCGCCTTCGCCGCCGCGGCCGTCGCCTTCGCCGGCGGCGCCTTCCTCGCCCAGGCGATCGGCGGCTGCGCCGTCGCCCTGGCCGGCACCTGGTTCGTGCGCCGCTGGCACGCGCGCAACCAGAAGGATGCCACCACCGCCAACCTGCTCGACCTGGGCCAGCCCGTGGTCCTGGAGTCCTGGACGGACGCCGCGAGCGGCCGCGCCCGCGTGCAGTACCGCGGCACCACCTGGGACGCGCGGGTGGCGGCCGGCACGCGCGCCGAGCCGGGCGGAACCTTGTTCATCACCGGCCAGGACGGCAGCACGCTCCTCGTGGGCGCGCCGCCTGCGCCGAACTAGCGAAACGAACCCAGGGAGGGTGCCATGTTCGTGAAGGTCATCGTCGCATTCATCGTCTCCATCGCCGCCGCCTACCTCACGCAGAGCGTGGGCGTCACCGTCGCCACGTTCCTCGTGGCGATGATCGTCGTGCTCATCATCGAGGGCGTGCGCGTGGTCCCGCAGCAGCAGGCGTGGGTCACCGAGCGCCTGGGCAAGTTCCACGAGGTGCTGCCGCCCGGCCTCAACGTCATCGTGCCCTTCATCGACCGCGTGGCCTACCGCCACTCGCTCAAGGAGGTCCCGCTCGACGTGCCCGAGCAGGTGTGCATCACCAAGGACAACACCCAGCTCGCGGTGGACGGGATCATCTACTACCAGGTGTCGGACCCCAAGCTCGCCTCCTACGGCTCCTCGGACTACGTGCTCGCCATCACGCAGCTCGCGCAGACCGCGCTGCGCAGCGAGGTGGGCAAGATGGAGCTGGACAAGACCTTCGAGAGCCGCAGCGAGATCAACCACATGGTCGTCTCCGTGCTCGACGAGGCAGGCCGCACCTGGGGCATCAAGGTGCTGCGCTACGAGATCAAGAGCCTCACCCCGCCCGAGGCGATCCTGCGCTCCATGCAGGCGCAGATCACCGCCGAGCGCGAGAAGCGCGCCCTCATCGCGAAGAGCGAGGGGCAGCGCCAGCAGGAGATCAACATCGCCGACGGCGCCAAGCAGGCGAAGGTGCTGCAGTCCGAGGGCGACAAGACGGCGGCGATCAACAAGGCGCAGGGCGAGGCCACGGCGCTCACGACGGTGGCCGAGGCCACGGCCAATGCCGTGCGCCAGGTCGCCTCGGCGATCGCGAGCGACGGCGGCATGCTCGCGGCGAACCTGAAGGTGGCGGAGAAGTACGTCGAGGCGTTCGCGGGCCTGGCGAAGACGGGCAACACGCTCATCGTGCCGGCGAACCTCACGGACGTGTCCACGTTCGTGTCCACCGCGATGACGGTGCTCGACCGCACGAAGGTCTCCTCGGACAAGCCCAAGACCTGAGCGATGGCCGACCGCGCATTCGGCTTCGAGACGCTGGCGCTGCACGCCGGGCAGATCCCGGACTCGCAGACGGGCGCGCGGGCGGTGCCGCTGTACCAGACGACCTCGTACGTCTTCGACAGCCCCGACCACGCCGCGAGCCTGTTCAACCTGCAGACCTTCGGCAACGTCTACACTCGCCTGTCGAACCCGACCACGGCCGTGTTCGAGGAGCGCATGGCCGCGCTCGAGGGCGGGCGCGCCGCGGTGGCCACCCGCGCCTGTCGAACCCGACCACGGCCGTGTTCGAGGAGCGCATGGCCGCGCTCGAGGGCGGGCGCGCCGCGGTGGCCACCGCCTCCGGCCAGGCCGCGGAGATGGTCGCGCTGCTCAACATCTGCCAGGCGGGCGACCACGTCGTCTCCTCCTCGCGGCTCTACGGCGGCACGCACACGATGTTCGCCGTGAACCTGCCCCGGCTCGGGATCGAGACCACGTTCGTCGATCCCGACGACCCGGAGAACTTCCGCCGCGCGATCCGCCCGAACACCAAGGCCGTGTTCTCCGAGACGCTGGGCAACCCGGCCATCAACATGATCGACATCGCGGCGATCGGCGCCGTCGCGCGCGAGGCCGGCGTGCCCTTCGTCGTGGACAACACCGCCGCCTCGCCCTTCCTGTGCCAGCCGATCCGGCACGGGGCCGACATCGTCGTGCACTCGGCCACCAAGTTCATCGGCGGCCACGGCACGTCGATGGGCGGCGTCGTGGTCGAGAGCGGGAAGTTCCCCTGGGACAACGGCAAGTTCCCGTCGATGACGGAACCCTCGCCCGGCTACCACGGCGTGCGCTTCTTCGAGACCTTCGGCGACTTCGGCTTCACCATGAAGGCGCGCATGGAGGTGCTGCGCGTCTTCGGGCCGACGATCTCGCCGTTCAACGCGTGGCTCCTGCTGCAGGGCCTGGAGACGCTGCCGGTGCGCATGGAGCGCCACTGCGCCAACGCGATGGGCGTGGCCCGGTTCCTCTCGGGCCACCCGCGCGTGGCCTGGGTGAACTACCCGGGCCTCGAGGGCGACCGCTACCACGCGCTCGCCCGGCGCTACCTGCCCGCGGGCGCGAGCGCGCTGCTCTCCTTCGGCATCCGCGGCGGCTACGAGTCGGCCGTGCGCTTCATCCAGGGGCTGCAGTTCGTGAGCCACCTGGCGAACATCGGCGACGCGAAGTCGCTCGTGATCCACCCGGCCTCGACCACGCACCGCCAGCTGTCGGAGGCCGACCAGGTGACCGCGGGAGTCCCGCCGGACATGGTGCGCCTGTCCATCGGCCTCGAGACGCTGGACGACATCCTCTGGGACATCGGCCAGGCCCTGGACCGCAGCTGATCGCCGCCCGGGGCGGCCTTCTCGCGCCCTAGCGCCTCTTCGCGTCTGCGGGCCCCGGCTTCGCAGCCTCCTCCAGGGCCGCGCGCCCCATGGCCTCGTCGATCCAGGCCGCGAAGGCGGAAACGCGCACGAAATACTCGCGGTCGCCGAGGCCGCCGGTGAGGCCGTCGCGGTTCGTGTCCTCGAGGGACTGCGCGATGCCCGCGACCTCGATCTTCCCCTCGGTCTCGACGAAGGCGGGCGCCCCCGTCTCCTGCGGCGTGAGCGCGCCCTGCAGGTCGGAGGCCTCTTCCGGCGCCTTGATGCGCACCTCCAGCAGCCCGGGCAGCAGGCGGTCGATGGTGTTCACGCCGGCGCGCGCGACCGGCCCGCCGCCTTCCCGGACGGGCCGTGTTCCCAGGCGCCCGGTCGGACCGCCGGCCACGATTCGCACGGCCTTGTCCGCCTCGTCGCCGCGGCGGTAGATCGGCGCCGGCTCGACTTCCGACGCCTCGCGCAGCAGCAGGAGGGCAAGATCCGCGTCGGCGCCGCCCTTCCAGGCCGGATGGAGGAAGACCCGCGTGATCTCGTGCGAGCGGCCGCCGACAGCCAGGCGCGGCACGGGCTTCGCGTCGGCGAGGGCGCTCGCCCGATGCGCGGTCGTGAGCACCCAGCGCGGGGAAATGAGGACCCCGGCGCCGTCCCGGCCCTCGAAGGTCGCGAGCGCCACGTAGCGGGTGGCGAGCTCGCGGTACTCCTCGTCCTCGCGGTCGGCGCGGGTGAGCAGGGCGGCCGCCGGCAGGGCGAGGCAGGCGGCGAGCAGGGACAGGAGCGTGCGCAGGGTCGTCCTGGCGCGCGAGTGTAGCCCACGCGGCCGGCCGGCCGGATTTGCCACGCGCGCCCGGCGCACCCTAGGATAGTTTCAAACGAGCGTTTGAATCGTGCGTTTGACCCGATTCCCGCGCGCCCCGACCGGAGACCGACCCGATGCCCGTGCAGCGCCCCGCCCGCCGCGCCCTCGCGATGGACGCCCTCTCGCAGGACACCAAGACGCGCATCCTCGACGCGGCCGAGGGCCTGTTCATGGCGCACGGGTTCGAGGCGACGAGCCTCAGGCAGCTCACCGCGGCCGCCGGCGTGAACCTCGCGGCCGTGAACTACCACTTCGGCACCAAGGAAGAGCTCTTCCAGGCGGTGCTCACGCGCCGGCTCGACCCCATGAACCAGGAGCGCATCGACCTGCTGCGGCGCTACGAGCGCGAGGCGGGCGGCAAGGCGCTCACCTGCGAGAAGATCCTCTCGGCCATGCTCATCCCGGCGCTGCGCATCTCGCGCGACGAGAAGCGCGGCGGCAAGCACTTCCTGCGCGTGCTCGGGCGCGCCTACGCCGACCCGGCGCCCTTCATCCGCACCTTCCTCTCCGCCCAGTACGCGGAGATGATCGCGCGGTTCAAGGAGGCGTTCCTCAAGGCGCTGCCGCACCTCACCAAGGCCGAGCTCACCTGGCGCCTGCACTTCGTGATGGGCGCGCTCTCCTACACGCTCGCCGGCACCGACGCGCTCAAGCTCATGGCGCAGGCGATGCCGCACGAGAAGGACAACGACGAGCTGCTGCTGCAGCGCCTGGCGCCTTTCCTCGCCGCCGGCCTCAAGGCGCCGCTGGGCGACGCCCGCAAGCTCGAGCTGGTCGCGAACGACTGAACGCAGTACCCGCGGTTCCGCACAACGAAGAAAGGCGAACGCCGGTCCCACGGCATCGCCATCCGGGAAGGAGAAGACAATGCTGCCCATCATCCTGACGGTCCTCGCCGTCCTCGTCGTGGCCGGAGCGCTCGCCTATCACGCCGCGAGCGCCGTCGCCTGGGCCGTCGCGCTCGCGCTGGGCGCCACGGCCCTCACCGCCTTCGCGCCCGTGTCCCCCGGCGCCATCACGGCCGCCTGGGCGGCCGTGGCGCTGTTCACGCTCGTCGCCGTGCTCCGGCCGGTGCGCCGCGCCCTGGTCACCGGGCCGATCTTCGGCCTGTACAAGCGCGTGCTGCCGCAGATCTCGCAGACCGAGCAGGAGGCGCTGGACGCCGGCAGCATCTGGTGGGACGCGGACCTGTTCACCGGCCGCCCGGACTGGGCCAAGATGCTCGCCTACCCCGCCCCGAAGCTGACCGCGGAGGAGCAGGCCTTCGTCGACGGGCCCGTGGAGCGGCTCTGCGGCATGCTCGACGAGTGGGAGATCACGAACGCCCGCATGGACCTGCCGCCCGAGGTCTGGAAGTTCATCCGCGAGCAGGGCTTCCTCGGGATCATCATCCCGAAATCCTACGGCGGCCTGGGCTTCTCGGCCTTCGCGCACTCGGAGATCGTGACCAAGATCTCCACGCGCAGCGGCACGGCGGCCGTGACGGTGATGGTGCCCAATTCCCTCGGGCCGGCCGAGCTGCTCATCCACTACGGCACCGAGGAGCAGAAGAACCACTACCTGCCGCGCCTCGCGAAGGGCCTGGAGATCCCCTGCTTCGCGCTCACCAGCCCCGAGGCCGGCTCCGATGCCGGCGCCATTCCCGACTTCGGCATCGTCTGCAAGGGGATGCACGAGGGCAAGGAAGTGCTCGGCATCCGCCTCACGTGGGAGAAGCGCTACATCACGCTCGGCCCGGTGGCCACGATCCTGGGCCTCGCCTTCAAGCTCTACGATCCGCAGAAGCTGCTGGGGGGCGAGGAGGAACGCGGCATCACCCTCGCGCTCATCCCGACCTCGCACAAGGGCGTGGAGATCGGCCGGCGCCACAATCCGCTCAACTCCGCCTTCATGAACGGCCCGAATTCGGGCAAGGACGTGTTCATCCCGATGGACTGGGTGATCGGCGGCACCGCCCAGGTGGGCAACGGCTGGCGCATGCTGGTCGAATGCCTGGCCGCGGGCCGCTCGATCTCGCTGCCCTCGCTCTCGATGGCCGCGGGCAAGCTCGCGAGCTTCGCCACCGGGGCCTACGCCCGCGTGCGCACGCAGTTCAAGATGCCCATCGGCCGCTTCGAGGGCATCGAGGAGCCCCTCGCGCGGATCGGCGGCAGCACCTACCTCATGGACGGCACGCGCCGCATGACGATGGCGGCGCTCGACATGGGCGAGAAGCCGAGCGTCATCTCGGCCATCTGCAAGTACCACATGACCGAGCGCATGCGCGCGATCCTGAACGACGCGATGGACGTGCACGGCGGCAAGGGCATCTGCCTGGGGCCGAACAACTACCTGGGCCGCGCCTACCAGACGATCCCGATCGCGATCACGGTCGAGGGCGCGAACATCCTCACGCGCTCGATGATCATCTTCGGCCAGGGCGCCATCCGCTGCCACCCGTTCGTGCTGAAGGAGATCCACGCGGCGGGCGCGAACGACCTGAAGGCCTTCGACCTGGCGCTCTGGGGGCACATGGCCTTCACCGCCTCGAACGGCGTGCGCGCGCTGTGGCTGGGCCTCACCGGCGGCAAGGGCATCGCCGTGCCGGGCGCGCCCGAGACGCGCCGCTACCTGCAGATCCTCACGCGCTTCTCCTCGGCCTTCGCGCTCCTGGCCGACATGTCGATGTTCGTGATCGGCGGCAGCCTCAAGCGCCGCGAGAAGATCTCCGCGCGCCTGGGCGACATCCTCTCGCACCTGTACATGATGTCGGCCACCGTGAAGCGCTACCACGACGACGGCTGCCCGAAGGAGGACCTGCCCCTGCTCACCTGGGCGCTCTACGACAGCTCGTTCAAGCTGCAGGTGGCGATGGACGGGGTGCTCGCCAACTTCCCGAACCGGCCCATCGCGTGGGTGCTGCGCCGGCTCGCCTTCCCGAAGGGGCTCACCCTCACGGCGCCGCACGACAAGTGGGGAGCGCGGGTCGCCCAGATCCTGCTCGAGCCGGGCGCCGCGCGCGACCGGCTCGTCGCGGGGGCGTACATCCCCGACGACGAGAAGGACGCGATCGGCCGGCTCGGGATCGCGATGGCGGCCGCCATCAAGGCCGACCCGATCGAGGCGAGGATCCGCGCGGCGCAGAAGGAGGGCCGGCTGCCGCAGCGCACGATGGCCGAGCGGCGCGAGGCCGCGGTGCAGGCCGGCATCGTCACGCTCGCCGAGTACGAGCACCTGGCCCGCACGGACCGCCTGCGCCGCGAGGTGATCATGGTGGACGACTTCCCGACCGACCTGTCGCGCCGCGACCACCAGG
Source organism: Usitatibacteraceae bacterium (assembly GCA_044221765.1). Taxonomy (GTDB): domain Bacteria; phylum Pseudomonadota; class Gammaproteobacteria; order Burkholderiales; family Usitatibacteraceae; genus FEB-7. The sequence goes on along the minus strand of JBGAOO010000016.1, from coordinate 15,264 downwards.
AGGACGCCTCATGGCCGCGCGCCGCGTCTATGTAGTCGACGGGGCTCGCACCCCGTTCCTCAAGGCCCGCAAGGGGCTCGGCCCGTTCACCGGCGCCGACCTCGCGGTGGGCTGCGGCCGCCCGCTCGTGACGCGCCAGCCCTTCGAGGCCACCGCCTTCGACGAGGTGATCGTGGGCGCGGCCATGCCGTCGGCGGACGAGGCCAACATCGGGCGCGTGGTGTCGCTGCGCCTGGGCTGCGGCGAGAAGGTGCCGGCCTGGACGGTGATGCGCAACTGCGCCTCCGGGATGCAGGCGCTCGACAGCGCGTACATGAACATCGTGGCCGGGCGCTCGAGCCTGGTGCTCGCCGGCGGCACCGACGCCATGACGCACGCCCCGCTCCTGTTCGGGCCCGCGATGGTGAACTGGCTGGCGGACTGGTACGCGGCGAAGTCGATGGGGCAGAAGGCCGCCACGGCGGCGAAGTTCCGCCTGGCGTACCTGGCGCCGGTGATCGCGATCCTGCGCGGGCTCACGGACCCCGTCGTGAAGCTCTCCATGGGGGCCACCGCCGAGATCGTCGCCAAGCGCTTCGGCGTGACGCGCCAGATGATGGACGAGTTCGCGGTGGAGTCGCACCGGCGCCTCGCCTTCGCCCAGGACAACGGCCACCTGGCCGAGATCGAGCCCCTCTACGGGCCCGACGGCAAGGTCTACGCCGAGGACGACGGCCTGCGCCGCGACTCGGCCGTCGAGAAGCTCGCGAAGCTCAAGCCCGTGTTCGACCGCACCTACGGCAACGTGACCGCCGGCAACAGCTCCCAGATCACCGACGGCGCCGCGATGCTCATCCTGGCGGCCGAGGAGGTCGTGAACGAATACGCACTCACGCCGCTGGGCCGCCTGGTCGACGCCCACTGGGGCGCGCTCGACCCGGCCGAGATGGGCCTGGGGCCGGTGCACGCGATCACGCCGATGCTCCAGCGCAACCGCCTCACCTGGGACGACATCGACTGCGCGGAGGTGAACGAGGCGTTCGCCGCGCAGGTCCTGGGGTGCCTCGCCGCCTGGGAAAGCGACGACTACTGCCGGCAGCACTTCGGCCTGGACAAGGCGTTCGGGCGGCTCGACCGCGGCAAGCTCAACGTGGACGGCGGCGCGATCGCCCTGGGCCACCCGATCGGCGCCTCGGGCGCGCGCGTCGTGCTGCATGCCCTCAAGGTGCTCGAGCGCACGGGCGGCCGGCGCGCCGTCGCCTCGCTGTGCATCGGCGGCGGGCAGGGCGGGGCGATGCTGCTCGAGCGGGTCTAGGGCGGCCGCATGGCGCAGGGCTACCTGTCGCGCCTCACGTTCAACGCCGCGTGGATGCGGCGGCTGTTCAATGTCTGGCCGCCCTTCCGGAGCATGGGCATCCGGGTGGCGGACATCGCGCCCGATTTCCGCCGCGTGCGGGTGCAGCTGCGCACGAAGCTGCTGAACCGGAACTGGGTCGGCACGCATTTCGGCGGCTCGATGTTCGCCATGGCCGACCCTTTCTACATGATCATGATGATGCGCAACCTCGGCCGCGACTACGTCGTGTGGGACAAGGCGGCGAGCGTGCGCTTCCTGAAGCCCGGCCGCGGCACGCTGGAGGCCGAGTTCTCGCTCACCGAGGAACAGGTGTCGCTCGCCCGGCAGGTGGCCGATGCCGGCGGCAGGCACGAGCCGACCCTGGCCGTCGAGCTGAAGGACCGCGAGGGCGACGTCGTCGCGCGGGTGGAGAAAACCCTGCACATCCGCCGGGCGGGCGCGCCGCGCCCGGCGCCCCGGGCGCACTGAGAAAGAGAACCATGGACCTCAAGCACTGGAAGCTCGACCTCGACGCGCAGAACCTGGCCTGGCTCTGGTTCGACCGCGCCGGCAGCGCCACGAACACCTTTTCCACCGAGGCGCTGCAGGAGCTCGGCCGCGTCGTCGACCACCTGGCGACGATGCCTCCCAAGGGCCTCGCGATCCTCTCGGCCAAGGACAACGGCTTCGCCGCCGGCGCGGACATCGACGAGTTCACGCGGATCGCGAGCGCCGAGCAGGCGATGGCATTCACCACGCTCGGCAACGAGGTCTTCGACCGGGTCGCGGCGCTGCCCTTCCCGACGCTCGCGGCCATCCACGGCTTCTGCATGGGCGGGGGCACGGAGCTCGCGCTCGCCTGCCGCTACCGGCTGATGGACGACGGCGCCAAGTCGCGCATGGCGCTGCCGGAGGTCCTCATCGGCATCGTGCCCGGCTGGGGCGGCGCCAAGCGGTTGCCCGCGCTCATCGGGGCCGCCCCCGCGCTCGATCTCATGCTCACCGGCCGATCCCTCGACGGGCGGCGCGCGAAGGCCCTCGGGCTCGTGGACGTGGTGACGCCGCGCCGGCATTTCGCGAACGCGGTCCGCATGATCCTCGCCAGCCCGCCCGCGCCGCACAGGCCGAGGTTCGCCGCGGCGGTCACGGACTGGCCCGTGGTGCGCTCGATCGTCGCGTCCATGTCGCGCAGGAAGGTGGCCGAGAAGGCGCGCCAGGACCACTACCCGGCCCCCTACGCGATCATCGACCTGTGGAAGGATTTCGGCGGCGACGTGCGCAACGTGCCGGCCGGTCACCCGGCCTCGATGGCGAGCCTGTTCGCGCACCCCACCACGCGAAACCTCATCCGCCTGTTCAAGCTGCAGGACCGCATGAAGGCGCTGGGCAAGCGCGAGGGCGAGGAGGAGGGCAGCGCGATCCGGCACGTGCACGTGATCGGCGCCGGCGCCATGGGCGGGGACATCGCCGCGTGGTGCGCTTTCAAGGGGTTGTCGGTCACGCTGCAGGACCTGGCGCCCGAGCGCATCGCGCCGGCCATCCAGCGCGCCCACGCGCTCTACAGGAAGCGCCTGCGCCAGCCGCACCTGGTGCAAGCGGCCATGGACCGGCTGCAGGCCGACGTGAAGGGCGATGGCGTCGCGAAGGCCGACCTGGTCCTGGAGGCGATCGTCGAGAACGCGGAGATCAAGCGAAAGCTCTTCGCGGGCCTGGAACCGAGAATGAAGGAGGGCGCGATCCTCGCTTCCAACACCTCCAGCATCCCGCTCCAGGAACTCTCCGGCGTCCTGGACCGCCCCGAGCGCCTGGTCGGCCTGCACTTCTTCAATCCCGTCGCGCAGATGATGCTCGTCGAGATCGTCGAGGGGCCGCAGACGGCGCCCGCGGTGATGCTCGCCGGCCAGGCCTTCGCGCGGGCGATCGACAAGCTGCCGCTGCCGTGCAAGAGCGCGCCGGGGTTCCTCGTGAACCGCGTGCTCTCGCCCTACCTGATGGAGGCCATGCTGATGCTCGACGAGGGCGTGCCCGGCGAGACGATCGACGCGGCCGCCCGGGATTTCGGCATGCCCATGGGCCCCATCGAGCTCGCGGACATGGTGGGCCTGGACATCTGCTGGGCCGTGGGCCAGGAGCTCGCGAAGCCCGGCACGCCCATCCCGAAGAAGCTGCAGGCCAACATCGAGGCGAAGCGCCTGGGCAAGAAGACGGGGCAGGGGTTCTACACGTGGGTGAAAGGCAAGCCGCAGAAGTCCACCGGCAGCGGCTCCGTGGACCTCAAGCCGATCGCCGAGCGCCTGGTGCTGCCCGCCCTCAACGAGGCGGTGGCCTGCGTGCGCGAGAAGATCGTCGCGGACGCGGACCTGTGCGACGCGGGCGTGATCTTCGGGACGGGCTTCGCGCCGCACCGGGGCGGGCCGATCTCGGCGATCCGGGAGCGGGGCAAGGAGGCCTGGCTCAAGCGGATGGCGGAACTGCGCGCGCAGCTGGGCGATCGGTTCGTGCCGGATACCGGGTGGGATACGGTCTGAGCGTGACGCGACCCAAAGGCGTTCGACACGGATGAACACGGATGGACACGGATCGATGAAGCCGTGGGTCGGGATGGCGCGATGAGTGCCGCGCTCGCCCTCTGGAAGCGGTGCGAGGGGTTGCCGTTCGGCAAGGCGGTCTTCTCGCGGATCCTCTGCTGGAAGGCGCCGTATTTCGGCTCGATCCGCCCGAGGTTCGAGGAGTTCGGGCCGGGGCACGCGCGCGTGTCGATGCGCAAGCGCCGCGCGGTGACGAACCACATCGGCACCGTGCACGCGATCGCGATGTGCAACCTCGCCGAGCTCGCCGCCGGCACCATGACCGAGGTCACGATCCCGCCCACGATGCGCTGGCTGCCCAAGGGCATGCGGGTCGAGTACGTGAAGAAGGCCGGCACGGACGTCGAGGCCGTGGCGACGGTCGGGGCGATCGAGGAGGGGCCCGCGCGGGAGGTGCCCGTCGCGGTGGAGGTGAAGGACACGGCGGGGGAGACGGTCTGCCGGGCGGTCATCACCATGTGGGTCTCGCCGCGACGCGGCTCCTGAGGGCGCCATGGAACTGCGCGACACGGCGAGGGCGGCCGACGGCCGCGAGCTGGCCGTCACCCGCTTCCCGGCGGAGGGCGCGCCCTGGGCCACGCTGCTCGTCGCCGGCGCCATGGGCGTGCGCCAGGATTTCTACGAGCCGCTCGCGCGGTTCCTCGCCGAGAACGGCGTGCACGTGCTCACCTTCGACTATCGCGGCATGGGCGCCTCGCGCACCGGGCCGATGGCCGGGGTCGAGGCCGACCTCACCACCTGGATCGAGCAGGACCTGGACGCGATGCTGCGCGAAGCCCGCGCGACCGGCCCGAGCCTGCCGGCCTTCGCGCTCGGCCACAGCCTGGGCGGCCAGCTCTTCGGCGCGGCCGCGCAGAGCGCGGCGCTGCGCGCGATCGTCACCGTGACCGCGGGCAACGGGTGGTATCGCCACAACGACCGCATGCCCTTTCGCGTGCGACTCTTCTGGTTCGTCGCGATCCCGCTCCTCACGCCGCTCTTCGGGTACTTTCCCGGCCGACGGGCGCGCCTGGTGGGCGACCTGCCGCGCGGCGTCGCCTGGCAGTGGCGGCGCTGGTGCCTGCACCGCGACTACCTGCTGGGCGAGGGCCCGGCGATGCGCGAGCGCTTCGGCGCGGTGCGCGCCCCGATCCTCGCCTGGTCCTTCGAGGACGATCCCCTCATCACGAAGCGCGCGATCGACGAGCTGCACGGCTTCTACGCGGGTGCGCGCGTGGAGCGCCGGCACGTGGTGCCGCCCGTCCCGGGCCGGGCGCGCATCGGCCATTTCGGCTTCTTCGACGCGGCGAGCCGCGAGGGTCCCTGGCGCGAGACGCTCGCCTGGCTGCGCGAGGTCGTCGCGGCGAAGGGTGGTGGGTAAGATGGGCGCCAACGGCGGCCCTTCGGCCGCGCGCGGAAGGGGAGCGCCGACTTGAGCACGCAGCGGACGCAGTACGCCGACATCGGGGAACGCGAGTCGATCGCCGAGGTGTTCGCGCGGCGCGTGCGGCTCACCCCGAAGGCCGTCGCCTATCGCGAGTACGACGGCAAGGTGCAGGACTGGGTGCCCTATACCTGGGAGCAGACCGCGGAAAAGGCCGGACAGGTGCGGGCGGCGCTCGCGGCGGAGGGCCTGCAGCCGGGCGAGCGCGTGGCGATCATGCTGCGCAACTGCAAGGAATGGGTCTGGTTCGACCAGGGCGCGTGCGCGCAGGGGCTGGTGACTGTGCCGCTCTACGTCGAGGACCGCCCCGAGAACATCGCCTACTGCCTGAACGACGCCGGCGTGAAGCTGCTGGTCGTGGAGGGCAAGGAACACCTGGAGCGCCTGGCGCCGGTGCGCGAGGCGATGCCCGGCGTGGCGCGCATCGTCACGGTGAAGGCGGTGGAGGGCGTCGCCGACGGGCGGGTGCGCCCGCTGTCGCAGTGGCTCGCGCCGCAACCGGGCCTCGGGCCCGTGGCCGGGGGCAACGGCCACGAGCTCGCGACCATCGTCTACACCTCGGGCACGACGGGCAAGCCCAAGGGCGTGATGCTCTCGCACCAGAACATGCTGCAGGATGCCCGGGCCTCGCTCGCGGCCTTCGACGTGTTCCCGGACGACCTGTTCCTCTCCTTCCTGCCGCTGTCGCACATGCTCGAGCGGATGGGGGGCTACTACCTCACGATGGTGGCCGGTGCCACGGTGGCCTACGCCCGCTCCGTGCCGCAGCTCGCCGAGGATTTCCGCAAGGTGCGCCCCACGGTGATCATCTCGGTGCCGCGCATCTACGAGCGCCTGCACGCGGCCATCCACGCCCAGCTCGCCCAGGCCTCGGGGGCGAGGCGCCGCCTCTTCGAGTTCGCGCACCGCACCGGCTGGGACCTCTTCGAGTGGAAGCAGCGCCGCGGCCGCTGGAAGCCGTCCTTCCTGCTCTGGCCGGTGCTGCGCGAGCTGGTGGCCGACAAGCTCCTGGAGCGACTGGGCGGGCGCCTGCGCGTGGCCGTGAGCGGCGGCGCGGCGCTCAACCCGCACATCGCGCACACCTTCCTCGGCCTGGGCCTGCCGATCTGCCAGGGCTACGGCCTCACCGAGGCCTCGCCCGTGGTGTCCGTGAACCGCCTGGAGCGCAACGACCCGGCTTCCATCGGCGTGGTGCTCGACGGCATCCAGGTGCGCTTCGGCGCCAACGGCTCGCTGCAGGTGAAGGGCCCGAACGTCATGATGGGCTACTGGAACAACCCGGAGGCCACGGCGCAGGTGCTGAGCGCCGACGGCTGGCTCGACACCGGCGACCAGGCGCGGATCGAGGACGGCATCGTCCACATCACGGGGCGCATCAAGGAGATCATCGTGCTCGCCAACGGCGAGAAGGTGCCGCCGGTGGACATGGAGCTCGCGATCCAGCTCGACCCGCTGCTCGAGCAGGTGCTGGTGCTGGGCGAGGGCAAGCCCTTCCTCGCCGCGCTCGTCGTGGTCAACGCGGAGGAATGGCAGCGGGCCGCCCAGGCCGGGCAGGTGCCCCCGGCCTTCACGGGCGAGCACCGGGAGAAGGCGGAGAAGCTGGTGGTGCAGCGCATCGCGGAGCAGGTGCGCTCGTTCCCGGGCTATGCGCAGGTGCGCCGCGTGGCGCTCGTGGCCGAGCGCTGGACCGTGGACAACGGCCTGCTCACGCCCACCCTCAAGCCGCGGCGCCGCCAGATCCTCGAGCGCTACCGCGACCAGATGGCCCAGATCTACCTTCCGGGCCACGCGGGCGTGATGGAGTAGAATCAAACGCCCGTTTGAATCCGCCATGCAAGCGCGACTCCCCCAGGGCGAACAGCCCGTCCTTCGCATCATCCCCATGCCGGCGGACACCAACGCCCACGGCACCATTTTCGGCGGCTGGGTGATGGCGCAGGTCGACCTCGCGGGCAGCGTGCCCGCCTACGAGCGCGCGCAGGGGCCGGTGGTCACCGTCGCGGTGAACTCGTTCCTCTTCAAGGAGGCGGTCTTCGTGGGCGACCTCGTGAGCTTCTATGCGCGCGTGCTGAGGACCGGCCGCACGTCCGTCACGGTCGATGTCGAGGTCTGGGCCCAGCGCGGGCGCGACGGCCGCCTCGACGCCGTGAAGGTCACCGAGGCCCAGCTCACCTATGTCGCGATCGACGAGGGCCGCCGGCCCCGTCCCCTGCCAGGGGCGCGCGAGCGCGCCTGACCCTTTCCAGAACCGGCCCCGGCGACGGGGCATGACCGAAGGAGATTCCCCGTGTCGAATTTCATCGTCCGCAAGGCCGCCGTCCTCGGCGCAGGCGTCATGGGCGCGCAGATCGCGGCGCACCTGGCCAATGCCGGCGTGCAGCCCGTCCTCTTCGAACTGGCGGCCGAGGGCAAGGACAAGAACGCGACCGTGAGGAAGGCGATCGAGGCGCTCGCGAAGCTCGAGCCCAGCCCGCTCGCCGTCAAGTCGGTGGCCGAGCGCATCCAGGCGGCCAACTACGACGAGCACCTGGCGCTCCTCGCGGAATGCGACCTCGTGATCGAGGCGATCAGCGAGCGCATGGACTGGAAGAAGGCGCTCTTCGACAAGGTGGCCCCGCACCTGGCCCCGCACGCGATCTTCGCCTCCAACACCTCGGGCCTGTCCATCACCGAGCTGGCGAAGGTCCTGCCCGAGGCCGCCCGCCCGCGCTTCTGCGGCATCCACTTCTTCAACCCGCCGCGCTACATGCGCCTGGTGGAGATCATCCCGACGCCGTACACGGCCCCGTCGCTGGTGGACGACCTCGAGGCCTTCCTCACCACCACGCTGGGCAAGGGCGTCGTGCGCGCCAAGGACACGCCCAACTTCGTCGCCAACCGGGTGGGCGTCTTCTCGATGCTCGCCACGATGCACCACACGCTCGCCTTCGGGCTGGGCTTCGACGAGGTGGACGCGCTCACCGGGCCGGCCATCGGCCGCGCCAAGAGCGCCACCTACCGCACCGCGGACGTGGTCGGCCTGGACACGATGGCGCACGTGGTGAAGACCATGCACGACACGCTGCCCGCCGACCCGTGGCATGCGCACTACAACGCGCCCGCCTGGCTCGCCGCGCTCATCGCCAAGGGCGCGCTGGGGCAGAAGACCAAGGCGGGCATCTTCGTGAAGAAGGGCAAGGAGATCCACGTCCTCGACCTCGCGAAGCAGGACTACCGCCTCTCGGCCGGCGCGATCGCGGAGGAGGTGCAGGCGATCCTCAAGGAGAGGTCGCCGGCCCAGCAGTTCGCGAAGCTGCGCGCGAGCAGCCACCCGCAGGCGCAGTTCCTGTGGGCGATCTACCGCGACCTCTTCCACTACTGCGCCGTCCACCTGGCCGAGATCGCGCACTGCGCCCGGGACGTGGATTTCGCCATCCGCTGGGGCTTCGGCTGGAAGATGGGGCCCTTCGAGATCTGGCAGGCGGCCGGCTGGCAGCAGGTGGCCGGCTGGATCGCCGAGGACATCGCCGCCGGCAAGGCGATGGCGAAGGCGCCGCTGCCCGCGTGGGTCACCGACGGGCGCCAGGGCGTGCATTCGCCCGAGGGTTCCTACTCGGCGGCCGACGGCTCGATGCACCCGCGCTCCTCGCTCGCCGTGTATTGCCGGCAGTACTTCCCCGAGACCGTGCTGGGCGAGAAGGCCGCGGACCGAGGCACGACGGTGTTCGAGGACGAAGGCGTGCGCCTGTGGCACCAGGGCGACGGCATCGCGATCGTCTCCTTCAAGAGCAAGATGCACTCGCTCGGGTCCGAGGTGCTCGCCGGCCTGAACCGCGCCCTCGACGAGGCCGAGAGCAACTACGCCGCGCTCGTGATCTGGCACGAGGCGCCCTTCGCCGTCGGCGCCAACCTCAAGGCGGCGCTCGAGTCGCTCAAGGCCGGGAAGTACGACGAGTTCGAGGCGATGGTCGCGCTCTTCCAGCGCACCTCGCAGCGCCTGAAGTACAGCGTGGTGCCCACGGTCGCGGCGGTGGACGGCCTCGCCCTGGGCGGCGGCTGCGAGTTCGTGATGCACGCGCAGCGCGTGGTGGCCGCGTTCGAGAGCTACATCGGCCTGGTGGAGGCGGGCGTGGGCCTGCTGCCCGCCGGGGCCGGGCTGAAGGAGCTGGCGCAGCGCGCCAACGCCTGGGCGAAGGGCGGCGACGCCTTCCCCGAGCTCGGGCGACTGTTCCGGCAGGTCGCGATGGGCGAGGTCTCGCGCAGCGCCGAGCACGCGCGGGAGATGGGCTACCTCAAGCCGACCGACGTGATCGTCATGCACAACGCCGAGCTGCTGTACGTGGCGAAGCAGCAGGCGCGCGCCATGGCCGAATCGGGCCACCGCCCGCCGCTCGCGCCCTCGCGCATCCCGGTGGCCGGCGACACGGGCATCGCCACGCTCAAGATGATGCTGGTGAACATGAAGGAGGGCGGCTTCATCTCCGGCCACGACTACGAGATCGCCTCGCGCATCGCCACCGTGCTCTGCGGCGGCGAGGTCGAGCCCGGCAGCCTGGTCGACGAGAAGTGGCTGCTCGACCTGGAGCGGCGCCATTTCGTCGAGCTCGCGAAGACCGAGAAGTCGCAGGCCCGCATCGAGCACATGCTGAAGACCGGCAAGCCCCTGCGGAACTAGCCTTCGGTGGCCAAGCTCGGCGGCTTCCTCCTCTGCCTCGTGTTCGCCATCCCGTTCGGGGGCGTGGGCGCGTTCGCCACGTGGGCGATCGGCAAGACGGCCCTGGAGGCCTGGCAGGCGCGCGACTGGGTGCGCGTGAAGGCCACGGTCGAGCAGGCGACCCTGGAGGAGAGCCGCGGCAGCAAGGGGGGAGCGACCTACCGGGCCGAAGGCAGCTACGCCTACGTCTTCCAGGGCGTGCGCCACACCGGCTCGCGGCTGGGGATCGGCGCGATGGGCGGCTCGGACAACATCGACGACTGGCACCACGAGGTGAACGGGCGCCTCGAGGAAGCGCGGTCGAGCGGGCGCCCGATCACGGTATGGGTGGACCCGGACGAACCATCCCGCGCCGTCTTCGACCGCGACATCCGCTGGAAGCAGCTGCTCTTCCTCGTCCCCTTCTCGCTCGCCTTCGGCGGCGTCGGCGTGGGCGCGCTGGTGGCCGGGATCGCGGTGCTGCGCGGCGGGGACGCGGCGGCGGCCAAGCCGAAGCCGGCCGCGAAGGCGAGCCCGCGTCGCGAAGGCGAAGCGCAGCATTCGCAGGGCGGCCCGATGTTCTTCTGGATCTTCGCCTTCTTCTGGAACGCGCTTTCCTTCCCGATCGCCCTGCTCGCCGTGCCGGCGATCATCGCCGATCGCAACTGGCCCGGCCTGCTCGTCCTGCTCTTTCCCCTCGTGGGCCTGGGGCTGCTGTGGGCGGCCATCGCCGCCACCTGGCAGGCGTGGAAGTCGCGCGGAACCGAGGCGGCGCCGGCAGCCACGGCGCGTTCCGTGCCGGGGAAGTTCGCCGCGCAGGCCGCGCGCGCGATGTTCGATCCCGGCCTGCGGCCCGGGGCGCGCGTCGCGACGGAGCCGGCCGTGGCGATCGAGCCGAGCCTCGCGCAGGTGGAGGAGGCGGGCGGCACGCTCACGGTGCGCTACTCGCGCCGCCGTCGACTGGGCCTCGCGGTCGTCACGTTCGCGTGCGGAGCCATCGCCACCGCGATCGCCGTCCTGCTGCTGCTCGACGAGGGGCTCGGCGTGGGCACCGTGATCCTGCTGGCCGTCGCGAGCCTGCTCGACCTGGGCGCCGTGTCGCTCGTGGCCGGATCGCTCGTGGTGCGTGCGCGCGCGGGCGAACTCGTCGTCGAGCAGCGCGGCCTGCGCGGGGCACGGTCCTGGAAGCTGAGCCCGCAAGAGATCCGGGAGGTCCGTCCGATGGTCTCCTACACCGTCAACGACCGGCCCTACTTCACGCTGCAGGCCCACACCATCTCAGGCGAGCAGGTGCCGCTCGGCAATTCCCTGCCCGGGACCGAGCTGACCGATGCCCTGGCGCGGCGCATCGCCCGCGCGGCCGGCATCGACGCGGGCCGCCTGCGGGGCGCGCAGGGCGCGACGGCCGCCTACGCCACCGGGTCCGCCGCGGCGAGGCCGAGAGCATGAAGCCGGCGCCTGACGTCCGATTCCCCCCCGCGCGCGCGCCTGGCGCGCGGCGGCTTCCCTCCACCCTTTCCCCGAGGAGTTTCCGATGACACGCCAGATCCAGGACGCCTACATCGTCGCCGCCGTCCGCACGCCCGTGGGCAAGGCCCCGAGGGGCATGTTCCGCCACGTGCGCCCGGACGACATGCTCGCCCACGTGCTGAAGGGCGCGCTCGCCCGCGTGCCCGGCCTCGACCCGAACGACATCGCGGACGTGATCGTGGGCTGCGCGATGCCCGAGGGCGAGCAGGGCATGAACGTGGCGCGCATCGGCGTGCTGCTCGCCGGCCTGCCCGAGGGCGTGCCCGCCATGACGATCAACCGCTTCTGCTCCTCGGGCGTGCAGGCCGTGGCCCTCGCCGCGGACCGCATCCGGACCGGCGACGACGACGTGGTCATCGCCGCGGGCACGGAATCGATGTCGATGGTGCCGATGATGGGCAACAAGATCGCCCTGAACAACGCGGTGTTCGCGAACGACGAGAACGTGGCGATCGCGTACGGCATGGGCCTCACCGCGGAGAAGGTCGCGCAGCAGTGGAAGGTGACGCGCGAGGAGCAGGACGCCTTCGCCGTCGCGAGCCACGCGCGGGCCACGGCGGCCATCGCCTCGGGCGGCTTCCGCGACGAGATCCTGCCCTACGAGATCGATGCCGCCGTGCCCGACCTGGGGACCGGCCAGGTCGCGCATCGCCGCCGGGTCGCCGACACCGACGAGGGCCCGCGCCCGGACACGACGATGGAGGGGCTCGCCAGGCTGAAGACGGTGTTCGCCGCGCGCGGCTCGGTCACCGCCGGCAACAGCTCGCAGATGTCGGACGGGGCCGGCGCCGTGATCCTCATGAGCGAGAAGGCCCTGAAGAAGTACGGCGTGCAGCCCCTGGCGCGCTTCGTCGGCTTCGCGGTCGCGGGCGTCCCCCCCGAGATCATGGGCATCGGCCCGATCAAGGCGATCCCCAAGGTGCTGCAGCAGGCGGGCGTGAAGCAGGCGGACCTGGACTGGATCGAGCTGAACGAGGCCTTCGCGGCGCAGTCGCTCGCCGTGATCAAGGAACTGGGCCTGGACCCGGCGAAGGTGAACCCGCAGGGCGGCGCCATCGCGCTGGGCCACCCGCTGGGGGCCACGGGCGCGATCCGCGCGGCCACGATGGTCCACGGCCTGCGGCGCACGAAGGGCCGCTACGGCATGGTGACGATGTGCATCGGCACGGGCATGGGGGCCGCCGGCCTGTTCGAGGCGATGGCCTGAGGCGTCTTTCCGGCGCATGCCGGCGCCGTATGTTGTATATAGTGAACCCATGACCCCGGCGGCACGCATCGCCGGGGCGACCACAAAAAACGCTTGGAGGAGAATGGCATGATCACCCCCTGGAAACGGGCGGCGGCCCTGGCCGCCTTGGCGGCCGCGTGCGCGCCCGCCCCGCTGCTCGCGCAGTCCACGTCCTACAACGCCGAAGTGCGCCGCACGACCTACGGGGTGGCGCACGTGAAGGCGGCCGACTACGGCAGCATCGGCTACGGCGTGGGCTATGCCTTCGCGCAGGACAACTTCTGCATGATGGCCGACGAGTTCGTCACCGTCCGCGGCGAGCGCTCGAAGTACTTCGGCGAAACCGGGACGACGCCCTACCAGGTGAACAACCTGCAGGCGGACTTCTACTACACGCTCTACAACAGCGACCCGGCGCCGCTCACGGCGGGCCTGAACAGCATGAGCGCGCAGATGCGCGCCGCCTTCCGCGGCTGGGCGGCCGGCTACAACCGCTACCTGCGGGACACGGGCGTCGCGAACCTCCCGGCCCCCTGCACCAACGCCGCCTGGGTCCGCCCGATCGACGAGGTGGACATGATGCGCCTGGTGCGCCGCTACCTCCTCGAGGCGTCCACGAACAACTTCATCTCGGGGATGATCGCCGCCAAGCCGCCGGCCGCCGCCGGCACGGCCGCCGAGGCCGAGCCCAAGCTCGGGCCGAAGTCCGACGCGGGCATTCCCGGCTTCGACCAGGATTTCTGGCCGACCTGGCGCTCCGGCGTGGGCAGCAACGCCATCGCCCTGGGACGGGACGCCACCGAGAACGGCCGCGGCCTGCTGCTGGGCAACCCGCACTTCCCCTGGAGCGGCACGCTGCGCTTCTACCAGATGCACGTCACGATCCCCGACGAGCTCGACGTGATGGGCGGCTCCCTCTCGGGCTTCCCGCTGGTGAACATCGGCTTCAACAAGGACGTCGCCTGGAGCCACACCAACGACGTGGCCTGGCACTTCACCCTCTACCAGCTCACGCTCGACCCGAACAACCCGACGAAGTACGTCTACGACGGCCAGACGCGCGACATGACCACGAAGACGGTCACTGTCCAGGTGAAGAACGCGGACGGCACGCTTTCCAGCAAGTCGAACACGTTCTACTTCTCGCATTTCGGCCCGATCACGACGAGCACGTCGGTGCCCATCCCCTGGACGCGCACCAACGCCTTCGCGATCCGCGACACCAACCTCGACAACTGGCGCCTGGGCGACCAGTGGATCGCGATCAACAAGGCGAAGAGCACGGGCGAGATCAAGACGGCGTTGCAGACCATCGTCGGCATCCCGTGGGTGAACACCACCGCCGTCGACCGCGAGGGCAACGCCTTCTACGGCGACATCAGCACCGCGCCCAACGTCCCGCGCGAGAAGCAGTCCCTGTGCACGCCCAGCGTGACCTTCGCGGTCGTCTTCTCGCTCAAGGGCCCGCCGGTGCTCGACGGCTCGCGCTCGGCCTGCGAGTGGGGCGAGGACGGCGGCGCGCCCCAGGCGGGCCTGCTGCCCGGCGACCGGATGCCCTTCCTCGAGCGGCACGACTTCGTGCAGAACTCGAACGACAGCTACTGGCTCGCCAACCCGGCGGTGGACAGCTATCGCTGGGACATCCCCGCCGTGGTCGGGGTCGTGCCGGACGTGCAGGGCATGCGCACCCGCATCGGCGTGCTGCAGGCGCAGGCGCGCCTGGCCGGCGTCGACGGCCTCACGGGCAACCGCTTCAACCTGCAGAACCTGCAGCAGATCGCCTTCTCCAACCGCAGCCTCTCCGCGGACTTGAACCTGCCCGACCTGCTGGCGCTTTGCGCGACCGCCGCCGCTTCGACGGTCCAGTCCGAGTGCGGCGCGCTGTCGGGCTGGGACCGCAAGTACGAGCTGGCGAGCCGCGGGGCGCACCTGTTCCGCGAGTTCTTCAACTCGGCTCGCAACATCGCGAACGTGTTCAAGGTCCCCTTCAACTACCTCGACCCGCTCAATACGCCGCGCGGTCTCAACGTGGCCGACGGCACCGTCGCCACCGCCCTGGTCGGGGCGCTCAAGGCGGCGGGGGACAAGATCCGCGCGGCCGGCCTCGCCGTCGACGCCCCGCTGGGCGCGGTCCAGTTCACGCAGCGCGGCGCGACGATCATTCCCGTCCACGGCGGCGAGGAGAACCTCGGCGTCTACAACAAGATCAGCACGACCCTCGTCCCCGGCGCCGGCTACTTCGTCACGACCGGATCGAGCTACGTGCAGACGGTGCAGTTCACCGACGCGGGCGTGACGGCGCAGGGGTTCCTCACGTACTCGCAGTCGACGAACCCGGCTTCGGCGAACTACGCCGACCAGACGCTGCGCTTCAAGGACAAGCAGTGGATCGCGTTCCCGTTCACCGAGGCGGCGATCGTGTCCGACCCCGGCTACCGCACCACGACGATCCGGGAGTGACCGGTCCGGGGGCGGTTCGCGCCGCCCCCGGCAAGCCCCTGTTTCCCG
>JBGAOO010000358.1:0-4187 GCA_044221765.1 Usitatibacteraceae bacterium | reverse complement strand
TGGGGGACATCCACCAGGTGTCCAACGCGCTCGCCGACCAGGTGTCGATCAGCATCCACCTGTACGGCGGCAACATCGGCCGCATCCGCCGCTCGGTGTTCGATCCGGCCACGGGCGCCGAGAAGGCCTTCGTCTCGGGCTATTCGAACGCCGCCACGCCCAACCTCTGGTTCGCGAAGGCCGCGCCTTGAGCGCCTTGCCGCTCGCCGGCGTGAAGGTGGTGGAGATCTGCCACGTCGCGGCCGGGCCGTTCTGCGGCATGCTGCTCGCCGACTACGGGGCCGAGGTGCTCAAGATCGAGCCGGCCGAGGGCGACACGCTGCGCCACTGGCCGCCGCACAGCGGGGGCTTCAGCGAGAACTTCGCCTCGCTCAACCGCGGCAAGGGCTCGGTGGTCCTGGACCTCAAGGATCCGGCCGACCGCGACATCGCCCGGCGCCTCGTGCTCGAGGCGGACGTGCTGGTGGAGAACAACCGGCCCGGCGTGATGCAGCGCCTGGGCCTGGGCTGGGACTGGTTCCGGGAGCGCAAGCCCACGCTCGTCTACTGCGCCATCTCCGCGTTCGGCCAGGTGGGGCCGCGCTCGCGCGAAGGCGGCTTCGACCTCACGATCCAGGCGGCCGCGGGCGTGATGAGCGTCACCGGCGCCGCGGGGGGCGAGCCGGTGAAATGCGGCGTGCCCCTGTCCGATTTCGCGGCGGGGCTGTATGCCGCCTTCAGCATCGCCTCGATCCTGCGGCGCGTGGCCCAGGGCGGGGAGGGCGGCCACGTCGACGTGCCGATGTTCGCCACCACGCTCGCCATTTCCGCCCTGCAGACGAGCCAGTACTTCGGCACGGGCGCCGATCCCGTGAAGCTCGGCTCCGCGCACCCGCGCAACGCGCCCTACCAGGCCTACGCGGCGAAGGAGGGCTGGTTCGCGATCGCGGCCGGCAACGACAAGCTCTGGGAAGCGGTCTGCGAGGTGGTGGGGCTTCCCGGGCTGGCCTCGGAGGAACGGTTTTCCACCACGACCCGGCGCGCCGAGCACCAGGTCGAACTCAAGGGCATCCTGGAGGAGCGCTTCGCGCTGCACGAGGCGGCGCACTGGCTCGCGAAGTTCGCCGCGGCCGGCGTCCCCTGCGCGCCGATCAACACCTATTCGCAGGCGCTGGACGATCCGCAGTCGCGTCACCTCGAGCTGGTGCGGCCGATGACCCTGCCCAACGGACACCACGCGGAGGCGAATGAGCGGTCGCCGGCCAAGGCTCACGAGGGCGAGATCACCCGACCGTCACCGGGCCCCTGGCGAGGATCGAGCTCGCGCGTCCCGACAAGGGCAACGCGCTTGACGAGGCGCTGGTGGATTCGCCTCGCGGGGTTTCGTAGACGATCGCCGCGCTGGCCGCGCTGATCGAGGCGCGGCCGGCAACCTGCACGGGGTTCGACCTGTTCGAGGCGGCGACCGAGGCCGGGCTGCTGTGCCGTTTCCGTGCGTGACAACGAACGCGCCGACGGCCGCGCCGGCGCAGCCGCACCTGGGCGCGGCTGACCTGCTGTGCGCCGCGGAAGCTGGGCGCCTGATGCCAGTTCGCCTCCCGGCCTGTTCGTCGGCACGCACGCCGAGCTGGCCGAGCGCGTGGGATCGCCGAACGGCGCGGCGCTGGGTGCTGGGCAACGAGGAGATCGACGCGCTGCAGCGCTCTCGGCCGGAGCTCCTCGCGCATCGGCACGGTGGAGGAATACCGCGCGTTCACCGAGGCGCTCGCCGCGCGCCCGGCGCCCGAGGCCCGCCACGGCCGACCAGACGATCGCGCGCCTGGACGATGCCGATGCCGACCTGGCCGAACTCGTGCGCTCGGCCGGAGCAGACGCCGAGGACGAGGAGCCGGATCCTGGCCTACCGCGACGCGGCGCGCCGCAAGGCCGTTCGGCCGGGGTAGTCCGCCGGAACTGCCGCTAGGGCCGGCCCTTGTCCCCGGCCCTGGCGTCGACGTCGTGCACGCCGATCGCCCCGAGCACCGCCTGGCGCGCCACGTCGTCGTTGGCGACGATGAACACGCCGACGGTCGAGATGAACACGAGCGAGCCGGTGAAGAGGGAGAGCGCCAGGCCGATCCGGCTGCCGCGCGCCTCGCGCGGCGAGGGGAAGGCGGTGGGGGGAAGCGGTCGTGGTGTTCATGGGCGGCGTCTCCGGCGAACAGTGCCGCAACCCACATGCAACACCGTTACCCAGGCCGAAAATGCCGAAATCAAAGAACCGAAGCCGCCGGCCACCGGGCGAATCCGTCGCCGGTGATAGAGATCCACGGGCTGCCGCAAGTAGTCCAGCGCGCCCGGCCACTGAACGCTCGCGATCAGCCCGCCGTCCACGCGGATCGTGGACCCCGTGAGGTAGGCCGCGCGCTCGCTCGCGAGGAACGCCACCACGTCGCCGTATTCCTGCGGGTCGCCGTAGCGCCCGAGCGGGATCGAGGCGGTGCTCTCGGCGGTGATGTCCGCGACGGGCCGGTTCTCGCGCTTGGCCTTCTGCTCGTCCAGGAACGCGATGCGGCCCGTGGCGATGCGCCCGGGCAGCACGATGTTGGCGGTGATGCCGTCCTTGCCCACCTCGCGCGCGAGCGACTTCGACCAGCCCACGAGCGTCATGCGCAGCGCGTTCGAGATGGCGAGGTTCGGGATGGGAGCGACCACGCCCGAGGAGGTGCTGGTCACGATGCGGCCCCACTTGCGCGCGCGCATGCCCGGCAGCACGCGGTCGATCACGAAGACCACCATCGACTGGAAGTGCTTCGTCCACACGGCCGGGTCCTGGCCGGAGGCGGGCGTGGGCGGCGGGCCGCCCGTGTTGTTCACGAGGATGTCGACCGGCCCAGCTCGGCCTCGACCCGCTTCACGTGGGCGTCGATCACGGCGAGGTCCGCGAGGTCCCAGGCGATCGAGATCGCCTGTCCGCCTGCGGCCGCGATGGCCTTGGCGGTCGCCTCTGCCGCGCCCGCATCCAGGTCCGCCACGGCGACCTTCGCCCCTTCGCGCGCCAGCGTGCGCGCGATCGCGCCGCCCAGCCCGCCGCCCGCGCCCAGCACCAGCGCCGTCCTGCCCTTGATCCCGAGTTCCATGTGTCGCCTTTCGAGTGGTGGAGTTTGTGCTGCCTGCCGCGAGTCAGTCCGTGTCGCCCAGGTCCAGGTGGTCAAGGTAGGCGTCGCGGGCCGACTCGGTGTTTCCTGCACAGGGCCACGAGCCCACGGCGCGGTCCTTAATCCCGCAACGCGCAGCGCCGGCTGTGTTCCTCGCGCGCCTGTTCCAGGTAGTCCGCGGAGACGAGCGCGCTCGAGCGGATCGCGTGCGTCTGGCGCGCGTACTCGGCGATGGCGCGCTCGAGCACCTCGTCGCCGGCCAGGGAGGCTGGCGGCGATGGAAGGCGGAGTTCGTCCGGTAGACCTCGCGCGAGTTGCGCACGGCCACCGCCTTCGCGCTGGATGGCCTGGGCCGAGGCGCGCGAGCGCCGCATCCGGGCGGCGCAGCAGCGGCATGCGCCGCCGCAGCGTCGCAGGCAGCTCGCGCATCCCGTAGAGCTCGCGCACCTGCCTCGCCGTGAAGGAGCGCACCAGCGCGCCGATGTTCTTGCGCCGCTCGACCAGGCCCATGCGCTCGAGCGTGGCGAGCACCTCGCGCACCGCGTGCCGCTTGAGCCCGAAGCGCTCGAGCAGCTCGTCCTCGGTGATGCGCTGGCGCGGGTGCAGCCGCCCGAGGACGATCTCCTCCTCGAGCTCGGCGACGGCGCTCTCGCAGTCGTGGGCGGGCGGCGGGTCGCGCGGGGACATCGCTCGGGTCCGGGCCGTATCCCTAGGGCTTGCGCGGGCGCAGGAAGTCGAAGTCCACGCCTTCGTCCGCCTGCGTCACGGAATCCAGGAACAGCTTGAGGTAGCCGCGCTCGGCCGTCGGCGGCGTGACCGGGTGTGCGGCGCGGCGCCGGGCCATCTCCTCGTCGGGGACGAGGAGCACGAGCGAGCGGGCCGGCACGTCCAGGCGGATGCGATCGCCCGTCCGCACCCAGGCGAGCGGCCCGCCCATCGCGGACTCGGGCGTCACGTGCAGCACGATGGTGCCGGCCGCGGTGCCGCTCATGCGCCCGTCGGAGATGCGCACCATGTCCTTCACGCCGGCGCGCGCGAGCTTCTTCGGGATGGGCAGGTACCCCGCCTCGG
>JBGAOO010000015.1:20503-28401 GCA_044221765.1 Usitatibacteraceae bacterium | reverse complement strand
GCGGCGCCTTCGTGGCGCCGCGGCCGCCCCTTCCCGCCATGAATCCCCGCACGCTTTACCGCAAGCTGGTCGACTCGCACACCGTGGCGAGGCTGGACGAGCAGAACGTCCTGCTCTTCTGCGACCTGCACCTGATGAACGAATACACCAGCCCGCAGGCCTTTGCCGGGCTGCACGAACGCGGCTGCGAAGTGCTCATGCCCGGCCAGAACGTCGCGACGGTGAGCCACATCATCCCGACGCACGACGTGTCGCCGCGCGCCATCGCCGACCCGGCCTCCGCGCTGCAGGCGGCGAACCTGAAGCGCAACTGCGATCGCCACGGCATCGCGCTCTTCGGCGTCGACGACCCGCGGCAGGGCGTCGAGCACATCGTCTCCCCCGAGCACGGCATGATCCGCCCGGGCATGGTCGTGATCTGCGGCGACAGCCACACCACCACCTACGGCGCGCTGGGCGCGCTGGGCTTCGGCATCGGCACGAGCGAGGTGGAGCACGTCCTCGCCACCCAGACCCTCGTCTATCGCCTGGCCCGGGACATGCGCATCCGCGTGGACGGGACCCTGCCCGCGGGAACCACGTCGAAGGACCTGGTCCTCCTGATCATCGGCCGCCTCGGCGCGCAGGGCGCGCGCGGCTTCGTGGTCGAGTTCTGCGGCACCGCCATCGACGCGCTGTCGGTCGAGGCGCGGTTCACGCTGTGCAACATGGCCGTCGAGGCCGGGGCGCGCGGCGCGCTCATCGCGCCCGACGCCGCCGCGATCCGGTACGTGCTCGAGCGGGCGCCCGACATCGACGCCCGCCAGCACGGCGACGCGCTCGCCGAGTGGATGAGCCTGGAGTCCGACGCGGGCGCGCTCTTCGAGGTCGAGCACCGCTTCGACGCGGGCGAGGTCGAGCCCTTCGTCACCTGGGGCACGAGCCCGGACCAGGCCATCCCCGTCACCGGCCTGGTGCCGGTGGCCGGCGGGCCGGACGCGGCGAGCACGGCGCAGGCGCTTCGCTACACGGGGCTCGCCTCCGGCCTGCCGATCGCGGGCGTGCCGGTGGAGCACGTGTTCATCGGCTCCTGCACGAACGGCCGCATCGAGGACCTGCGCGCCGTCGCGCGCGTGGTCGAGGGCCGCAAGGTCGCGTCCGGCGTGCGCGCGATGGTGGTGCCGGGCTCCGGCGCCGTGCGCGCGCAGGCCGAGGCCGAGGGCATCGCGCAGGTGCTGCGCGAGGCCGGCTTCGAGTGGCGCCGGCCCGGTTGCTCGATGTGCCTCGCGATGAACGACGACGTGCTCGAGCCCGGCGTGCGCTGCGCCTCCACCACCAACCGCAACTTCGAGGGGCGGCAGGGGCGCGGGGCGATCACGCACCTCATGAGCCCGGCCATGGCCGCCGCCGCGGCCGTGACCGGCCGCATCACCGACGTGCGCACCCTGGAGCCCGTCCATGGCTGACCCCATCCGCATCGAAGGCGTCGCCGCGGCCATCGCCATCGACAACCTGGACACCGACCAGGTGATGCCCAAGCAGTTCCTGCGCGGCATCGACAAGGCCGGCCTCGACCGGGGCCTCTTCTGGGACCTGCGCTTCGACGCCCAGGGCCGGCCGCGCCCGGACTTCGTGCTGAACCGGCCCGCGTACGCCCAGGCGCGCGTGCTCGTGAGCGGGCCGAACTTCGGCTGCGGCTCGAGCCGCGAGCACGCGGTGTGGGGCCTGCTGCAGGCCGGCATCCGCGCCGTGATCGCGCCGAGCTTCGGCGAGATCTTCTACTCGAACGCGATGAACAACCGGCTGCTCGCGGTGATGCTGCCCGAGGACGAGGTGCGCGCGCTCCTTCACGCGGCCGAGCGGGCCGACCCGCCCCTGCGCATCGCGATCGACGTCGACACGCTCACCGTGCGCACGCAGGGCTACACCGGGCACTTCGCCCTGTCCGAGCGCCACCGCCGGATGTTCCTGGACGGGCTGGACCTGGTCGGCTCCACGCTCGCGCGCCGCGAGGCCATCGAGGCCTTCGCCGAGCGCCTCTGGGCCGCGCAGCCCTGGCTTCGCGACGTCGCCCGGCGCACCCGCGACCGGCTGGACGCCACCCCCGCTTCCTGACTGGAGAGATCCCGAATGAGCACGCCCACCGCTGCACCCGCCGCGCCATCCCCGCGGGCGGCGCCGCAACCCGACAAGGCGCAGGCCGTCCATGCGCTCACCGACCTCATGGCGAAGTTCACCGGCTACGTGGGCAAGCGCCTGCCCCAGGACGTGCTCGACAAGCTGGCCGAGCTGCGCACCCGCGAGGTGAAGCCCCTGTCGAAGATCGTCTACGACTCGATGTTCGAGAACCTGGAGAAGGCCGACCGGCTCGACCGGCCCTGCTGCCAGGACACCGGCGCCATCCAGTACTTCGTGCGCGCCGGCGCGCGCTTCCCGCTGCTGGGCGAGCTGCGGGCGATCCTGGGCGAGAGCGTCCGCCAGGCCACGCGCGAGGCGCCGCTGCGCCACAACGCGGTGGAGACCTTCGTCGAGAAGAACACCGGCACCAACACCGGCACGAACATCCCGTGGATCGAGTGGGACATCGTGCCCGACGACGACACCTGCACCATCGAGGCCTACATGGCCGGCGGCGGCTGCAGCCTGCCGGGCGCGGCCAAGGTGCTCATGCCCGCGGCCGGCTACGAGGGCGTGACGAACTTCGTCTTCGACGTGATCACCTCCTACGGCGTGAACGCCTGCCCGCCGCTGCTCGTGGGCGTGGGCATCTCCACCTCCGTGGAGACGGCCGCCACGCTCTCCAAGCGCGCGATCCTGCGCCCGATCGGCACGCACCATCCCGACCCGCAGGCGGCGAAGATGGAGGCGCTCCTGGAGAAGGGGCTGAACGACGTGGGCATCGGGCCGCAGGGCCTGTCCGGCAGCGCCTCCGTGATGGGCGTGCACATCGAATCCTCCGCCCGCCACCCGTCCACCATCGGCGTGGGCGTGTCCGTGGGCTGCTGGGCGCACCGCCGCGGCACCATCCTCATCCAGCCCGACCTGAGCTACGAAGTCCTCTCGCACAAGGGAGTCGTCCTGTGAAGCGCATCCTCAGCACACCGATCCGAAGCGAGGACATCGAGGACCTGGAAGCCGGCGATGTCGTGTACCTGGACGGCACGCTCGTCACCTGCCGCGACGTGGGGCACCGCCGCCTCATCGAGCTGGGCCGGGCGCTGCCCGTGGACCTGGCGGGCATGGCGATCTTCCACGCCGGCCCCATCGTCGTGAAGGACGGCGAGGGCTGGAAGATGATCTCCATCGGGCCCACCACCAGCATGCGCATGGAGAGCTTCGAGAAGGAGTTCATCCGCCAGACGGGCGTGAGGCTCGTCGTCGGCAAGGGCGGCATGGGCCCGGAGACCGTGGCGGGCTGCCGCGAGCACAAGGCGCTGCACGCGGTCTTCCCCGGCGGCTGCGCGGTGCTCGCCGCCACGCAGGTCGAGGCGATCGAGCGCGTGGAATGGCTGGACCTGGGCATGCCCGAGGCGCTCTGGGTGTGCCGCGTGAAGGAGTTCGGCCCGCTCATCATCTCGATCGACACGAAGGGCAACAACCTCTTCGAGAAGAACAGGAAGGTGTTCAACGAGCGGCGCATCCCGGCCGTGGCCGCGATCGCGGGCGAGGTGCGCTTCATCAAGTAGCGCCCGGCCGGCCGACGGTAGAATCCGTCCCGACATGAGACGCCCGTTCCTGCTCGCCCTCGCCTGCCTGTGCCTCGCCGCCCGCGCGGCCCCGCCCGCCCCGGGCGAGGTGCCCGTGGGCGACTACCTGCGCGAGGCCCCGCTCTACGGCCTCACGATGGACTACCGCAAGCTCTCGGACTTCCGCGGCAAGCCGCTCATCATCAACGTGTGGGCGAGCTGGTGCGCGCCCTGCCGGGCGGAGATGGGCTCGCTCGACCGCCTGGCGCGAAGGCACAACGGCAAGCAGTTCAACCTCATCGGCATCTCCACCGACGACTACCCCGAGAAGGCCCAGCAGTACGTGATCGCCTCGGGCGTGTCCTTCGACAACTACCTCGACCACAAGCTGCTCCTGGAGACCATGCTGGGGGCGCGCTCGATCCCGCTCACGGTGCTCGTGGACGCCAAGGGCAAGGTGGTGCGCAAGGTCTCCGGCGCCCGCGAGTGGGACAGCCGCGAGAACGTCGAGCTGATCGAGAAGGCCCTGGGCATCCGCCTGCGCTGACGGCGCAAAGCGGCGAAGGGGACAGACACTCTTGCCTTTTTCTTGAGCAAAAGTGTCTGTCCCCTTTGCCGCCGGGCCCTTCGCTTGAAATCCGCCCGATCGGTGCTATCTTAGCCACCGCTCGCATTGCGCCGTCCGGCGCCCCCACATTGCGAAAGGTGATATGAAGAACCTCCTCCTGATCCTCGTGCTCGCCCTCGGCCTCGCCACCTTCGACGCGGACGCCGCGCGGCGCTTCGGCGGCGGCGGCAACGTCGGCAAGCAGCGCGCCACGCCCACCCAGACCACGAAGGAAGCCGCGCCCGCCCCGGCCTCGCCCACGCAGTCGGCGGCCACCCCGGCCAAGCCCGCGCAGGCGCCCGCGCCCGCCCCGCAGCCCCAGGGCTTCATGGGCAAGTGGGGCGGCATGATCGCGGGCCTGGGCATCGGCGCGCTCCTGGGCTCGATGTTCGGCGGCGGCCTGGGCGGCGCCTTCGGCGGCATCCTGCTCGCCCTGCTCGGCGCGGCGGCGATCTTCTTCCTCGTCCGGATGTTCCTCTCCCGCGGCGCCCCGGCGACCAAGCCCATGGCCTACGCGGGCACGGGTGGCACCGAGCCGGCCCCGGCCGCCGAGTCCCTGCCCCGGCGCCTCTCGAGCGCGGCTCGCTCGGGATCGGCAGCCGCGTGGCCGGCGAACCCGCCCCCGCTCCCGCGGCGGCCGGCGCCCTCTCGGCGCTCCCGCCCGGCTTCGAGGTGGCCCCCTTCGAGCGCGTGGCGAAGACCTCCTTCATCCGGCTGCAGGCGGCCAACGATGCCGGCGACCTCGACGACATCCGCGACTTCACCACGCCCGAAGCTGTACGCCGAGATCGCCATGCAGATCAAGGACCGCGGCAGCGAGCCGCAGCGCACCGAGGTGCTCAACGTCGAGGCCAAGGTGATCGAGGCCGTGGTCGAGGACGGCTACGAGATCGCGAGCGTGCGCTTCGCCGGCCTCATCCGCGAGGCCCCGGCGCCAACCCGGAGAGCTTCGACGAGATCAGGCACGTGCGCCGCAAGGCCGGCGACCGCAAGGCCACCTGGCTCATCGCCGGCATCCAGCAGGCCGCCTGAGCCAGGCGGCGCGGGCCCCCTCGGCCCGCGCCGCGCCGACCCCGATGGCGCCGTAACCGCCGCGAAGAATCGGTAACGCGGCGCCCGGGCATTGGCCGGAAGATGGGCCGCATGACGAAACCTCGCCACGCACCCGCCCTCGTCGCCGGTCTCTTCCTCCTCGCCTCCTGCGGTGGCGGCGGGGGAGGAGGAGGCGGCGGCACGTCGGCACCCCCGCCCCAGACCTGGTTCGACCCCGTCGCCTATTCCACGGCCGCCGGCGCCTCGCTCGCCTCCGCGCAGGAACTGGCGGCCGTCACCCGGCACCAGGCGATCCTGGGCGGCGTCCCGCTCGCCTACACCGCGACGGCCGGCCATCTCACCGCGCGCCAACTCGTCACCGGCGCGCCGCAGGCCTCGTTCTTCTACGTCGCCTACACGCTCGAGGGCGCCAGCCCGGCCACGCGCCCGGTCACCTTCTTCTACAACGGCGGCCCGGGCTCGGCGACGATCTGGCTGCACCTGGGCTCCTACGGCCCCAAGCGCCTCGCCACGAACGCGCCCTCCACCGCCACGCCCACGCCCTTCGCGCTGGTGGACAACGCCGAGAGCCTGCTCGACGTGTCCGACCTCGTCTTCGTGGACGCCGTGGGCGCCGGGCTCTCGCAGGCGATCGCGCCCAACACCAACCAGACCTTCTGGAGCGTGGACGCCGACGCGGCCGCCTTCCGCGACTTCGTGCGCCGCTACGTGGAGGCGAACGGCCGCGCGGCCTCGCCGAAGTTCCTGTTCGGCGAGTCCTACGGCACGACGCGCAGCGCGGTGCTCGCGAACCTGCTCGAGAGCGCGGGCGTGCCGCTCGCCGGCGTGGTGCTGCTCTCCTCCATCCTGGACTACAACTCGAACTGCGGCGTGCTCGAGCTGCCGCTCGTGCGGTGCACGGGCCACCTGCCCTCGTACGCGGCGACGGGCGCCTGGTTCCACCGCGCGAGCCCCGACCCGGGGGCGGCGGGCCTGCCGGCCTTCCTCGCCCGGTCGCGCGAGGTGGCCACCACGCAGTACGACCCCGCGCTTCGCGGCCTGCTCGAGTCGGGCGTGCCCCCGGGCGAGCCGCTGCTCGACACGCTCGCGGGCCTCACGGGCCTCACCACCCAGCAGTGGCGGTCGAACTTCAACCTGCGCCCGGACTACTTCCGCGCGAGCCTCATCGGCGGCTCGGTGCTCGGCGGCTACGACGCGCGCATGACCGCGCCCGCGGGCAGCGCGGGAGCTCCCTCCAGCCCCTTCATCGCGGGCCAGTTCGCCGCGGCCATCGGCCCCTACCTCGCCACGCTCCAGTACACGAACCCGTCGAGCTACGTGACGCTCTCGAACGCCATCCAGTCGTGGAACTTCATCCACGGCGAGCGCTCGCTGCCCGACACCGTCCCCGACCTCGCCGCGGCGATGGCGATCAACCCGCGCCTGAAGGTGCTCTCCGCCGGCGGCCACCACGACGTGGTCACGCCCTTCCACCAGACGGAGATCGACCTGCGCCGCTTCGGCGGCCATCCCAACATCGTCGAGCGCTACCATCCCGGCGGCCACATGACCTACCTGGACGACGCCTCGCGCGTGCTGCAGAAGGCCGACCTCGCGCAGTTCTACGCGGGCGCGCTGGGCACGCCGGCGCCGGCCAAGCGCCCTGGCGCGGCGAGGCCGCCCGCCCCGCCCGCGCCGCAGGCCCTGCCGGCGATGCAGAACCCGCCGGCGCTCGCCCAGGTGCCGATGCTCGATCCGTGGGTGCCGCCCGCGGTCGCGGCGAAGGCGGTCCGCGCGGCGCCTTCCACCGGCGCCGCCTTCCGCGCGCAGGTCGAGGCGCGGCTGCGCGGCCCGTTCGAGGCCGCCGACCGCGACGGCAGCGGCACGCTCACCCGCGAGGAGGCGCGCGCGGCCGGGCTGGGGTACATCGAGGCGGACTTCGACCGCATCGACACCCGCGCGAGCGGCGCGGTGCGCTTCGAGGACGTGAAGGCCTTCCTGCGCGGTCGGGGCGCGGCGCTCGACTGAGCGCCCGAGCGGCCTAGTAGACCCCCGGCACGAACCGCTGGCTCGACTTCTTCGGCCGCTTGTAGCCGATGTCGCCCTGGCGCGGCGGCACCTCGATCTCCACCGGCGTCATGTTCTCGTAGGGGACCTGGTGCAGCAGGTGCGCGATGCAGTTCAGGCGCGCCCTCTTCTTGTTGTCGGCGTCGACGACCCACCACGGCGTCTTCTTGCGGTCCGTGGCCGCGAACATCTTGTCCTTGGCGCGCGAGTACTCGCTCCAGTGCTTGCGCGACTCGATGTCCATGGGGCTCAGCTTCCAGCGCTTGGTCGGGTTCTTGATGCGCTCCTGGAAGCGCTTCTCCTGCTCCTCGTCGTTCACCGAGAACCAGTACTTCACCAGGCAGATGCCCGAGCGCACGAGCATCTCCTCGAAGAGCGGGGTGGAGCGCAGGAACTCCTTGTACTCGGCGTCCGTGCAGAAGCCCATCACGTGCTCGACGCCCGCGCGGTTGTACCAGCTGCGGTCGAAGAGCACGATCTCGCCGGCGGCCGGCAGGTGCGGCACGTAGCGCTGGAAGTACCACTGG
>JBGAOO010000015.1:0-20465 GCA_044221765.1 Usitatibacteraceae bacterium | reverse complement strand
AGGGCGACGATGCGGCACACGCGCGGGTTCAGGCACTCGGCGATCCGCTTGATCACCCCGCCCTTGCCCGCGGCGTCGCGGCCCTCGAAGACCACGGCGACCCTGAGGCCGCGCAGGCGCACCCATTCCTGCAGCTTGATGAGCTCCACCTGCAGGTGGGCCAGTTCCTCGACGTACTTGTAGTTCTTCGCCGGCTTGCGCGGCCGGGCGCGCCCGGCCAGGTGCCAGTACTGCTCGATCTGCGTGAGTTCCTTCGCGTCGGCGAGCACCTCGCCGCCGGCCGCCTTGCGCTTCTTCCCGCCCTTCATCTCGCTCTCCTTGCGCGTCGAATCCCCTTCGGCACGAGGATAGCAGCCCGGCGCCCGCGCGGCCTGCCCGGGGCCGACATGCCGTACCATTCAGGCTGCGCCCGCCGCCCGGCGCGGGCGCCCACGACCCCCGGGAATCCTCCATGCCTTCCATCAGCAAGCGCGCCGACCAGCTCGGCACCGAAAACGCCTTCGTCGTCCTCGCGGAGGTCTCCAGGCTCCAGGCCGCCGGCAAGGACATCATCTCCTTCTGCATCGGCCAGCCCGACTTCCCCACGCCGGTGAACATCCAGGACGCGGCGGTCGCTGCCATTCGCGGCGGGAAGCACGGCTACACGCCCTCCGCGGGCATCGCGGAGCTGCGCGAGGCCATCGCGAAGTACATCTCGCGCACGCGCGGCATCGCCGTGCACGCCGACGACGTGGTGGTGGGCGCGGGCGCCAAGCCCTTCATCGCCTACACGATCCTCTCGGTCACCGACCACGGCGCGGGCGACGAGGTGATCTTCCCCAACCCGGGCTTCCCGATCTACGAGTCCCAGATCCGCGCCATGGGCGCGGTGCCCGTGCCGATCTACCTGCGCGAGTCGCGCGGCTTCAACTTCGACCCGGCCGAGCTCGAGGCGAAGATCACCCCGCGCACGAAGCTGCTCATCCTCAACTCGCCGCAGAACCCCACCGGCGGCATCGTGCCGAGGAAGGACATGGAGGCGATCGCCGCCATCCTCGCGAAGCACCCGCAGGTGTGGGTCTTCGCCGACGAGATCTACTCGCGCCTGGTGTACGACGGCGCCTTCGCCTCGCTCACCGCCATCCCCGGGATGCAGGAGCGCACGATCATCTGCGACGGCGCCTCCAAGACCTGGGCCATGACCGGCTGGCGACTGGGCTACGCGGTGAACAAGGCGCTCGCGCCCGTCTTCACGCGCTGGGTCACCAACACGGAGTCGTGCGCCTCGCAGATCAGCCAGTGGGCGGCGGTGGAGGCGATCAACGGCCCGCAGGACGACGCCGAGCACATGCGCCGGAGCTTCCTGCAGCGGCGCGACCTCATCGTGGGCCTGCTGAACCAGGTGCCCGGCGTCACCTGCCAGAGCCCGGGCGGCGCCTTCTACGCCTGGCCGAACGTGACCGAGGCGTGCCGCATGATCGGCGCGAAGGACTCCGAGGAGTTCCGCGTGCGCCTGCTGAACGAGGCGGGCGTGGCGGTGCTCGCCGACATCCACTTCGGGCCGCGCGTGCCGGACGAAGGGCAGCACATCCGCTTCAGCTACGCCGCCTCCAGCGAGGCGATCGAGAAGGGCGTGGCGCGCCTGGCGGATTTCGTGCGCCGAAACGCGAAGTAGGCCGCGGCCGATGCCGACCTGGGCCTGGCTCGTTCCCGCGGTCGCCGCCGCCGTCCTGGGCGCGGCGATCGCGACGGGCGCAGGCGCCGTGCTCGCGGTGCTGGCCGGCCTCGCGCTCATGGGCGCGGTGTTCGCCGCCGTGCACCACGCGGAAACGGTGGCGCACCGCGTCGGCGAGCCCTTCGGCACGCTCGTGCTCGCGGTGGCCGTCACCGTGATCGAGGCCTCGCTCATCCTGTCCATGATGCTGGCCGGCGGCCCGGAGAAGGCCGCCCTCGCGCGCGACACGATCTTCTCGGCGATCATGATCATCGCCAACGGCGTGATCGGCGTGTGCCTGGTGGTGGGCGGGCTGCACTACCGCGAGCAGTCCTTCCGCGTGGAGGGCGCCTCCCAGGGCCTCACGGCGCTCATCGCGCTGTCGGCGCTCGTGCTGGTGCTGCCCACGTTCACGACCACGGTGCCCGGCCCCGCCTACAGCAATGCGCAGCTCGCCTTCGCCGCCGTCGCCTCGCTCGTGCTCTGGGCCTGCTACGTGTTCATGCAGACCGTGCGCCACCGCGACTACTTCCTGCCCGCCGAGGACGCCTCCAACCACGACACCCACGCCGCGCCGCCTTCGCTCCCGCGCACCTGGGCGAGCTTCGGGCTGCTCATCGTCTCGCTCGTGACGGTGGTGGGCCTCGCCAAGGTGCTCTCGCCCACGATCGAGCGCGCCGTGGCGGCCGCCGGCGCGCCCGGGACGGTGATCGGCATCGTGATCGCGATGATCGTGCTGCTGCCCGAGACCTGGGCGGCGGTGCGCGCCGCGCGCGCCAACCGCTTCCAGACGAGCATGAACCTGGCGCTCGGCTCGGCGCTCGCGAGCATCGGCCTCACCATTCCCGTGGTGGCCATCGCCTCCGTGACGCTCGCCATCCCGCTCACGCTGGGCCTGGACGCCAAGGACATCGTGATGCTCACGCTCACCTTCCTGGTGGGCGCGATCACGATGGGCACCGGCCGCACCAACGTCATGCAGGGCGCGGTGCACCTGGTGATCTTCGCGGCGTTCCTGTTCCTGTCGCTGGTCCCCTAGCGCGCCGCCGGCGCGCCCGCCGTCACTTCCTTCCGGATCTCGGCGAGCTTCGCCTTCACCACCGCCGCGTTGGCCGCGCCCATCCTGAGCAGCACCTTGCGCCCGGCCGATTCCGCCTCTAGGGCGGGGTCCGCGAACTCGGGCAGCACGTGGCGGACCGTGAGGCGAAGCGGCTCGGGCGGGCGCGGCGCCTCGAGCAGGTGGTCGATCACCTGCACCAGCCGGTTGTTGAAGTAGCCCTGCGGGTAGCCGAGCTCCACGTACGCCTGCTGGAAGAGCGGGTAGTAGTGGAAATAGACCGCGGCCACGCGCTTCGCCTCGAGCGACTGGACGAGCCGCACCCAGGGCGCGTAGCGGGCGGCGTTCTGCGCGGCGAGCGCGAGGCTCTCGTCCTGCCCGGTCGTCACGAGGATGCCGCCCACCGGCTGCGCCGGGCTCAGGCGCTGCGCGTAGGAGCGGCGCGGCAGGTTGTCCACGGTGGCGACGATGCGGCGCACGAGCGACTCGGGGCGCAGCAACGCGCCGAAGCCGTCGCGCCCGATGAGGCCCGCCACGGCCGCGGCGAGCGCCGCATCGCTCGCCTCCAGCGCCGGCAAGGGCTTCGGGGCGACGGCCGGTTCCACGGCGGCGGGCACGGGGTAGTGCGCCGGCGCCTCGGCCGGCTTCGCGGGCGGCGCGGGCGCCGGGACAGGCACCGGCACGGGCGCCTCGGGTTGCGGCCAGTAGAACCAGGCCGCCGCGCCCGCGAGCATGACCACGCCCGCGACGGCCGCGGCGTAGGGCAGGGCGCTTTGCGGCGGGGGGCGACGGGAGATCGAATCCATGGAGCCTCCGGGAAATCGGACGGGCGGAACCGTACGAGTCGCGCTACGCTGGCGAAGTTCCGTCGCGCCCTCGCGCGGCGACTGCCCAGGACGACCCCGGACCATGAATCCTCGACTCGCACTCGCCGCCCTCCTGCTGGCGGCCTCCCCGCTTGCCACCTTCGCCGCGCACAGGCCCGACTGCAAGGGCAAGGCCGGCATCGACCTCGCCCGCTGCGAACGGCACCAGAGAATGGCCGGCAAGTGCGGCGAGCTCGCGGGCGAGGCGCACTACGCGTGCGACCGGGAATTCCTGCTCGCCAACCCGCTCGACTGCTCGAAGCTGCAGGGCGAGGAGCGCAAGGCCTGCGAGGCCGAGGCCGCGGCCTTCCGGACCTGCGGCCCGAAGGCCGGCAGCCAGTTCATCCGGTGCGTGCGCGACGAAGCCAAGGCGAGCCCCATGGGGCACTGAGGCGCGCCGGGCATCAGCCCAGCATGTTGGTGTCCCCGCACACCGACAGCGCCTGCCCGGAGATCATCCGCCCGCGCGGGCTCGCCACGAAGGCGACCAGGTCCGCGAGCTGCTGCGGCGTCACGTATTCCTTGAGCGAGGTGTAGGAGAAGACGAGCTTCTCCATCTCCTCGAACGAGATGCCGCGCGCCCGGGCCTTCTCCGTGAGCACGCGCTCCTGCCGCGCGCCCGAGATGACGCCCGGCAGCAGGGCGTTCACGCGGATGTTGTCCGGGCCGAGCTCGATCGCGAGCGAGCGCGTGAGGCCCACCACGCCCCACTTGGCCGCGGCGTAGGGCGTGCGCATCGCGAAGCCCAGCCGGCCCGCGAGCGAGGAGACGTTCATGAGGCTCGCGTTGCCCGAGCGGCGCAGGTGCGGCACCGCCAGGCGCGCGCAGTTGAACTGCCCCGTGAGGTCGATGGCGATGCACCGGTCCCACTCGGCCGGGTCGATCTCGTCGACCTTCCCCGTGGGCCCGGCGATGCCCGCGTTGTTCACGAAGCAGTCCAGGCCGCCCAGCGCGGCGAGGCCCTCGTCGAAGAAGCGCGCCACCTGCTCGCGCGAGGACACGTCGCACACGCTGCGGGTGAGCGCGGGGTCGGAAGCGGCGAGCGAGGCGAGCGCCTTCGCATCCACGTCGCACACGTGCACCTTCGCGCCCTCGCGCACGAAGGCGCGCGCGATCTCCAGGCCGATGCCGGCCGCGCCGGCGAGTGACCATCACGCGCAGTCCCGCGATCTCCAGATCCATTCGCCTCGCCTTTCCCGGGTTTCGCGGCCGCCCCGCCACCGGGCAGGATGCCGCGCGATTCGATGTAGCGGGCCGCGCCGCGGATGTCCGCGGCGAGGGCGGCGCGCGCTGCGCCCGCGGCGTCGCGCCTCTCGATGGCCTCGAGCAGCCGTTCGTGGCAGCGCTCGGCGTTCGCCGCGCGCTCGCGCGAGGCGTTCATGCGCAGGTCGAGGTTGAGCACCGGCCCGATGCGCAGCCACAGCCCCTCGATGATGGGCAGCAGCTCCGTGAGGCCCGCGGCGCGGTAGACGGCGAAGTGCAGCGCCTGGTTGGAGGCGACGGCGGCCTCCAGGTCGGGCTTCGCGCGCCCGCGCTGGCGGCGGAAGGCGGCCTCGTGGCGACGGATGGCCGCGAGGTCCGCGGCGCTGCGCCCGGTGGCCGCCCGCGCGGCGGCGAACCCCTCGATGGCGAGGCGGATGGTGGTGAGCTCGCGGAACTGCGCGAGCGTGAGCAGCGGCACGCGCACGGCTCGGTTGGGCAGCACGTCGAGCGCGCGGTCCGCCACCAGGCGCGAGACGGCCTCGCGCACCGGCTGCACCGACACGCTCAGGCGGCCGGCGATGGTGCGCAGGGAGAGCTTCTCGCCCGGCGAGAGCGCGCCCGCCACGAGCAGCTCGCGCAGCCGCCCGTGCACCTGCCGGCCCAGCGTGCCGGCCGCCGCCCCGCCCGCGCCCTTCGCCCCGCCCATCGCGTCCCTCCCGTTTGCTGCACCGCATCGTTGACAGCGCGCGGTCCCTGACCTACGGTAAGTGTGATCACAGTTTCGGTCAAGCGCGGCGCCACGACCGCGGCCCCCCGGGGCACCCGAAGCTGCCGCACCCCCGCCGCCGCATCCCGAGCACGCATCCCGACCGTCAGAGGAGACACGGAACATGAGCGAGTCCAAGGGCATCTCACGCCGCACCGTCATCAAGGGCGCCCTCGCGGGCGCCGCCACCGGCATCGCGGGCTTCCCCTTCATCAGCTACGGGCAGTCCGACGTGATCCGCATCGGCCACCTCACCCCGCGCACCGGCTTCCTGGGCCCGCTGGGCGAGTTCGCCGTGCAGGCCGCGGACCTCGCCGTGGCCGAGATCAACGCCGCCGGCGGCATCAACGGCCGCAAGGTGGAGCTGCTCAAGGAGGACTCGGTGAACCCGCAGACGGCCTCCACGAAGGCCGAGCGCATGATCGAGCGCGACAAGGTCTCCTGCATCATCGGCGAGATCTCCTCCGCCTCCGCCCTCACCATCGCCCAGGTGGCCGAGCGCACGCGCACGTTCTTCATCAACTCCGGCGCCAACTCCGACGAGCTGCGCGGCAAGAGCTGCAAGAAGTTCATGTTCCACATCGAGAGCCAGAACTCGATGTACGTGAAGACGGCCGGGCGCTCGCTGATGGCGCGGGGCCTCGTGAAGGACAGGAAGTGGTTCTCGCTCACGGCGGACTACGCCTTCGGCCACGACCTGCTCAAGGTGGCCAAGCGCTTCATGGCGGCCAACGGCGGCGCCTTCGCGGCCGACAAGCTCGTGCCCACGGACGCCACGGACTTCTCGCCCCTGCTGCTCGAGATCAGGAACGCCAAGCCCGACCTGGTGATCTCCAACCTCGCCGGCAACCAGATCACCAACTTCCTCAAGCAGTACTCGGAGTTCGGCCTGACCTTCCCGGTGGCCGGCTTCGGCTTCGACACGGCCCTCGCCTGGGCCGCGGGCAAGGGCAACTTCATGGGCACCTGGCCGGTGGTGTGGCACCACCTCATCGACACGCCGGCCACGAAGAAATTCGTCGCCGACTTCACGAAGAAGTACGGCCGCCCGCCCGAGAACCAGGCCTGGGGCGACTACAACGCCATCAAGCTCACCGCGCAGGCGATGGCCGAGACCAGGTCGACCGACTCCCTGAAGATCGTGGAGCACTTCGAGAAGGGCGCGAAGTTCGGCCTGATGAAGACGCGCGAGGGCTACTTCCGCAAGTCCGACCACCAGATGATGCACGAGATGTACACGGTGGACGCGCTGCCGGCCGCGCAGGTGAAGAACGCCTGGGACATCTTCAAGTCGTCGGCGCCGGTGCCGGGCGCGAACGAATCGCTCGAGGTGATCGCGACCCAGGGCGACGAGATCGAGTGCAAGATGGCCTGAAGCGGCCCCCTTGCTCTTCCTCCAGCACCTGCTGAACGGCCTCCTGGCGGGGGCCTACTACCTGCTGATCGCGCTGGGGCTGTCGCTCATCTTCTCGCTGGGCGGCATCGTGAACCTGGCCCACGGCGCCTTCTACGCGATCGGCGCGTACCTGGCGGTCACGATCGGCGAGAGGCTCGGCTTCACGGGGGCGGTGATCCTCTCGCCGCTCGCCGTGGGGGCGCTCGGCGTGCTCGTCGAGCGCCTGCTCCTCAGGCGCTTCTACAAGGCGGACCCGAGCCTGTCCCTGCTGCTCACCTTCGGCCTCGCCATGGTGGCCGAGCAGGCGCTGCGCATGATCTACGGCGCCCCGCCCCTGTCGTGGTCCATCCCGCCGGAGCTGCGCGGGCAGGTGGTGCTGGGCGACTTCTTCTACCCGCGCTACCGCCTGCTCGTGCTCGCCGTGGCCGTCGCGTGCGTGGGCGGCCTGTGGTACCTGCTGCAGAGGACGCCCTTCGGCCGCGTGGTGCGCGCGGGCGTGCAGAACCCGGACATGGTGGGCGCCCTGGGCATCTCGCTCGAGCCGTACATGGCGGCCGTCGCCTTCCTGGGCCTGGGCCTGGCGGGCCTGGCGGGCGTCATGCTCGCGCCCGTCTTCTCCATCCACCCGGCCATGGGCGCGGAGATCATCACCTCGGCCTTCGTGGTCGTCGTGATCGGGGGCATCGGCTCCTTCTGGGGCGTGGTGATCGCCGCCGTGATCGTGGGCGTGGCCAAGGGCGTGGTCACGGCCTGGGGCTTCCCGCAGTACTCGGAGGCCGCCATCTACCTGCTCATGCTGCTCGTCCTGCTGGTGCGCCCGCGCGGGCTGCTGGGCGAGCGCATCCAGCGCTTCGAGTAGCGCGCCATGCCCGAACGGCGCCACCTCGTCATCGCGTTCCTCGCGCTCCTCGCGCTGCCGCCGGCGATGCACGCCATCGGGCTGGGCTACACCTCGGCGACCGAGGTGGTGATCTTCGCCCTGGCCTGCATGGCCCTCAACATCCTCGTGGGCTACACGGGGCTCACCTCGTTCGGCCACGGCGCGTGGTTCGGCCTGGCGGCCTACGGCGCGGCGCTCGCGCAGCGCGAGCTGTTCAAGGAGTCCTTCCTGCTCCCGCTCGCGCTGGGCGTGGGCACCGTGCTCGCGCTCGCCTTCGTCTTCGGCTTCCTCATCCTGCGCCGGCGCGGGGTGTACTTCTCGCTGCTCACCCTCGCGCTCTCGGCGATGCTCTACACCGTGTCCTTCCGCTGGACGGAGGTCACCGGCGGGGAGAACGGGCTGGGCGGCATCAACCGGCCGTCCTTCCTGGGGCTCGCCTTCGAGGACACGCTCGCCTACTACGGCCTGGTCGCCACCGTCGCCTTCGCCTGCGTGTGCACGCTCTGGCGCTTCCACCGCTCGCCCCTGGGCAGCGTGCTGGTGGCGATCCGCGAGAACGAGCAGCGCGCGCGCTTCGTGGGCTACCCGGTCACGCGCTACAAGCTCGTCGCCTTCACGCTCTCGGCCGGCCTCACGGGCCTCGCGGGCGTGCTGCTGCTCTTCAACAACCGCATGACCTCCGCCGAGCCGATCTCGGTCGCCTTCTCGGGCGAGCTGCTCGCCATGGTGATCATCGGCGGCATGCGTTCCTTCCTCGGGCCCGCGCTGGGCGCGGTGTTCTTCGTGATCTTCCGCGACAACCTCTCGCGCGTCACCGAGGACTGGCTGCTCTACTTCGGCCTGCTCTTCGTCGCCTTCGTCGTGTTCTCGCCGCAGGGCCTGGTGGGCCTGTACGAGCGCGCCACGCGCCGCTGGCGCAAGGTGGTGGTGGACGAGGCCGCGATGGCGAGCCGGCAGGCGGGCGAGGTCACGCTGCCCGACTTCCTCAAGCCCGCCGCGCACGCCGAGGGCCCGGTGATCGAGGTGTCGGGCCTCGCGAAGTCCTTCGGGGGCATCCGCGCCGTGCGCGGGGTGGCCCTCGCCATGAAGGACCGCACCCTGCACGCGCTGATCGGCCCCAACGGCGCCGGCAAGACGACGGCCTTCAACCTGATCTCGGGCATGTTCCGCCCCGACGAGGGCTCCGTCCTGCTCGCCGGCAAGCCCATCGGCGGCCTGCCGCCCGAGCGGATCACGCAGGCGGGCGTGGGCCGGTCCTTCCAGATCACCAACCTCTTCGGCTCGCTGTCGGTCGAGGAGAACGTGCGCCTGGCCGTGCAGGCGCGGGACCGCAAGCGCTTCTGGTTCTGGGTGGACGCGCACGGGCTCGCGCAGGTGAACGACGAGACGGCGCAGGTGATCCGCGCCATGGGCCTCGCGGGCGTGGAGAAGGCCGAGGCGGCCTCGCTCTCGTATGGCGGCCAGCGCCTGCTCGACATGTCGCTCGCCCTCGCGACCCGGCCGCGCGTGCTGCTGCTGGACGAGCCGCTCGCGGGCCTTGCCGCCGCCGAGCGCGACCGCGTGGGCCGGCTGATCAAGGGCATCTCGAAGGACCTGCCGGTGCTCCTGGTCGAGCACGACATCGACCGCGTCTTCGCCCTGGCCGACGCGATCACGGTGATGAACAACGGCGAGGTGCTCGTGGACGGGAGCGTCGCCGACGCGCGCGACTCGCCCAAGGTGCAGGAGGTGTACATCGGCACCGGGTCGCACGCGCTCGCCGCCCAGGTGCTCGAGAGCGCCGCGAAGGAGACGGTGCTCCTCAAGCTGGAGGCGGTGAACACCTTCTACGGCAAGAGCCACATCCTGCACGAGGTGGGCTTCGACGTGCACGACAACGAGATCGTGGCGCTGCTGGGCCGGAACGGCGCGGGCAAGTCCACGCTCCTCAAGACGATCGTGGGCATCGCCCCGCCGGCCACCGGCCGCATCCGCCTGGGCGAGGACGACCTGGCGCGCCGGCCCTGCGCCGAGATCACGCGCCGCGGCATCGCCTACGTGCCGCAGGGCCGCGGGCTCTTCGCGGGCATGAGCGTCGCCGAGAACCTGGAGCTCGGGCGCCTGAAGCGCCGCGGCGGCCAGGGCAACTTCTGGAGCGAGGAGAAGATCGTCGAGTTCTTCCCGCGCATCAAGGAGCGCTGGCGCTCGCCGGCCGACTACCTCTCCGGCGGCGAGCAGCAGATGGTGGCCGTCGCGCGCGCGCTCACGGGCGACACGCGCCTGCTCCTGCTGGACGAGCCCTTCGAGGGCCTCGCGCCGGCCGTGGTGGGCGAGCTCTTCAAGGCCTTCGACAAGCTGCGCTCGGAGATCTCCATCCTCATCGTCGACCACCACCTGGACCTCGCCCTCGCGCTCTCGGACCGCACCGTCGCCCTGGAACGCGGCGAGGTGCAGTACGTCGGCGCCTCGCGCGCGCTCTCCGCCGACATCGACCTGCGGCGCAAGGTGCTGTGGCTCTGACCGGAACGCAAACCTAGGGAAGGAAACGGCATGGCCATCGCGGGAATCGTCGGCGCCGGACTCATCGGGCGCGCCTGGGCGCACGTGTTCGCGCGCGGGGGCTGGGAGGTGCGCGCGTGGGACCCCGTGCCCGCGCAGCGCGAGAACGCGGCGCGGCTCGTCGAGCGCTCCCTGCACGAGCTGGCGAGGCACGGCCTGGTGCAGGATCCCGCCGCGTGCGCCGCTCGCGTGAGGGTGGTCGCCACGCTCGAGGAGGCCGTGGGCGAGGCCGACTACGTGCAGGAGAGCGGCCCCGAGACGCTCGAGGCGAAGCTCGAGACCTTCGCGAGGCTCGACGCCGCCGCGCCAGGCGCCGCGATCCTCGCCTCCTCCACCTCCGCCATCGTGTGCTCGAAGTTCACGCAGTCGCTCGCCGGGCGCGCGCGCTGCCTCGTCGCGCACCCGGTGAACCCGCCGCACCTGGTGCCGGTGGTCGAGCTTTGCGGCGCGCCCTGGACCTCGCCCGTCACGAAGGCGCGCGCCCGCCAGGTGCTCGCCGGCGTGGGCCAGGTGCCCATCGACGTGAAGAAGGAGATCGACGGCTTCATCCTGAACCGCCTGCAGGTGGCGCTGCTCACCGAGGCCTTCCGCCTGGTGCAGGAGGGCTACGTGAGCCCCGAGGACCTGGACCACACCATCGCCGACGGCCTGGGCCACCGCTGGGCCTTCATGGGCCCTTTCGAGACCATCGAGCTGAACGCGCCCGGCGGCGTGTCCGACTACTGCACGCGCTACGTGGACTGGTTCCGCCGCTACATGAAGGACCTGCCTCCGCCCACCGTGTGGGACGACGCGAAGTGGCAACTGGCCGCCCAGGCCTGGGGCCGCACGCCCACGCCCGCGCAGATCGCCGAGAAGAGCCTGTGGCGCGACGAGCGCCTGGCCGCCCTGGTGGCGCACAAGCGCGCGCAGAAACCCCCTTCCGATTGACCGCAAGGAGCAAGACCATGGCCGACAAATCCGCCCCGAAACCCTCCCGCAAGGTGGTGATCACCTGCGCCGTGACGGGCGCCATCCACACGCCCTCGATGTCCCCGCACCTGCCGATCACGGCCGACGAGATCGCCGCGGCCGCCATCGGCGCCTACGAGGCGGGCGCCGCGGTGGTGCACCTGCACGCGCGCGACCCGAAGGACGGCCGGCCCGACCAGCGGCCCGAGGCCTTCGCGCCCTTCCTCTCGAAGATCAAGAACACGTGCCCCGTGGTGGTGAACATCACCACGGGCGGGGCGCCCACGATGACGGTGGAGGAGCGCCTGAAGCCCTGCGCGCACTTCAAGCCGGAAGTGGCCTCGCTCAACATGGGCTCGATGAACTTCGGCCTCTTCCCGATGCTCGCGCGCTTCAGGGAATTCAAGCACGACTGGGAGAGGCCCTACCTCGCCGGCTCCGACGAGCGCATCTTCAAGAACACGTTCCGCGACATCGAGAACATCCTCACCACGTGCTCGGCCAACGGCACGCGCTTCGAGGTGGAGTGCTACGACATCGGGCACCTCTACACGCTGCGCCACTTCGCCGACCGCGGGCTCATCAAGGCGCCGTTCTTCATCCAGTCGGTGTTCGGCATCCTGGGCGGCATCGGCCCGCACCCGGAGGACGTGGCGCACATGCGCCGCACGGCCGACCGCCTCTTCGGCGACCAGTACGTGTGGAGCGTGCTGGGCGCGGGCCGCAACCAGCTGCCCATCGCCGCGCAGTCGGTGGCGCTCGGGGGCAACGTGCGCGTGGGCCTGGAGGATTCGCTCTGGATCGGGCCGGGCAAGCTCGCGGAAACCAACGCGCAGCAGGTGCGCGCGGCGCGGCAGGTGATCGAGGGGCTGGGCCTGGAGGTGGCCACGCCCGACGAGGCGCGCGCGATCCTCAAGCTCAAGGGCGGCCACGACGTGAACTTCTGACGCCCCTGCCCCGTGAACCCCGACCGACACCCGCCGAGGAACGACCCATGCACCGCACCCTTCGCGCCACCCTGCTGCTCGCCGCCGCCATGACCCTCACGCCCCTGAACGCGCAGGAGTCGCAGCGGCGCTTCAAGATCCTGCAGCCCGACGAGATGACGCCCGCGCAGAAGGAAGTGGTCGAGCACATCCGCTCCGGTCCGCGCGCGGCGGTGGCCGGTTCCGCCGCCAACGCGGGCGGCGGCACCGTGGGCAGCCCCTTCAACGTGTTCCTGAGGAGCCCGGAGATGGGCGACCACCTGCAGGCGGTGGGCTCCTACATCCGCTTCAAGAGCAGCCTGGGCATGCGCCTGAACGAGATGGCGATCCTCGTCGTCGCGCGGCAGTGGACGGCCCAGTACGAGTGGCACGCGCACCACCGCCTGGCGCTGCAGGCGGGCCTCGACCCGAAGATCGCCGAGGACATCGCGCAGGGCCGGCGCCCGGCCGGCATGAAGGCCGACGAGACCGCCGTCTACGACTTCTGCCGCGAGCTGCTGGACACGAAGCAGGTGGGCGATGCGACCTACAAGGCCGTGCTCGATCTCTTCGGCGAGCGGGGCGTGATGGACCTCATCGGGGTGACGGGCTACTACACGCTCGTCGCGATGGTGCTCAACGTGGACCGCACGCCGATGCCGGGGGATGCGAAGCCGCCGCTGCCGATCCTCAGGTAGGCCGCGCGGCCCGCCTCATCCGCGGGACCGGCGCAGCGAGCCCGCCGGCCACTGGGCGGCCACGAGCAGCCCGGCCATGAGCCACAGCGGCGCGGCCGCCACCACTGCGTTGGCGAGCAGGCCGAAGCCCACCGGCATCGCGACCGTCGCGGCATTGACCATCAGCATGCGCACGCCGAGCGCCTGGCCGTGGCGCTCGCGCGGCGTGACCTGGTGCAGGGTCGACATGATCATGGGCTGCACCGAGCCCAGCGCGAGGCCCAGCAGCGCGGAGCCGAGCATCATGCCCGGCGCCCCCGGCAGCCACGCGTAGAGGGCGAGCACCGCCGTCGCGAGGACCATCGCCGCGCGCAGGGCCTTCAACTCGTCCAGGTGGCGCGCGAAGCGCACGATCGCCAGGCGCACGGCGGTGGCCGCGACGGCGAACGCGCCGAGCACCAGGCCGATGCTCGAGGCGCTCAGGCCCCGCGCATGCCCGACCACGGGCACGACGAAGGTGTGCGCGTCCCAGCACGCCGACAGGACCACGTTGACCAGCAGGAGGTTGCGCAGGGGCGCGTGGCGCAGCAGGTGCCAGGCCGGCGGCGCGGCGGCGCCCGGGTGCCGCGCCCCGGGCGCATGGCGCGGCACGCGCCGCGCGAGCAGCCAGGCGAGCAGCGGCAGCAGCACCGCGAAGGCGAACGTCCAGCGAAAGCCCGCCCGGTCGATCAGCACGCCCGCGGCCACCGGCGCGATCGCGTTGGACAGCGCCGGCCCGAGCGCGACCCAGCTGAAGATCCGCTTCAGGTCGTGGGGCGACTCGGTCACGAGCCCCGCCTCGCGCTGGATCGCGACGGCGGCGACGCTCGAGGCCCCGCCGGTCATCAGGCAGGCGAAGGCGATGGCCGGCAGCGACGGGAAGGCGAGGGCCACGACCGCGCCCGCGAAGGCCATGGCGACGCCGATGGCGACCGGGCGGTGGAAGCCGTGGCGGTCGGCGAAGCGCCCGGCCCAGAGCGAGAGCGCGATCGGCGCCACGGCGAAGAGGCTGAGCAGCACCCCGACGGTCCACTCGCCATTGCCCTGGTCCAGGACCCACAGGCTCGCGGTCACGCGCGTGGCGGCCATGCAGGCGTGCACCGCCACGAGCGTCGCGATGATCCACGGGAAGGCCTGCAGCCGCTTGCCCGGCGTGGCGTTCCCGTTCATCGCGGCGGCGGCGCGGCTAGCGCGCGCGGGCGGCCTGCCGCAGCGCCTGCTCGAAGGCCTCCGGCGGCTGGGCGCCCTCGATCGCGACCGCCTCGTTCACCACCACGAAGGGCACGCCGGAGACGCCCCGTTGCAGCCAGTAGCGCTCCCGCTCGCGCACTTCGGTGGCGAACTCCTCGCCCGCCACGATCGCCTGCGCGCGCGCCGTGTCCAGGCCCACGGCACCCGCGAGTTCCACGAGCACGTCGGCCGCGCCCGGGTTGCGGCCCTCGCCGTGGTAGGCCTTGAGCAACGCGCGCTTGAGGTCGAGGGCGCGTCCCTCGAGCCCGGCCCAGTGCAGCACCCGGTGCGCGTCGAAGGTGTTCCAGACATGCGCGCGCACGCCGAAGGTGAATCCCGCCGCCGCCCCGCGCTCGCGGATCCGCGCCTGGGCCTGCGCCACCTGCTCGGGCGTGCGCCCGTACTTGCGCGCGAGGTAGGGCACGACCGCCGCCCCCTCCGGGCCCATGTCCGGGTTCAGCTCGAAGGGCTCGATGCGGATGTCGGCTTCCACTTCGCCCGCCAGGGGCGCGAGGCCCTGCTCGAGGCAGGCGAGGCCGATCGCGCACCACGGGCAGGCCACGTCGGAGACGAAGGCGATGTCGAGGCGGGGCTTTTCCATGGACCGAAGCGTAACCCGAAAGCCGGGATGCCGCCGCCGGCACCCCGGATGCGCGCCCGCCGCGGTCAGGAAGCGGCCTTCGCCGGCGCCAGGTTGTCGTCGGAATTGCGGTCGATGCGCTTGTTGTAGGGATCGACGCCCACCCACTTCGGCTCCTCGCCCACCACCACCGTGACGGTCGACGTCCCCGAGGCGAGGGGGCGGCGCTCGATGAGCAGCACGCTCGCCTTCGAGAAGCCCTTCTTGCCCGGCTGGCTGCTGAAGACGCCCACCTCGAAGGGCTCGTCGAGCGGCGCCTCGGTCTCCTTGCCCTTGCCGTCGGCATAGAGCTTCTTCGCCTCGACGGTGAAGCTCACCTCGTACTTTCCGTCGGCGCGCTTCTTCCAGGTGGCGTCCTTCGCCTTCAGGTCGTAGAGCGTGATCCGCTCGAACAGGTCGGTGATGAGCTGCCCGTGCGCGGGCCCGGCCTCCTCGCGCAGGAAGGCGACGAACTCGCTCGAGGACGGGTAGGGCGCCGACTGGAAGGCGTACTTCGCCAGCAGGCGCCGCAGCGCGCGGTTCACCGTCTCCTCGCCGACCATCTCCTTCAGCCAGTACATGACGAGCGTGCCCTTGCGGTAGTGGATGTAGCCCTGGTTCTCCACGCGCACCAGGGGCAGCTCCTCCACCGCCTCCGAACCCCGGTTGCGCAGGTAGCCGTCCAGCTCGTACTTGAGGAACTTCTTGGCCATCTCCGGGCCGTGCAGCCTCTCCATGACGAGCATGGCCGAGTACTGCGCGAAGGTCTCCGAGAGCATGGTCATGCCCTGCTTGTCCGCGCCGATCACCTGGTGCGCCCACCACTGGTGGCCCAGCTCGTGGGCGGTGACGTAGGTCACCAGGTCGATCTTCTCGTCGCCTTCGGCGCTCTTCGCCGGATGGTCCTGGATGAAGCCGATCGCCTCCGAGTACGGCACCGTGTTGGCGAAGGCCTGGGCGAAGCTCGCGTACGCCGGGAACTCCAGGATGCGCGCCTGCCGGAACTGGTAGGGCGAGAAGGCGGCCGAGAAGACCTCGAGCGAGGCCTTCATCGCATCGAGCATGAGCTGCACGTTGTGCTCGTGCGCCGGGTGGTAGTACACCGCGAGGGCGACCGGGTCGCGGCCCTTCGCCGTCCACGAGTCCTCCTTCACGGCGTAGCGCGCCGACTGCATCGAGAAGAACTGCATGATCGGCGCCTCGGTGCGCGTGCGCAGCGTGCGCCGGCCGTTCTCGGTGGTGTCCGACACCTTGTAGCCGGGCACGACCGGCACCTGGTCCGCGTCGGTGGTGAGCGCGAGCTCGGCCGTGACCCAGTCGGTGTCGT
Source organism: Usitatibacteraceae bacterium (assembly GCA_044221765.1). GTDB lineage: Bacteria > Pseudomonadota > Gammaproteobacteria > Burkholderiales > Usitatibacteraceae > FEB-7. Next base: position 4,258 of record JBGAOO010000015.1, on the reverse strand, counting down.
GGCGCAGGTAGTGGTTGGCGCGCGCGCCCTCGTCCTCCAGCTTCGGCGGGCGCAGGTCCGGCGACAGGCCGTGCTTGCGGCGCTTGGCGCGGTCGGTGAGCAGCAGGTTCCTGTCCATCCCGAGCATCGGCGCCACCTCGTAGTTGTCCAGGAAGGAGCCGTTCTCGACGATGCGCGTCAAGGGCGCGCTGTTCGGAAAGCCCCGTTCCGCGAACACCGTGCGAAAGCGCAGCAGGCGCTTTTCTCCCGGCTGCATCGCGGCCGCGAAGCGGTAGATGCGGTAGTGGAACCGCTCGAAGTCCTTCTCGAGCGCCGCGCCCTCGACCGCGAGCTCGGCCATGTCCACGCGCGGGTCGGGCGCCCAGCGCACGTGCACGACGGGCAGGGGCGCGCCGGTGCGGTTCTCGAGCACGTACTCGCCCGTGGCCACCGCCCGCGTCTCGCGCGGGTGCAGGTCCACCGAGAGCTTCACGTGCGTGATGCGCGGCTGCGGCACGGACTGGAAGCCGATCAGCGCCTTCTCGTACTCGGCCATCGCCGCCTCGCGCTCGGGCGCGGTGAGGTAGCGGTTGAGCACGTTGGTGTTGTAGTACGCGTAGGCGCCAAAGCCGACCCAGCCCGCCAGGCCCGCGGCGAGGAAGGCGCCAGGCGCCCCGGCGAGCCGGCCCTTCAGGCGCGCGAGGCGCGGGCGCAAGCGCGTCTCGGCGCCGCGCCGCCACAGGCAGTGCGCGAGCACCGAGAGCACCAGGCCGAAGGCGAGCCAGTAGGCGTGGAACCAGGCCTGGCCGATCCAGAAGCGGCCCACCCCGTTCATGTCCGAGAGCGGCACCGGCGGGGTGCCCGCGTAGTTGTAGAGGTTGTGCTCGAAGCCCGCCGTGGCGAGCGCGATGCTCGCCACCACGTAGACCAGCATCGCCGCCCAGCCCATGAACTTGTGCGGCACGAGCACCTGCACGAAGACCGCCAGGATCGCGAGCAGCACCGCCGTCACGAGGCCCGGCCAGACGAACCAGAGCAGGTAGTGGCCCAGCTCGAAGTCCGTGTAGCCGTGCCAGGCCTGGAAGCACACCGCCACGAGCACGGCGGCGAGGAAGGTCGCCAGGAGCACGAGCGCGATCGCGAGGATCTTGGGCACGGCGAAGGCCCAGTCGGGCGCGGCGCTCGCGCCGGTGATCTCGTGCATGCGCCGGTCGTGGTCGCGCCAGACGAGCTCGCCGGCGTAGTAGATGGCGATGATGATCGGGATGAAGGTGAACGAGCCGGCGAGGATCTCCACCAGCGCGCGCGTGACGGGGAAGTACTGCACGCCCCGGTTCGTGACCGAGCCGGCGATGCCGCCGAAGGCGTTGAACATGCCCAGGGCGAGCAGCACGAAGAACGCCGGGCTGCGGAAGACGAAGGCCATGTCGAAGCGCGTGAGCGCGGCGAACTGCCGCCACGCCGTGGCCCGGCCGGGCGTGGGCGAGGGCAGGGCGCGGCGGGCGAGCGCCGCCACGGCCGCCGCCGGCGCCTGCGCCTCCCGGGCCCGGGCGCGGCCCGCCCCGATGCCCGGCGCGTCGAACCGGAAGCGCCAGAAGGCCAGCGCGAAGAGCGCGGCGCCCACCGCGATCCAGATCGCGCGGTTGGCGACCATGAGGCCCTCGAGCGGCGGCAGCAGCGTGTTGCGCTCGGTGACCGTCCAGTAGCGCGTCGTGCGCGCCATGGGGCTCACCCCGAACGGGTCGGCGAGCGCGGCGATCGTGTCGTAGGCGGGGTCGCGCAGCAGCAGGCGGCTCACCACGAACAGCACCAGGAAGGCGATGAGGCCCACGTACGTCCACATCATGGAGCGCGTGGCCGTGGCGAGGGCGAAGAAGCCGGTGGCCATCACGAACATCGTCGGCACGCCGACCACGAGGAAGGCGTAGGCGTAGTGCAGCGCCACGAAGGGGCCGACCTTCTCCGGGTCGAGCCAGGGCATCCAGGAGCCGACGAGCATCCCCAGGGGCACGGAGGCGAGCACGCCGAGGCTCACGAGGAAGGCGCCGGCGAAGCGGCCGACGAGGTAGTCGCGCTTGGTGATGCGCGTGGCGCGCAGGATGGGCGCGAAGCCCGTCTCGTCGTCGCGCACGATGACGTTCGCGACGAAGGCCGTGACGACGAAGGCCGCCAGCAGGCTCATCACGGCCACCGTCTGCGCGATGGCGAAGGGCGAGTTCACGTTGACGTTGCCCTTGCCGCCGATCTGCACCTCGTCCACCGTGACCGAGCCGAAGGCGAAGAGGAAGAAGAGCGCGAAGCCGATGGCGAAGAGCGGGGCGCGCAGCTGGTAGCGGGCCTCGAAGGCCGCGATGCGAAGCAGCATGGCCCGCCCCTACGCCGGCACGCCGTTCGCCGCGGCGCGGCGATGGCCGGCGAGCGTGGCGAAGTAGAGGTCCTCGAGCGTCGCCTCGACGGGCTCGAAGCCCGCGCCGGGGCTCGCCTCGGCCGCCACGTGGATCTCGGTGCGCCCGGCGCGAAGGCGCGTGGAGATCACCTCCATCGCCGCGCGGGCCGCCTCCACCTCGCCCTTGCCGATCACGCTCTTCCAGATGCGCCCGCGGATGACGCCGAGCAGGGCCTGCGGCTCGCCCACGCGCACGATGCGCCCGCCCACGATGATCGCCATGTTGGCGCACAGGTCGGTCACGTCGTCCACGATGTGGGTCGAGAGGATGACCACGACGTTCTCGCCGATCTCCGCGAGCAGGTTGTTGAAGCGGTTCCTCTCCTCCGGGTCCAGGCCGGCCGTGGGCTCGTCGACGATGACCAGGCGCGGGTTGCCGATGAGCGCCTGCGCGATGCCGAAGCGCTGGCGCATGCCGCCGGAGAAGCCCGCCACCGCCTTCCTGCGCACGTCCCACAGGTTCACCTGCGCGAGCAGCGTCTCGACCGTCTCCCGGCGCTCGCCCTTGCCCGCGACGCCCTTGAGCACGGCGAGGTGGTCGAGCAGGTCCCAGGCGGACACGCGCGGGTACACGCCGAAGTCCTGCGGCAGGTAGCCGAGCGTCGCGCGCAGCTTCTCGGGCTCCTTCACCGCGTCGATGTCGCCGAAGCGGATGGTGCCCGCCGAGGGCGTCTGCAGCGTGGCGATGCAGCGCATGAGCGTGGACTTGCCCGCGCCGTTGGGCCCGAGCAGGCCGAACATGCCGTTGGGGATGGAGAGCGTCGCGTCGTCGAGCGCGCGCGTGCCGTTGGGGTAGACGTGGGTGACGCCGGTGAGCTGAAGCATGGGGTGAGCCTCCCTGACTCGGACCTTGCCGTGGGGCGGGATCTTCCGCCGATCGCGCAGTGTCGGGGCGGGGGAGGGCCCGCGCAACCGCCGGCGCCCGGAATGCAGGAGGCGGGGGACGAAATGCAGGAATCGGGGGGCGACCGGGGCCGCTAGCCCGCGCGGTCCACGTGGTACAGGCCCATGAGCCCGTGGCCCTTGGCGAGGGGCAGGCGGCCCACGTAGCGCAGGGCGAGGTCGTCGGCGCCGCCCGCGGCGGCCACCGCCGCGAAGGCCGCGCTCGCGTAGACCTGCCCCGGCGGCGTGACGGGCTCGATGCGCGCGGCACGGCTGGTGTGCGGGCCGGTGAAGAGCGCGGCGCCGCCGACGGGGTCGCGCCCGCAGAACACGGGGCCGCTGTGCAGCGCGATGCGCAGGCGGAACGAGGCCGGCAGCCCCGCCGCCGTCCAGTCGGCCGCGTTCACGGCCTCGTTGAGCTCGAGCGCGTAGCGCCCGGCCGCTCCCGCGTCGCGGAAGACGAGATAGAGCCCGTCGCCCGCGGTCTCCACGTGCTCGGCGCGGTGCGCCGTGCGGGCGTTCAGGCGCGCCACCGCGCCCAGGAAATGGGCCACGTAGGGCGGGATCTGGTCCTCGCTCAGCTTGCTGTAGCCGACCGCGTCGGCGAAGAGCAGGCTGCGCACTTCGTGGCGCAGGCCGGCGGGCAGGGCGGGTTCCTGCGCCGCGACCGCCTCGCGCGCCCCGCGTGCCGGACCCTGCGGCGGGCGCAGGCGCGAGAGGTCGAGGGTCTCGACCGGGAGCCCGGCGGCTTCCCAGACCGGCAGGAGCGAGGCGGAACCGCCCGCCGGCGCGCCCGTGCCCGGATCGCGGGCCGCCAGGGCGCGCACGCCGGTGTCGAGCAGGCGCGCGCGCAAGCGCGCCATGCCGGTGAAGAGCAGGTTGGCGTACTCGAAGGTGGCCGTGCTGCCGGCGGCGCGGTGCTCGCTCGCGATCGTGACGCTGTCGGCCGCC
>JBGAOO010000357.1:0-3356 GCA_044221765.1 Usitatibacteraceae bacterium | reverse complement strand
ATGCCCGCGTGCCGGTAGGTGTCGGGCAGGATCGAGATCCCGGTGCCGGCGGCGACGAGGGCGAGGATCGTGACGCCCTCGCGCGCCTCGAGCGCCACGCGCGGGGCGAAGCCGGCCTGCTGGCACAGGCCCATCACGTGCTCGTGCAGGCCGCAGCCGAGCCCGTGCGGGAAGAACACGAAGGGCTCGGCCGCGAGGTCGGCGACGCGGATGCCCCCGCGGGCGCGCGCCAGGCGGTGCCCCTCGGGCAGCACGGCCACGAGCTCGTCCTCGCGGATGCGGTGCACCGCGATGTCGGCCGAGGGCGTGAACTCGTGCGACGGGCGCAGGAAGCCCACGTCGATGCGCCGCGCCACGAGGGCCTGCAGCTGCTCGCCCGTGGCGAGGTGCCCCATCTCCAGGCGCACCGCCGGGTGGCTCTCGCGGAAGGCCTGGATGAATCGCGGGAACGCCGCGGCCATCGGCACCGAGCCGGTGAAGGCCACGCGGATCTCGCCGGCCTCCCCGCGCGCGGCGCGGCGCACGGCCTCGCCCGCGCCGTCCATCTGCGCGAGCACCGAGCGCGCCTGCTCGAGGTAGAGCCGGCCCGGCTCGGTGAGGCGCACGCGGCGGCGGTTGCGCTCGAGCAACTGGACGCCCAGGGCCTCCTCCATCGCGCGGATCTGAAGGCTGAGGGGCGGCTGGCTCATGTGCAGGCGCCGCGCGGCCTGGCTGAAGTTCAGCTCCTCGGCCACGGCGACGAAATAGCGGAGCTGGCGCAGGTCTACGCTCATAGCGATTCGATATGACTGGAGGCTGGAATATATATTGGACTCGCCCTTGGGCGGATGCAATCATGGCCCGCGACACCCGACGACGACCCGCGCGCGCGCCCGACATGACCTCCCCCGATCCCCTCCTCGAGCGCCTGGCGCGCCTGGACACCTGCGCGGTTTCCGACGCGCTCGACAAGCTCGGCCAGGCCGGCGTGGTGACGGGCCTTGCGCAGCTCGCCGCGCCGCGGCGCATCGCCGGCCGCGCCATCACGGTGAAGCTGGGCGTGGGCCTGCCCCCGCCCGGGCCCGTGCGCCACCTGGGCACCGCCGCGGTCGAGGCCTGCGGGCCGGGCAGCGTGATCGTCGTCGAGCAGCGCAGCGGCGTCGAGGCGGGCAGCTGGGGCGGCATCCTCACGCTGGGCGCGCAGGTGCGCGGCGCCGAAGGCGTGATCGCCGACGGCCCGGTGCGCGACATCGACGAGGCGCGCGCGTACGACTTCCCCGTCTATGCCCGCTCCTGCACCTCGCGCACGGCGCGCGGGCGCATCGTCGAGCTCGGCAGCCAGGTGCCCGTGGAGATCGGCAACGTGACGGTGCACCCCGGCGACTACGTCCTCGCCGACGCGAGCGCCGCGATCTTCCTGCGGCCCGCGCTCGCCCCGGCGGTGATCGAGGCCGCCGAGTTCATCGCCGGCCGCGAGGCCGCGATGGCGCAGGCGCTGCGCGAAGGCAAGCCCATCACCGAGGTGATGGGCGCGAACTACGAGCACCTGCTGAAGCGCTAGCCCTTCCCGTGCACCGTCCCCCGACCGGAGAACCCCGATGAAGACCTGCCTCCCCCTGCGCGCCGCGCTCCTCGCCTGCGCGCTGCTCGCCCCGCCCTTCGCTCTTGCGCAGGCCTTCCCGGCCAAGGCGCTGAAGGTCGTCGTGCCCTTCGCCGCCGGCGGCGCCGTCGACACCGTCGCGCGCGTGGTCGGGCAGAAGGTCGCCGAGCAGGTGGGCCAGCCCGTCCTCGTGGAGAACAAGCCCGGCGGCCACGCCAACATCGGCGCCGACTTCGTCGCGAAGAGCGCGCCCGACGGCTACACGCTCCTGCTGGGCGCGAACGGGCTCGCCTCCAACATGACGCTGCACAAGGAGATCCCCTTCGACACGCTGCGCGACTTCGCCCCCGTGGCGAAGGTGGGCTACGCCCCGCTCGTGCTCGTGGTGCCCGAGTCCTCGCCCGCGAAGGACCTCCCCGGGTTCCTGCGGCTCGCCCGCGAGAAGGCCGGCAAGCTCAACTACGGCTCGGCGGCGGCCGGCGGCTCCGGGCACCTCGCCACGGAGCTGCTCAAGTCCGAGGCGAAGTTCGACGCGCTGCACGTGCCCTACAAGGGCGGGGCGCCGGCGCTCACCGATCTCATCGGCGCGCGCATCGACTTCATGCTCATCAACCCCATCGAGGCCGTGCCGCACGTGAAGTCGGGCAAGCTGCGCGCGCTGGCGGTCTCGGGCCGCGCGCGGCTGCCCGCGCTGCCGGAGGTGCCCACCTTCCGCGAGGCGGGCACGCCCGGCTTCGACGCGACCGTGTGGTGGGGCTTCGTCGTGCCGGCGAAGACGCCCCCGGCCGTCGTGAAGCGCCTGCAGGACGAGGTCCTCAAGGCGCTCGAGAACGAGGCCGTGCGCGAGAAGCTCGTCTCCCTGGGCGCGGTGGTCGACCCGGCGGACGGCGCGAGCTTCGGCCGCTTCCTCAAGGCCGAGGTCGAGCTCTGGGCGCGCGTCATCAAGACCGCCGGCATCACCGAATAGGGCCGCACCCCGGCCCCGCCAAGGAAAGGAAGAGCATGGGCAACGCAGGCAGGAAGATGCTGGTGATCGGCGCGCACTCGGCCGATTTCGTGTGGCGCTGCGCCGGCGCCGTGGCGGTGTTCACGAAGTCCGGCGGCGAGGCGACGGTCGTCGCCCTCTCCTACGGCGAGCGCGGCGAGTCGGGCGAGCTGTGGAAGCAGAAGGACCAGACCGAGGCGAACGTGAAGAAGATCCGCCACGCCGAGGCCGAGAAGGCCGCCGCCGTCCTGGGCGCGAGGTTCCTCGCCTTCGACCTGGGCGACTACCCGCTGGAGATGGGCCCGGCGGAAGTGGCGCGCATCGTGGAACTCATCCGCGCCGAGAAGCCCGACGTGATCGTGACCCACGCCGACCGCGACCCCTTCAACCCGGACCACGGCATGGCCTCGAGCGCGGTGCAGCGCGCGCGCATGCTCTCGACCGGCTCGGGCGTGGAGAGCGCCTTCGACATCGTGACGCCCTCGGAGCTCTACCTCTTCGAGCCGCACCAGACGGAGATGTGCGGCTTCGTGCCGAACACCTACGTGGACATCTCCGCGGTATTCCCGCTCAAGCTGGAGGCGATGGCGGCGATGAAGGCGCAGCAGTACCTCCAGCAGCACTACGCCGAGCGCGCCGAGCACCGCGCCAACCACGCGCGGCGCATCACCGGCCGCAAGGACATCCGCCACGCCGAGGCCTTCACCCGCGTCTTCCCGCAGGTGACGGACACGCTCTAGCGCGCGCCGCCTCTCAGGGCCGCGCGCGGTAGGGCACGCGCACGATCACCTT
>JBGAOO010000356.1:0-3388 GCA_044221765.1 Usitatibacteraceae bacterium | reverse complement strand
CGACCTTATAACTTCTCCGGATTTCGGTGTCGACACGACTATTCCGCATCCGGGAGAACGGGTTTCGCGCGAGCGACCGGCCAATTCCGCTTGCGCCGCGGGAATCGCGGGCCAAAAAAAGGGCGCCCGCCAAGGCGCCCTTCAAAGTTCTGCCCCACTTTCCGGGCACCCCCAAAAGGTCAGGGCACCCGAAGGGCTGACAGCCGTTGCGCTGCGCGAGTTCCCTCCGCGGATACCGCGCGCCAAATCAAGGAGTTGGCGCACCCCACTGCTATAATTGCGCATTGCACAACGCCGACCGCCGACCGAGAGCCGCAATGGACCCCCTGTACCACCCGAAGACGCTCGAGCCCGCCGTCCAGAAAACCTGGGCCGACACCCGCGCCTTCGTCGCGCCTGACTCGAGCGACAAGCCCAAGTACTTCGACGTGGGGATGCTCCCCTACCCGTCGGGCAAGCTGCACATGGGGCACGTGCGCAACTACTCGATCAACGACGCGCTCTACCACTACCTGCGCATGAAGGGCTTCAACGTCCTGCAGCCCATGGGCTGGGACGCCTTCGGCCTGCCCGCCGAGAACGCCGCCATGGCGAACGGCGTGCCGCCCGCGAAGTGGACCTGGGAGAACATCGCCTACATGAAGCGCCAGCTCCAGTCGCTCGGGTTCGCGATCGACTGGACGCGCGAGGTGGCCACCTGCTCGCCCGCCTACTACCGCTGGAACCAGTGGTTCTTCCTGCGCCTGCGCGAGAAGGGCATCGCCTACAAGAAGACGGGCACGGTGAACTGGGACCCGGTCGACCAGACCGTGCTCGCCAACGAGCAGGTGATCGACGGCAAGGGCTGGCGCACGGGCGCGACGGTCGAGAAGCGCGAGATCCCCATGTGGTACCTGCGGATCACGCAGTACGCCGACGAGCTGGTCGACGCGCTGGACGGCCTGGGCTGGCCCGAGCAGGTGAAGCAGATGCAGCGCAACTGGATCGGCCGCTCCTTCGGCGTCGAGTTCACGTTGCCCTACGCCGAAGAGACCGCGAGGCGCATGGCCGATGGCGGGGGTCCCCGTCCTGACGGGATGGGACCCCTTGGCCTCAAGGTCTACACCACCCGCGCCGACACGATCATGGGCATCACCTTCGCCGCCGTGGCGGCCGAACACCCGCTCGCGGCCGAAGCCGCGAAGACCGACCCGGCGCTCGCCGCCTTCATCGAGGAGTGCAAGAAGGGCGGCGTGATGGAGGCCGACCTCGCCACGATGGAGAAGAAGGGGATGCCCACCGGGCTCTTCGTGCTGCACCCCTTCACGAAGGAACCGGTCGAGGTGTGGGTCGGCAACTACGTGCTCATGGGCTACGGCGAGGGCGCGGTGATGGCGGTGCCGGGCCACGACGAGCGCGACTTCGCCTTCGCGAAGAAGTACGGCCTGCCCATCCGGCAGGTCATCGACGTGGACGGCCAGGCCTACTCCACCGACGCGTGGCAGCCCTGGTACGAGCAGGCCGGCGCGTGCGTGCATTCCGGCAAGTACGACGGCCTCGCGCAGCAGGCGGCCATCGACGCGGTCGCCGCCGACCTGGGCGCGATGGGGCCTGGGCGCGAAGCGCAAGCAGTTCCGCCTGCGCGACTGGGGCATCTCGCGCCAGCGCTACTGGGGCACGCCCATCCCGATCGTGCTGTGCCCGGCGTGCGGCGACGTCGCCGTGCCCGACGACCAGCTTCCCGTCGTGCTGCCCGAGGACCTGGTGCCCGACGGCAGCGGCAGCCCGCTCGCGAAGAGCCGGGCGTTCTACGAATGCAAGTGCCCGAAGTGCGGGGGCGAGGCGCGGCGCGAGACGGACACGATGGACACCTTCGTCGACTCGTCCTGGTACTACATGCGCTACACCTGCCCCGACGCGAAGACGATGGTGGACGAACGCGCGCAGTACTGGATGCCGATGGACCAGTACATCGGCGGCATCGAGCACGCGATCCTGCACCTGCTCTACGCGCGCTTCTGGACGAAGGCGATGCGCGACCTGGGCCTCGTCCGGCTCGACGAGCCGTTCAAGAACCTGCTCACCCAGGGCATGGTGCTCAACCACATCTTCTCGCGCCGCACGGAAAAGGGCGGCATCGCCTACTACGCGCCCGAGGAGATCGAGGTGAAGGCGAACGCCGAGGGCGGCATCACCGGCGCGACCCTCAAGGCCGACGGGCTGCCCGTGGAATACGGCGGCATCGGCACGATGTCCAAGTCCAAGCGCAACGGCGTGGATCCCCAGGACCTCATCGACCGCTACGGCGCGGACACGGCCCGCCTCTACGTGATGTTCGCGAGCCCGCCCACCGACACCATCCTCTGGTCCGACACGTCCGTGGAAGGCTCCTTCCGGTTCCTGAAGCGGCTCTGGAAGCTCGTGCACGACCACCTGTCGGCCGGCGGCCCGGTGGCCGGGCGCGCGGGCGGCGAGCTGTCGAAGGAGCTGAAGGACCTGCGCTTCAAGCTGCACCGGACCATCGACAAGGTGGGCGACGACTACGGCCGCCGCCTGCAGTTCAACACGGCCATCGCGGCGGTCATGGAGCTGCTGAACGCCTTCTCCGACACCGCCGCGAAGGACGCCTCGCCCGCCGCCCGCGCCGTCGCGCAGGAAGTGCTCGAAGGCGCGGTGCTGCTGCTCAACCCCGTCGTGCCGCACATCTGCACGGCGCTCTGGTCGGCGCTTCGCCCGGGCACGCGCCTCATCGACCAGCCCTGGCCCGAGACGGACAAGTCCGCGCTCGTGCAGGACACGATCACCCTCATGGTCCAGGTGAACGGCAAGCTGCGCGGCGAGATCCAGGTGCCCTCCGCCGCGACGAAGGAGGACATCGAGAAGGCGGCGCTCGCCTGCGAGGGCGCGGTGAAGTTCATGGAAGGCAGGCCCGCGAAGAAGGTCATCGTGGTGCCCGGCCGGCTGGTGAACGTCGTTGTCTAGGCTCGCCGCCCTCGCCCTGCTGCTCGCGCTGGCCGGCTGCGGCTTCCACCTGCGCGGGGAGGCGCCCACGGGCCTGAAGACGATCTACCTCTCGAGCAACGTGCCCTCGCAGGTGCTCGCGGAGCTGCGCCGGCAGGTGACGGGCTCGCCCACCCGGGTCGTCGCGACCCCCGGGCAGGCCGAGGCGCACCTGCGCATCCTGTCGGAGTCCACGGAGAAGAACATCCAGACGCTGACGGCCGAGGGCCGCGTGTTCGACTACTCGCTGCGGCTCAAGGTCGGCTTCCAGGTGATGGAGGGGGCGGAGAAGGCGCTGGTCGAGCCCGCCGAGATCGAGCTGCGCCGCATCATCTCCTACTCGGCGACCGCGCCCCTCGCGAAGGAGCAGGAGGAGCTGCTGCTCTTCCAGGACATGCGCGTGGAGGCC
>JBGAOO010000355.1:0-3363 GCA_044221765.1 Usitatibacteraceae bacterium | reverse complement strand
GCCGGCAGCCTCCGGCACGTTGCCGGCACGGGATGCAAGTCGGGTGGCTGGAACGATGCACGGGTGTGCACGTCGACGCCCTCGGCTTCGCGGTCCTGCCCCTGAGCATCGTGCCGGGATTCGCGCGAGCGCTCTTCCCCGAAATTCGCGCCGTATCGCAGCGGGAACGGTGGAGGCTCCCGCCGCTTCGGACCTCGTTCGAGGGCCGGCGCGTCCAGCGGGCCGATACTGCGACCGCGCCCGATTCACTGTCAAGGAATGACCGGTGAAGCACGAGGGGTACTGTCTCGGCCGTGCCGTGGTCGGGCCGCCAGCCGGATGCGCGGGGCGTAAGATGGCGCCGATGTTCCGCCCGGTCATGTTCCGGGGCGGCGTTACCGGGCCCGCGCGATGCCCCTGACCCAGCTGATCTACGTGAGCACGGCCACGAGGGAGATGCAGGACGAAGACCTGCGTGCCATCCTCGAGTCGTCCATCCGCCACAACACTGCGCAGGCGGTGACGGGCCTGCTCCTGTACGCCGAGGGCAACTTCATGCAGGTCCTCGAGGGTCCCGCGGCGGCGGTGGAGGAGACCATGGGGCGCATTCGCGCGGACGCCCGCAATCACGACATCCACGTGCTCGAGCACCGGCGGGTCGATCGCCGCGAATTCGGCGATTGGTCGATGAGCGTGCACCGGCTGGGCGCCGCCGAACTGGCCCGGCCCGGCTATGTGGCCTTTCGCGACATCGCGGCGGCACCCGCGTCGGGCGGCGGCGGCGGGCCCGTACCGGCCGTGGAATTGCTGCGCAACTTCGCTTCCTCGTTCCGCTGGCGCGTTCCCGTCACGGTTCGCTACCTGCCGCCGCCGGCCTCGAGCCGCGCGAGGCAGCGCCGGTGCCGCTCGTCCACGCGGTTCGCGAACCACTCGGTGGTGAGCTTGCGCGTGAACTTCGGGCTCTTCAGCTCGATGCGCGGCACCATCGCCCGTGGCAGGGCCTTGCGCTCCATCCGCTCCGCCAGTTCGAACACGCGCTTGTGGAGCACGTGCCGGTCGAAGTCTGGGCTGTCTTCCAGCTTGAGCGCCTTGCGGATGGCGTCATGGCCCAGGTCCAACTGCTTCGCGAGGGTGCGCACCGCGAGCTCGGTGCTGCCCGGGTGCGCCTCGTCGCTGCCGGGATTGACGAGGTCGCCGTCGAGGTCGAGCGCGATACCCGAGGCGATGCTCACCGCGTTCTGGAAGGCGGCATTGCGGCTCGCGTAGCGGCCCGCGTTGAAGTCCGCGAACCGGTAGAGGTGCCTGGGGTAGGCGGCCGGGTAGTCGAGCAGGTGCGCGATGCCGAAGTAGAGCCCGCCGCGGCGCGTGAACACTTCCTGCCGCACGGAGCCGGCCATCGGGTAGGGATACGGCCGCTGCTTCGCGTGCCGCTCGGCGAAGGCGATGCCCACCTGCATCGGGCCCCCGGTGCGAACGGGGTTCAGGTTGCCGAACAGGCGCTGGCCCAGCGGCACCTGGCCGATGAAGTCGTCGAAGGTGTCGCTCAGTTCCTTCTCGGTCTTCGCGGCGTCGATGCGCTCGGCATACGTCTTGCCGTTGGAGGAGGTCAGCTTGAGGGCCATGTGGGCCGCGAGCTTCGGGATGCCGATCCTCTCCACGCGGCGGTCGATCTCCTCGTTCGAGATCCGGCCCAGGTTCGGCACCGGCGGGTCGACCCGGAAGGTCGACTCCTGCTCGGTGATGGCGATGACCGCGCAGATGTTGCCCGGGTCGGGTTCGATCGAGAGCGTGGCAAGCGCGGCGTGGATGTCGGCGGCCCAGCCGGCGCGGTCGGGCACGTTGGCCGGGATGACGCTCGCGATCTGCGCACGGATGTCGGTGGGGCGCGGCCTGTCGGGCGTGCGGGCGGACTCCTCGACGGCGCAGCCGGCGAGGACGGCCAGGAGGGCGGGCGCGAGCCAGCCGGCGCGGCCCGATGCGATCACGGCTTGAGCGTCTTCGCGAGGAAGTCGAGCACCGCCATGCCGGCGCTCTCGCGGGCCTTGCGGTCGCCCTCGATCGTCGCGCCCTTGTCGCTGCACAGCTCGCGGTTCAGGGCCGCGGCCTTCTCCTGGTTGAGCGCGGCGCCGCTGCGGCGGTCCCGCATCGTGAGATCGACCACGTCGAACTCGAGCGGGCATCCCTCGCGCGCCTTGGTGACGGCGGGCAGGTTCACGCGCTTCGGATCGTCCATGTCGAACTTGTGGCGCGCGCCGGCGAGGAGGACGAAGTCCGCGGGCGTGCCGGCGGCGGAGATGCGCTTGGCATAGTCGCGGCAATCGCTCGCGTAGGTGTAGTCGTCGTCCTCGCCGTGGATGAAGAGCATCGGGGCCGGGCCGAAGGCGCCGGGCTTGGCAGTGACGGCCGTGTAGCCGGTGCAACCGCCGCTGTAGAGCGAGACGTGGGCCGCGAAGCGGGCGCTGCCCGTGGCCGTGCCCGCGGCGATGCGCGTGACGTTCGATCGCACCGAAGCCATGGCCCCGCGCGAGAAGCCCATCACCGCGATCTTCGCCGGGTCGATGCGCGGGTGGCTCGCGAGCAGGCCCAGGGCGACGAAGGCGTCCGCGAGGTCCGCGCTGAAGGGCACCCGGCTCTGGTCCTCGGCCGTCGACTTCACGCCGCGCGGGCCGAAGACGTCGAGGATGAACACCGCCATGCCCGCCTGGTTCAGGCGCGCGGCCCAGAAGCTGGCGAGCTCCGGGTACACGCCGCCGGAGCCCGGGACGAGCACGACGGCGGCGAGCTTGCGGCCGGCCGGTGCGTTGGCCGGGAGGAGCAGTTCGCCCTGGCCCGTGGCGGAGGGGCGGGGCCGACCCTTGTTGATGAGCTCCATCACCGTGGGCGGGTTGCTCGAGGCGAATGAGTAGGTGCCGTTGCCGGGGCCGCTCGCGAAATCGGTGACGGGGACCGGATCGGCGGCGAGGCAGGCGCTGGTGGCGAGCAGGAGGGCGGGCAGGGCGAGAGAGCGAAACACGGTGGACTCCAGGAGAGGTCTATCGGTCGGGGGTGCGCGAGCGCCGCATCCGGCTACTTGCCGAACACGGTCTTCAACAGGTCCGTGGTGCGCGCGGCGGGATTGGTGCGGATCTTCTTCTCTTCCGTGGCCACGGTGGCGAAGAGGCCGTCGAGCGCCTTGTTCGTCACGTAGTCGTCCAGGTCCAGCGACTTGCCGCCGCCGAGCATGGAGCCCAGGCCGCCGGCCTTCCCCATGAGGTCCTTGTAGGCCTTCGTGGCGCCCACCTCGCCCACCTTCTTCGAGACCACCGGCTTGAAGGCGGCATAGAGCTTCTCGCCAGTTGCGCGGCGGAAGAAGTCGGTGGCCGCGTGGTCGCCACCGGTGAGGAT
>JBGAOO010000354.1:0-3377 GCA_044221765.1 Usitatibacteraceae bacterium | reverse complement strand
GCCTCGCGCATCTGCTGCGGCTTCACCGCGAGCACGAGGACGTCGGCCGCCGGCAGGTCCGGGCCCGCCCGCTCGCGCGTGGCGACGCCGAAGCGCGAGGCCACGGCCTCGCGGGCGCCCTCGCCGGGGTCGACGACCGTGATGTCGGCGGCGGGAAAGCCGCGCGCGGCGAGGCCGCCGATGATGGCCGCGCCCATGTTGCCGCCGCCGAGGAAGGTGATCTTCATGTCGCCTGCGCCGCCTGGGCGGCCGCGTCGTCCGGTCCGGCCGGCGCCCGCGCGCCGAAGATGGCCGTGCCGATGCGCAGCATCGTGGCCCCCTCGGCGAGCGCCGCCGGGAAATCCTGCGTCATGCCCATCGACAGCGTGTCGGGCGCGAGCCCGGCCCGCGCCAGCTCCTCGAACGTGCGGCGCAGCACCGCGAACTCGGCGCGCGCGCGCGCGAAATCGCCCGACGGGCTCGCCATGCCCATGAGGCCGCGAAAGCGCAGCCCCGGGAGCGAGGCCACGTGGCGCGCGAGCGCGAGCGCCTCCTCCGGCCGCACGCCGGCCTTGGTGGCCTCCTCGCTGATGTTCACCTGCACGCAGGCCTGCAGCGGCGCCAGGTGTGCGGGGCGATGGCGCGAGAGCAGGTCGGCGATGCGCGCGCGGTCCACGCCGTGCACCCAGTCGAAGTGGCCGGCGACCTCCTTCGCCTTGTTGCCCTGCAGGTGCCCGATGAAATGCCAGACGGCGCCGCGGCCCTCGAGCGCCCGGATCTTCGCGATCGCCTCCTGCACGTAGTTCTCGCCGAAGTCGCGCTGGCCGGCCTCCAGGGCCTCGCGCACGCGTTCCAGCGGCTGCGTCTTGCTCACCGCCACGAGCGTGATGGCGCGGCTATCCCCTTGTAACGCCTCGGAAATGCGGCTTCTTACGGCTTGCAGGTTTTCGGCTATTGGAGACATAATCGGGCCGTCTTCGAGAGCGCATTCTACTCTGGCGAACGCCGGAGACCCTCCGCGCCGCCACCCTCCTCGCCACGAGAACCGGAAAAAGATGGATATCGCCGAACTGCTCGCTTTCTCCGTCAAGAACAAGGCTTCCGACCTGCACCTGTCCGCGGGCCTGCCGCCGATGATCCGCGTGCACGGCGACGTGCGCCGCATCAACGTGCCCCCGCTCGAGCACAAGGACGTGCACGGCATGGTGTACGACATCATGAACGACAGCCAGCGCAAGGTGTACGAGGAGATCCTGGAGGTCGACTTCTCCTTCGAGATCCCGAACCTCGCGCGCTTCCGCGTGAACGCCTTCAACCAGAACCGCGGCGCGGGCGCCGTGTTCCGGACCATCCCCTCGAAGGTGCTCACGCTCGAGGACCTGCACGCGCCCAAGATCTTCGCCGAGATCGCGAAGTACCCGCGCGGCCTGGTGCTGGTGACCGGCCCCACGGGCTCGGGCAAGTCCACCACGCTCGCGGCGATGGTGAACGACGTGAACGAGAACGAGTACGGCCACATCCTCACGGTGGAGGACCCGATCGAGTTCGTGCACGAGGCCAAGAAGTGCCTGATCAACCAGCGCGAGGTGGGCCCGCACACGCTCTCCTTCGCGAACGCCCTGCGCAGCGCGCTGCGCGAGGACCCGGACATCATCCTGGTGGGCGAGATGCGCGACCTGGAGACCATCCGCCTCGCCATGACGGCCGCCGAGACGGGCCACCTGGTGTTCGGCACGCTGCACACGTCCTCGGCCGCCAAGACCGTGGACCGCATCATCGACGTGTTCCCCGCGGCGGAGAAGGAGATGATCCGCGCGATGCTCTCGGAGTCGCTGCGCGCCGTGATCTCGCAGACGCTGTGCAAGACCAAGGACGGCCAGGGGCGAGTGGCCGCGCACGAGATCATGATCGGCACCCCCGCCATCCGCAACCTCATCCGCGAGGCGAAGGTCGCGCAGATGTACTCGGCCATCCAGACCGGCCAGGCGATCGGCATGCAGACGCTCGACCAGAACCTGCAGGACCTGGTGAAGCGCAGCATGATCTCGATCCCGGAGGCCCGCATGAAGGCCGCCAACAAGGACGCATTCATCGGCTGAACGCCAGGAGGCTCCATGGAACGCGAACAATCCCTGAAGTTCATGCACGACCTGCTGCGCGCGCTCATCGCGCGCAAGGGCTCGGACCTGTTCGTCACCGCCGGCTTCCCGCCCGCGATGAAGGTCGACGGCAAGGTGACGCCGGTGTCGCAGCAGAGCCTGTCGCCCATCCACACGCAGGAGCTCGCCCGCTCGATCATGACGGACAAGCAGGCCGCCGAGTTCGAGGCGACCAACGAGTGCAACTTCGCGATCAGCCCCACGGGCGTGGGGCGCTTCCGCGTGAACGCCTTCGTGCAGCAGGGCCGCGTGGGCCTGGTGCTGCGCACGATCACCACCACGATCCCGAAGTTCGACGAGCTGGGCCTGCCGGCGGTGCTCAAGGACGTGGCGATGACCAAGCGCGGCCTGGTGATCTTCGTGGGCGGCACGGGCTCGGGCAAGTCGACCTCGCTCGCGGCGATGATCGGCCACCGCAACGAGAACAGCTACGGCCACATCATCACGATCGAGGACCCGGTCGAGTACGTGCACGAGCACCGCAACTGCATCATCACGCAGCGCGAGGTGGGCGTGGACACCGACAACTGGTTCGCGGCCCTGAAGAACACGCTGCGCCAGGCGCCCGACGTGATCCTGATCGGCGAGATCCGCGAGCGCGAGACGATGGAGTACGGCATCGCCTTCGCCGAGACCGGGCACCTCGCCATGTCCACGCTGCACGCGAACTCCACCAACCAGGCCCTGGACCGGATCATCAACTTCTTCCCGGAGGAGCGCCGGGCCCAGCTGCTCATGGACCTCTCGCTCAACCTGAAGGCGATCATCTCCCAGCGCCTCATCCCGAAGAAGGGCTCCAAGGGGCGCGTGGCGGCCATCGAGATCATGCTCAACTCGCCGCTCATGTCCGACCTCATCTTCAAGGGCGAGGTGCACGAGATGAAGGCGCTCATGTCGCGCTCGCGCGAGCTGGGCATGCAGACCTTCGACCAGGCCCTGTTCGACCTGTTCGAGCAGGACATGATCAGCTACGAGGACGCGCTGCGAAACGCCGACTCGGTGAACGACCTGCGCCTGAAGATCAAGCTCGAGAGCAAGAACGCGAAGAACCGCGACCTGGGCTCGGGCCTGGGTCACCTGGAGATCGTGCAGTAGCGCCGCGGGGCTCCCCGCGCCCGGCCAGGCGCAGGAGCTCCTCGAGCAGTTGCCCGGTGCCCGCCGCCACCTCGAGGCCGGCCGCCGGGCTGCCCAGGTAGAAGCCCTGCAGCAGGTCCGCGCCGGCCTCGATCGCGTGCAGGC
>JBGAOO010000353.1:0-3379 GCA_044221765.1 Usitatibacteraceae bacterium | reverse complement strand
CGAGCAGGCGGGCTATCGCTGGATCCACGACGGGCAGAAGACGTACAACGGCGTCGCGATCCTCACGCGCGAGGAGGCCACCCACGTGGTGCGCGGCATCCCGGGGTTCGCGGACCTGCAAAAGCGCGTCATCGCCGCCGACGTGCAGGGCGTGCGCGTGGTGAGCGTGTATTGCCCGAACGGGCAGGCCGTCGGCTCCGACAAGTACGAGTACAAGCTGCGCTGGTTCGCCGCGCTCGCCCAGTGGCTGCGCGCCGAGCTCGCCGAGCGTCCCAGCCTCGCGGTGCTGGGCGACTACAACGTCGCCCCCGAGGATCGCGACGTGCACGACCCGGAAGCCTGGCGCGGCCAGGTCCTCGTGAGCGAGGCCGAGCGCGAAGCGCTTCGCGCCCTGGCCGCGCTCGGCCTGGCCGACGCGTTCCGGCTCTTCGAGCAGCCCGAGAAATCGTACAGCTGGTGGGATTACCGCATGGCCGCGTTCCGTCGCAACCTGGGGCTGCGCATCGACCACATCCTGCTCTCCGCCCCGCTGGCGGCCCGCTGCCGGGCGTGCACCATCGACGTGGAGCCGCGCCGGCTCGAAAGGCCCTCGGACCACGCCCCGGTCCTCTGCGACCTCGGCCCGTGAGCTCCGCCATGGCATCCGCCCCGCGCCCTTCGGTCCGTGAGGAGGAGCGCCTGGCGCGACTGGCCGCCTACCGGATCCTCGGCTCGCCGCCGGAGAGCGTCTTCGACGACCTCGCGCGACGCGCACAGGAGGCGCTTCACGCGCCCATGGCCTGGCTCTCCTTCCACGACACCGGGCGCGAGTGGGTGAAGGCCGGCGTGGGCATCGACTTCCGCGAGTTGCGCGGGGGCGAGGCCCTCGCCCTGCGCGAAGGCATGCGCGCCGGCTTCATCGAGGTGCCCGACACGCACGAGTCGCCGCTCAAGGGCCATCCGCTGGTGGCGGGCCCCTCGCGCATGCGCTTCCTGTGCTCGGCCCCGCTGGTGACGCCCGACGGGCACGTGATGGGCGCGCTCACCGTGGCCGACCGCGTGCCGCGCCGCCTGGAAGGCGCCGAGCGCGCCGCCCTCGAGAACCTCGCCTCGCTCGCCATGGCGCGGCTGGAGACGCGGCGCACGGCGGTCGACGGTTCCGATGCGCTCGCGAGCGCGCAGCGCGCGGAGGAACTCGAGGACGCGCTCGCCCGCGAGCGGGAGTTCTCGGACGCGGTGATCCAGAGCCTGCCCGGCGCCTTCTTCCTCTTCTCGCGCGAAGGCGAGATGCTGCGCTGGAACGCGCGGATGACCGCCGTCACGGGCTACTCCGACCTGGAGATCGCCACGCTGGGCCCGCTCGACCTGATCGCCCCCGGCGACCGCGGACTGGTGCAGGCGGCCATCCGCCAGGTGCTCGAGGACGGCGGCGAGGTGTCGGTCGAGGCGCACATGCTGGACAAGTCGGGCGAGGTGCGGCCCTACGCCTTCACCGGCAAGCCCCTGCGCGTGGCCGGCCTCACGTACGTGCTGGGCTTCGGGCGCGACATCACCGAGCGAAAGCGCGCGGAGGAGCGCACCCTGCGCGCCAAGGAGCGGCTCGACCTCGCCCTCACCGGCTCGAGCCTCGCGCTGTGGGACTGGGACCTGCGCTCGGACTGCGTGTACTTCAACGAGGGCTGGGCGGCCCTGCTGGGCGAGCCGCAGCGCGAGGCCACCATCCGCACCGCGGACGTGATCGCGTGGAACCACCCGGAGGACCGCGCCCTGTTCGAGGCGACCCTCGCGAACGCCGTGCGCGGGGTGAGCGAGGCCTTCGAGTGCGAGTACCGCGTGCGCGAGGCGGGCGGGGCGTGGATCTGGATCCACTCGCGCGGCAAGGTGACGCAGCGCGATGCCGAGGGCCGGGCGCTGCGCATGACGGGCACCTCGACCGACGTGACCAAGCGCAAGCAGGCCGAGGAGAAGGCCGAGTACCTCGCCACGCGCGACTCGCTCACCGGCCTGCCCAACCGGTTCCTCCTGCACGACCGCCTGGAGCAGGGCATCGTGAACGCGGCGCGGCAGAAGGCCGGCTTCGCCTTCATGTTCATCGACCTGGACCGCTTCAAGACGATCAACGACTCGCTCGGCCACGACGTGGGCGACGAGCTGCTCAAGCGCGTGGCGGCGCGCTTCAGGTCCTGCGTGCGCGAGTCGGACACGGTCGCGCGCCTGGGCGGCGACGAGTTCGCGGTGATCCTGGAGAACCTGCGCGACGCCGACGACGAGGCCGCGCAGCAGGTGGCCGACAAGATGATCCACGCGATGGGCGAGCCCATGCTGATCGGCAACCAGCACCTGAACACCTCCTGCTCGATCGGCATCAGCCTCTACCCGGCCGACGGCAAGGACAGCGCCACGCTCATGAAGCACGCGGACGTGGCGATGTACTACGCCAAGGAGAAGGGGCGCAACAACTACCAGTTCTTCTCCGCCGAGATGAACGCCCGCGCGCAGGAGCGCCTGTCGATCGAGAACTACCTGCGCCTGGCGCTTCGCCGCGGCGAGCTCCTGCTCCACTACCAGCCGCGCGTGCGCATGGCCGACGGGCGGCTCATGGGCGTGGAGGCGCTCATCCGCTGGATGCACCCCCGGCGCGGGCTGCTCGCGCCTGGCAAGTTCATCGAGGTCGCCGAGGATTCCGGCCTCATCGTGCCCATCGGCGAGTGGGTGCTCGAGCAGGCCTGCCAGCAGATCCGCGCGTGGCAGCGCACGATCGCCCCGGGACTCCGGCTCTCGGTGAACCTGTCGGTGGGGCAGGTGACGGGCGGGGAGCGGCTCTTCCGCGCGGTGGAGGAAGCGGTGCGCCGCGCCGGGATCGAGCCCTCGACCCTGGAGCTCGAGCTCACCGAGAGCCTGCTCATGCAGAACATCGGGGAGAAGGCCGCCTTCCTGAACCGCCTGGGCGAGCTGGGCGTGGGCCTCGCCATCGACGACTTCGGCACCGGCTACTCGTCGCTTTCCTACCTGAAGTCGCTGCCGGTCGACGCGATCAAGATCGACAGCTCCTTCGTGCGCGACATCGGGCGCGACCCCAACGACGAGGCGATCATCCGCGCCGTCATCGCGATGGCGCACTCGCTCAAGCTGTCGGTGGTCGCGGAAGGGGTGGAGACCGAGGCCCAGTTCAAGGTGCTCGCGGCCCTGGGCTGCGACGAGTACCAGGGCTTCCACGCGAGCCCGGCGCTGCCGCCGGCCGAATTCGAGCGGCGCTACAAGCGGTAGCCGCCGGACGGCCTCGGGCGGCGCCTCGCGGCGCGTCGGCGACCTACTTGGACTCGATCCCCAGCTCCTGCACCTTGCGCGTGAGCGTGTTGCGCCCGATGCCCAGCAGGCTCGCGGCCTCGATGCGCCGCCC
>JBGAOO010000352.1:0-3380 GCA_044221765.1 Usitatibacteraceae bacterium | reverse complement strand
GATCCTCGATCGTGGTGAGGTCGCCCGGGTCGCGCCCCTCGCACAGCGCCTGGATCGAGCGGCGCAGCAGCTTGCCCGAGCGCGTCTTGGGCAGCACCGTCACGAAATGCACGCGCGAGGGACGGGCGATCGCGCCGAGCTCCCGGTCGACCGTGGCCATCACTTCCTTCTCCATCGCGCTCGCGAGCTCGGCCGTGGCGGTCTTCGAGGCGTCCTTGCACACGGCGAAGGCGATGGGCACCTGCCCCTTGAGCGCGTCGGCCACGCCCACGACCGCCACCTCGGCGATGCCGGCATGGGCCTGCACGGCCTCCTCGATCTCGCGCGTGCCCAGGCGGTGGCCGGCGACGTTGATCACGTCGTCGGTGCGCCCCAGCACGAAGTAGTAGCCGTCCTTGTCGCGCACCGCCCAGTCGAAGGTCGAGTAGACCATCTCGTCGCGGAAGGTGCCGTAGTACGTCTTCAGGTAGCGCTCGTCGTCGCCCCAGACCGTGGTCATCGCGCCCGGAGGCAGCGGCGGCACGATGACCAGCACGCCCTTCTGGTCGGGGGCCGTCTCCAGGCCCGTGGCCTCGTCCTTGATCTTCACGTTGTAGCCGTAGACGGGGAACGAGGGCGAGCCGAACTTGCGCGGCGTGTCCTCGACGCCCGGGCAGGCCGAGAGGATCGGCCAGCCGGTCTCGGTCTGCCAGTAGTTGTCGACGATCGGGCAGCCGAGCGCGTCGTTCACCCAGCGCGCGGTGGGCTCGTCGAGCGGCTCCCCCGCCAGGAAGAGGTACTTGAGGCAGCTGGTGTCGTACTTCTTCATGAACGCCGGGTCCTGCTTCTTCAGGACGCGGATCGCCGTCGGCGAGGAGAACATGGAGGTGACCCGGTAGTCGGCCACGATCTTCCACCAGATGCCGGGGTCGGGCCGGATGGGCAGGCCCTCGAACATGATCGTCGTCGAGCCGTTGATGAGGGGCCCGTACACGATGTACGAGTGGCCCACGACCCAGCCGATGTCCGAGGTCGAGAAGTACGCCTCGCCCGGCTTCGAGCAGTAGATGTGCTGCGTGCTTCGCGCGCAGCTCGGCGTAGTCGAGGTCGCGGCCGGGCACCCGGGTCATCGCGGGGTCGAGCCCGCGGTTCACGATCACCACGTGGGCGGGCGGTGTCGAGGAAAGGCGCACCGATTCGTCCACGAGGGCCTTCAGCGGGATGGCCTTGCCCCCGCGCGAGCCCGCGTCGGAGGTGACCATCACCTTGGGCTGGGCGTCGTCGATTCGCGCGGCGAGGCTCGCGGCCGCGAAGCCGCCGAACACGACCGAGTGGACGGCGCCGATGCGCACCGTGGCGAGCATCGCGAAGACGGCCTCGGGCACCATCGGCATGTAGATGAGCACCCGGTCGCCGCGGCCCACGCCCAGCGACTGCAGGATGGCCGCGAAGGCGTTCACCTCGTCGGCGAGCTGGGCGTACGTCCAGCTCTTCTCCTCGCCGGTCTCCGTGGAGATCCACACCAGCGCCTTCTGCGCGCCGCGCGTGGCCACGTGGCGGTCCACCGCGTTGTGGCAGAGGTTGGTGAGGCCGCCCTTGAACCACGACCGGAAGGGCGGGTTCGCGTAGTCCAGCACCTTCTCGAAGGGCTTGTGCCAGTCGATGAGCCGGGCCTGCTCGGCCCAGAAACCCTCGGGATCCGCGATGGAGCGGGCGTGGAACTCCTGGTAGGTCGTCATGGCAATCCTCGTGGGCGGTAGCGGGTGCGGCGCGGCCTCTCGCGGGCCGATCGCGGCCGGCCGGGACCTGCGGGACATCGCCCCAGCGTAGGGGCCGCGGCACGCAGCTTAGTTGATCCGCCTCAATCCGGCGCGGGGGGCCATTAGGGTTTTCACTACTCCGGGCGCGCGCCGGTCGCGCTCACGACCTTCTTCCACTTCTCCACGTCGGCGGCGAGGAAGGCGGCGAACTCCTCGGGCGTGCCCCCCACCACGCGCGAGCCGTCGGGCTCCAGGCGCGCGCGCAGCTCGGGCGAGCGCGAGGCCTTCGCCCCCGAGGCGCTCAGCTTCGCGAGCACCTCGCGCGGCAGCCTCGCCGGCCCCAGCAGGCCGAAGTAGGCCGCCACGTCGTAGCCGGGCAGGACGTCGGCGATGGGGGGCACCTCGGGCAGCGCCGGGATGCGCTCGCGGCTCGTGACGCCCAGGGCCTTCACCTTGCCCGCCTTGATCTGCGGCACGGCGTTGATCACGGCGGCGAACATGAGCTTCACGTTGCCGCCCATCACGTCCGTGAGGGCCGGCAGGCTGCCCTTGTAGGGGATGTTCGTCACGTCCACGCCGGCCATCATCTTGAAGAGCTCGCCGGCCATGTGGATGGAGGTGCCCAGCCCGCCGATGGCGAAGTCGAGCTTGCCCGGCTGCGCCTTGGCGAGGGCGATCACGTCCTTCGCGTCCTTGCCCGGGAAATCGTTCGCCGCCACGAGCACGGCCGGCCCCGTGGACACCTGGACGATCGGCGTGAAGTCCTTCACCGCGTCGTAGGGAGCGCGGCTGCCGTACAGGCCCATGTTCACGCTGTGGCTCGTGTTCACGAACAGGAGCGTGTAGCCGTCGGCGGGCGACTTCGCCACCGCCTCGGCGGCGATGTTGCCGCCGGCGCCCGCCCGGTTCTCGACGATGACCGGCTGGCCCAGGTCCTTCGCCATCTCCTGCGCGAGGAAGCGCGCGAGCGTGTCCGTGGTGCCGCCGGGCGTGACGCCCACCAGGATCTTGATCGGCTTGGCCGGCCAGGCCTGGGCCAGGGCATCGGCGCCCGCGAGGGTCAGGGCGAGGCCCGCGAGGGCGAGGGACAGGAATCTCTTCATGGTGGTCTCCGGTTCGGGGGCGCGGTCAGCGGTTCACGTCGACGACGAGGCGGCCGTGGGTCGTGGCGGCGAGCACCCCGGGCGCACGCGCGATGGCCTCGGCCAGCGTGCACTCGCTCGTCATCGAGTCGAGCTTGGCGCGGTCCAGGTCGGTGGCGAGCTTCGCCCAGACCGCCTCGCGCTCGGCGCGCGGGGCCATCACGCTGTCGATGCCGACGAGCCTCACGGCGCGCAGGATGAAGGGCGCGACCGAGGACGGGAAATCCATGCCCTGGGCGAGGCCGCACGCGGCGACCACGCCGCGGTACTTCACCTGGGCACAGGCATTGGCAAGCGTGTGGCTGCCGACGGAATCGACGACGCCGGCCCAGCGCTCGACCTGCAGGGGCTTGCCCGGCTTCGACAGCGCGCCCCGGTCGATGACCTCCGCGGCGCCGAGCGCCTGCAGGTAGCCGGCCAGTTCGGGCTTGCCGGTGGAGGCGACGACGCGGTAGCCCCAGCCGGAGAGGATCGCGATCGCCACGCTGCCCACCCCGCC
>JBGAOO010000351.1:0-3387 GCA_044221765.1 Usitatibacteraceae bacterium | reverse complement strand
CGATCAACATGGACCCCAAGGGCCTGCCGGCCGCCGTGGTGAGCGCCGAGACGAGCGTCTTCTCGCGCTCCTTCGTGCGGGCCATGGAGAACAGCGAGTACTTCCGGGTGGTCGCGCAGCCGGCGAGCGTGGAGGAGGGCGAGCGCCTGCTCGCGCGCGGCGAGATCCAGTTCCTGGTGCAGGTGCCGCCGGACTTCTCGCGCCGCCTGCAGCGCGGCGAGCGCCCGGCGCTGCTCGTCGAGGCCGACGCCACCGACCCGGCGGCCACGGGCAATGCGGTCGCGGCCCTGCAGAGCCTGAACCTCACCGCGCTCGACCGGGACCTCGCCGGCCCGCTCGCGTCGCTTCGCGCCACGCCCGCGCCCTTCGAGGTGCGCGTGCACCGGCGCTACAACGCCGAGGGCCTCACGCAGTGGAACATCGTGCCCGGCCTCATGGGCGTGGTGCTCACCATGACGATGGTGATGATGACCTCCATCGCCATGACGCGCGAGCGCGAGCGCGGCACGATGGAGAACCTGCTCGCCACGCCGGTGCGGCCCTTCGAGGTGATGCTGGGCAAGATCGTGCCCTACATCCTCATCGGCTACGTGCAGGTCGTCGTGATCCTCGTGGCCGCGAGGTACCTCTTCGCCGTGCCCATGGCCGGCAGCCTCGTGCTGCTCTCGGCGGTGCTCGTGCTCTTCATCGCCGCCAACCTGTCCATCGGCTTCACCTTCTCCACGCTCGCCAAGAGCCAGATGCAGGCGATGCAGATGACGTTCTTCTTCTTCCTGCCCTCGATGCTGCTGTCGGGCTTCATGTTCCCGTTCCGCGGCATGCCCGGCTGGGCCCAGGCGATCGGCGAGGTGCTGCCGCTCACGCACTTCCTGCGCGTGGTGCGCGGGATCATGCTCAAGGGCAGCGGCTGGATCGACATCGCCCCCAGCGTCTGGCCCCTGGCGGCCTTCCTCGTGGTCGTCGCGGCGGTGGCGCTGCGCCGCTACCGCGAGACGCTGGATTGAGCGGCCGGCGGGGTGCCCTTTGCTACAATTGCCCCCTGCCAAGCCGCAGCCCGAGCCCCCGCATGAACGTCGAGCAAGCCCGCTTCAACATGGTCGAGCAGCAGATCCGCCCCTGGGAGGTGCTCGACACCGGCATCCTGTCCCTGCTCTTCGAGGTGAAGCGCGAGCGCTTCGTGCCCGCCGCGCAGGCGGGCCTCGCCTTCGCCGACCTGGAGATCCCGCTGGGCCACGGCGAGTCGATGATGCAGCCCAAGATCGAGGCGCGCATCCTGCAGGAGCTCGCCGTCCGCCCGCAGGAGACGGTCTACGAGGTGGGCACCGGCTCGGGCTACCTCACCGCGCTGCTCGCGAAGCTCGCGCGCCACGTGACGAGCGCCGAGATCCACGCCGACCTGCACGAGGGCGCCAAGGCGAGGCTCGCCGCGGCCGGGATCGCCAACGTGACGCTGCTGCAGGGCGACAGCGCCAGGGCGCCGCTGGGCGAGACGGCCTACGACGTGATCGTGCTCACCGGCTCCACGCCCGTCATCCCGGGCCCCTTCCTCTCGCGGCTCAATCCCGGCGGCCGGCTCTTCGCCGTGGTGGGCGACGCGCCGGTGATGACCGCGGTGGTGGTGGCGCAGGGCGAGCTCGGCCAGTGGCGGCGCACCGAGGTCTTCGACACGCTGCTCAAGCCCCTGGTGAACGCGCAGGCGCCCGCGCGCTTTCGCTTCTGATGCGCCAGCTCGAGGCGAAGGAACTGGACTCCTGGCTGTCGACCGACCGCGCGTCGGTCACCCTGCTGGACGTGCGCGAGCCCTGGGAGGCCGCCCTGTGCGCCATCGAGGGCTCGAAGCACATCCCCTTGAACGAGCTGCCCGGGCGCGTGGCCGAGCTCGAGCCCGGCCGCCCGACGGTGCTGATCTGCCACCATGGCATGCGCAGCCAGGTGGCCGGCGCCTACCTCGCCAAGTGCGGCTTCACCGACCTCGCGAACCTGCGCGGGGGCATCGACGCCTGGGCCCGGACGGTGGATCCGGCGATGGCGGTGTACTGAAGGCCGCGCGGCGGGAAATCCGAAAGGCGGCCCCGGGCCGTCATATCCGATCGAACAAACAACCGAGAGACTCCTGACATGACACCCAAACGCCTTCTCGTCCTCCTCGCCCTCGCGGGCCTCGCGGGCCCCGCGCTCGGCGCGGACCTGCTGAGCGTCTACCGCGACGCGCTGGTGAGCGATCCGGTCTTCCAGTCCGCCCGCTCGCAGTACCAGGCGGGCCTGGAGGCCCTGCCGCAGGCGAGGGCGGGCTACCTGCCCAACGTGAACGCGAGCGCCTCGGCCTTCCGCAACACGCTCGACACGTCCGTCACCGAGCGCATCGACTACAACACCAAGAACCTCGCCGTCACGCTCTCCCAGCCGCTCTTCCGCTGGCAGAACTGGATCGCGATCTCCCAGGCCGAGAAGCAGGTGCTCCAGGCCGAGGCCACCCTCGCCACCGCCCGCCAGGACCTCATCCTGCGCGTGGCGCAGGCCTACTTCGACGTGCTGCTCGCCCAGGACAACGTGGCGCTCTCCGGCGCGCAGAAGGCCGCCATCTCCGAGCAGCTCGCGCAGGCCAAGCGCAACTTCGAGGTGGGCACCTCCACCATCGTCGACACGCTCGAGGCCCAGGCGCGCTTCGACCAGGCCATCGCCAAGGAGATCGGCGACCAGAACGACCTCGAGGTGAAGAAGCGCGCGCTGCAGCAGCTGGTGGGCAAGCCCACCGCCGGGCTCACGCCGCTGCGCGAGCCGCTCGTGCTCGAGCCGCCCAGGCCGGCGAGCGTCGAGGCCTGGGTCAGCGCCTCGCAGGATTCGAGCTTCTCGATCGCCGTCGCGCGCGCCGGCCTGGAAATCGCGCGCAAGGAGGTCGATCGCGCCCGGGCCGGCCACTACCCCACGCTGGACCTGTCGGCCTCCTACACGAACGCCCGGGCGCCCAACACGAGCGTGGGCACCAACGAGATCACGAGCAACGGCGGCGCGGTGGGCCTGCAGTTCTCGCTGCCGATCTTCCAGGGCGGGGCCACGCAGTCGCGCGTGCGCCAGGCGCTCGCCGGCCAGAGCCGCGCCGAGCAGGACCTGGACAACACCCAGCGCACCGTCGCGCAGCTGGTGAGCCAGAACTACCTCAACGTGACGGCGGGCATCGCCGGCGTGAAGGCCCTGGAGCAGGCCCTCGTCTCCACGCAGAGCCAGCTCGACTCCACGATCCTGGGCCGCGACGTCGGCGTGCGCACGAGCGTGGACGTCCTGAACGCGCAGCAGCAGGTGTTCCAGACGCGGCGCGACCTGCAGCAGGTGCGCTACCAGCTCCTCATGTCCACCCTCAGGCTGAAGGCCGCCACCGGCACGCTCGCC
>JBGAOO010000350.1:0-3390 GCA_044221765.1 Usitatibacteraceae bacterium | reverse complement strand
AATGAAATTGCGCGACAAGGCAGTATCGGCGTTGCTCTCGTCATTGATCCATTCAAGTTGTGCCGCCCGGGCATAAGCCTCGATTTCATTGCGCGACACATCGAGCAAGGGGCGCAGGATGCGCAGGTGGCCCTGTCGCCGTTCCACCGGGATCGCCGCCGCCCCCCTTACCCCGGCGCCACGCAGCAGGTTGAACAGCACGGTTTCCGCCTGGTCGCCCTGATGATGGCCGAGCAACAGCTTGTCTGCGGCCATGCCGGAGAAAACCTCATAACGTGCCGCACGGGCCGCTGCTTCGAGGCCGAGGCCGCTGTCGCGCGCGACCTCGACAGGCGCCACCCGGCAAGCAAGCCCGAGACGCTGGCAGTAGTCCGTGCAGAAAGTGGCCCAGCACCCGGCATTCGGCGACAGGCCATGGTGCACATGAATTACATCAAGCCGCTCGCCGAAACCGAGTTCGACGAGGACGTGCACGAGAACGACCGAGTCGCAGCCGCCGGAAAGGCCGACGCTCAGGCGCTCCTCGCCGCTGGCCCGGGCGGCGAGAAAGGCGGCGACCCGGCTCGCGAGATTACTTGACGGCTTGTTCCTTGAAGCGGCCATAGCTCATCAGCCGCTCGTAGCGCGTGGCCAGCAGTTCGGCGGTGGACAACGCGGAAAGATTCTTGAGCGCGTCCTGCAGCGCCTTCTTCAGGTTGTGCGCCATCGCCGTGTGGTCGCGGTGGGCGCCGCCGAGTGGCTCGTTGACGATCTTGTCGATGAGTCCCAGCGTCTTCAGGCGATGGGCTGTGATGCCCATGGTTTCCGCCGCTTCCGGCGCCTTTTCGGCGCTCTTCCAGAGGATGGAGGCGCAGCCTTCCGGCGAAATCACGGAATAGGTCGAATATTGCAGCATCTGCACGACGTCGCCGACAGCAATGGCCAGCGCGCCGCCGGAACCGCCCTCGCCGATGATGGTGACGATCACCGGCACCTTGAGCTCGGCCATCACGTAGAGATTGCGGCCGATCGCTTCGGACTGGCCGCGCTCCTCGGCGTCGATGCCGGGATAGGCGCCCGGCGTGTCGACGAAGGTCATCACCGGCAGGCCGAATTTCTCGGCCAGCTTCATCAGGCGCAGGGCCTTGCGATAGCCTTCGGGGCGCGGCATGCCGAAGTTGCGGTGGATCTTCTCCTTGGTGTCGCGCCCCTTCTGGTGGCCGATCACCATCACGCTCTGGCCGTTGAAGCGCGCGAGCCCGCCGACGATGGCCGGGTCGTCGGCGAAGGCGCGGTCGCCGTGCATCTCCTGGAAGTCGGTGCACATCGCGGCGATGTAGTCGAGCGTGTAGGGGCGCTGCGCGTGGCGCGCGACCTTGGAGATCTGCCACGAGTTGAGCTTCGCGTAGATGTCCTTGGTGAGGTCCCGGCTCTTCTTGGAGAGCCGGTCGATCTCCTGGGAGATGTCCACCGCGCTGTCGTCCTGCACGAAGCGCAGCTCCTCGATCTTCTGCTCGAGCTCCGCGATGGGCTGCTCGAAATCCAGAAAGGTGGTCTTCACGTCGGGGCGGGCCTGGCGGGAAAGGGGGAAATGATAGCAGGGTCGACGCGCGCGCCGCCCTTCGCGGCCCGATCCGGATGCCGACGCGCGCTCAAGCTACAATCGCCGGCATGAGCTACCGACTGTCGAAGATCGTGACACGCACCGGCGATGACGGAACGACCGGCCTGGGAGACGGAACGCGCACGGGGAAGGACGCCCCGCGCGTGCGGGCCATGGGCGACCTGGACGAGCTGAACAGCGCCATCGGCGTGGTGCTCGCCGAGAAGCCGCCGCTCTACCTCGCCGAGATCCTGGGCGCCGTGCAGAACGACCTCTTCGACCTGGGGGGCGAGGTCTGCATCCCCGGGCGCGTGGCGATCACGGTGGAGCACCTGGCGCGCCTGGACGCCGAGCTCGAGCGCCTGAACGCCCCGCTGCCGCCCCTGCGCGAATTCGTACTGCCGGGCGGCTCGCGCGCGGCGAGCGCCTGCCACTTGGCGCGCACCGTGTGCCGCCGCGCCGAGCGCTCGCTGGTCGCGCTGCACCACGCCGAGCCCGGATCGCAGGCGAGCCTGCAATACCTGAACCGCCTGTCGGACCTGCTCTTCGTGCTGGCCCGCACGATCAACCGCGCCGACGGCGTGGCGGAGACGTCCTGGCGCCACCGGCCGGAGGCCGGGTGACCACGCCGGCGCAGGAAGCCGACCGCCTGGCCGGCCTGCTCGCGCGCACCGGCCTGGGCGACCGCGAGGCCTTCGCCGAGCTCTACCGCGCGAGCAGCCCGAAACTGTTCGGGGTGTCGCTGCGTATCGTGAGGGAACGGCAGCTCGCGGAGGAAGTCTTGCAGGACAGCTTCATCGCCATCTGGAACCACGCCACGGACTATTCGCGCGCCCGGAGCGCCCCGATCACGTGGATGGCGACGATCGTGCGCAACCGCAGCTTCGACCTGCTGCGCCGCGGCTCGCGCGAGGTGGAGGACGTGGACGAGTTCCACGCCGGCCTGCTCGTCGACGAGGCCGCCTCTCCTCCCGCCGACCTGGAACGCGCGGCCGGCCGGCACGCGATCCGCGACTGCCTGGGCGAGCTCGAGGCCGAGCAGCGCCAGAGCGTCTCGCTCGCGTTCTTCCATGGCCTGTCGCACTCGGAGCTCGCCGCGCACCTGCGCAAGCCCCTGGGCACGGTGAAGACGCACATCCGGCGCGGGCTGCTTCGGCTGAAGGACTGCCTGGCGCGCGCCGGCCTGGAAGGCGCATGAGATGAAGCCGATCGCCCCCGACCTCATGCATGCCCTCGCCGCGGAATACGTGCTGGGCACGCTGCGCGGCCCGGCGCGCCGGCGCTTGGAGGGCCTGGCCGGCCGCGATCCCGCGCTCGCCGGCGTCCTGTCGCAATGGCAACGCCTGCTGAACCCGCTGGCCGAGGAAGTGCCCCCGGTCGAGCCGCCCGCGCGGGTGTGGCGCCGGATCGCGGCGCGGCTCGCGGCCCGGGGCAGCCCCGCCCCCGCCACCGGGTTGTGGTCGAGCCTCGCCTTCTGGCGCTGGCTCGGCGCGGGGTTCGCCACCGCGACCGTCCTGCTCCTCGCCGTCACGCTGGGCCTTCGCTCGCCCGCCCCGGTCCCCGGGCCGGTGATGGTGGCGGTGCTCGCCACGCCCGAGCAGGACCCGCGCATCGTCGTCGAGCAACCGGGCGACGGCCTGCTGCGCCTGCGCATGGTGAAGCCCTGGGTGGGCATGACGCAGAACGACCTCGAGCTGTGGGTGATCCCGAAGCAAGGCCCCCCGCGCTCGCTCGGGGTGGTGCCCTGGGACCGCGACGGCGAGGTGCGCCTGGCAAACCTCGAGGGCCGCCTGCAGGAGGGCGTCGCC
>JBGAOO010000349.1:0-3404 GCA_044221765.1 Usitatibacteraceae bacterium | reverse complement strand
TGCGCTCGAGGGCCGAGCGCTCGGCGCCCGCCTCGGCGAGCGCGGCGGCGTGGCCGGTCTCGAAGCCCTTGCGGCAGGCGCCGACCAGGGCCTGCTTGTCGGTCTCGGCCGCGCCCTGGCCATTGGGCGGGGCGCTGCGGCCCAGCGAGGTCATGCGATAGGGCGTGGCCGTGCCCACGCGGTCGGCGGGCGTGAGGCGGCTAGACAAAGGCATCTTCGGCTCCGCCGCCGCCCAGGGCGATCTGTCCCTCGTCCGCCAGGCGGCGCACGATCTTGAGGATTTCCTTCTGCTGGTTCTCGACCTCGGACAGGCGCACCGGTCCCTTCGACTCCAGGTCGTCCTTGAGGGTCTCGGCCGCGCGCGAGGACATGTTCTTGAACACCTTCTCGCGCAGCTCCGGGCTCGCGCCCTTGAGCGCGATCACCAGCGCGTCGCCCTGCACCTCGCGCAGCACCAGCTGCATCGCCTTGTCGTCGATCTCCATCAGGTCGTCGAAGACGAACATCTGGTCGACGATCTTCTGGGCGAGGTCGGCGTCGTGCTCGCGGATGGATTCCACCACGCTCGTCTCGACCGAGGTGCCCATGAAGTTCAGGATCTCGGCGGCGGCCTTGGAGCCGCCCAGCGCCGTCTTCTTGAACTGCTCGTTGCCCGCGAGCACCTTGGCGAGCACCTCGTTCAGCTCCTTGAGCGCGTTGGGCTGGATGCCGTCGAGCGTCGCCACGCGCATCACCACGTCGTTCCTCACGCGCTCGGGCAGGTGCGAGAGGATGGCGCTCGCGTGGTCGCGCTCCAGGTGCACGACGATGGAGGCGATGATCTGCGGGTGCTCGTTCCGGATCAGCTCGGCGATCGTGCCGGCCTCCATCCACTTCAGGC
Source organism: Usitatibacteraceae bacterium (assembly GCA_044221765.1). Lineage (GTDB taxonomy): Bacteria > Pseudomonadota > Gammaproteobacteria > Burkholderiales > Usitatibacteraceae > FEB-7. The sequence goes on along the minus strand of JBGAOO010000349.1, from coordinate 2,524 downwards.
CCTCGATGCCCGAGACGTCGCGGCCCTGCAGGATGCGGTCGACCAGGAAGGCCGCGCGGTCCTCGCCCAGGGCGCCCTGCAGCACCTGCTTCACGTATTCGTTGGTGTCGGCCACGAGGGCGGACTGGCCGCCGGCGGTGGTGCGGAACTCGCCCAGCACCGCCTCGACCTTGTCCTTGTCCACGCTCTTCAACTTGGCCATCGTCTCGCCCAGCCGCTGCACCTCCTTCGGCTGGAGGTACTTGAAGACCTCGGCGGCCTGCTCCTGGCCGATGGACATGAGCAGGATCGCGCTGTTGACCAGTCCGTCGTCGTCCATGGCTTCCTCGCCTCCTTCGCCCGGGCCCGGCCGCTACTTCTGCACCCAGGAGCGCACGACGTTCGCGACCGTGGCCGGGTCCTCGCGCGCGATGCGCTGCACTTCCGCCAGGTGCGAGGGCGCGGCGCCGGGCAGCGCCGTGAGCGGGGCGTTCGCCGGCAGCGCCGCCTGCGCGCTCTCCACCTCGCGCACGTTGCGGTCCATGGCGGCCGACACCTGGCGCAGGGCCGGGCGCAGCACGCCCATCACCACCAGGCCCAGGATCGCGAGCAGGAAGAGGGCCTTGCCCGTCTCCTTGGCGATCGAGACCGTCTCCGGGCTCTTCCAGATCGGCGTCTCGACGGCCGCGGCCTCCGGCTCCACCGAGAACGGCACGTTCACGAGGTTGAGCGAGTCGCCGCGGTCCTTGTTGAAGCCGATCGCGTCCTTGATGAGGGAGGACATCTTCGTGAGTTCCTCCTCGGTGAAGGCGACGGGCGGGGCCTCGGCGGGCTTGGCGTCCTTCGCGTCCGCGGCCGGGGCGGCGGCCGGGGCGCGCTTGTGGTTCACGAGCACGGCGGCCGACAGGCGCTTCACGGTGCCCACCTGGGCGCGCGTGTGCTTCACGGTCTTGTCCACCTCGTAGTTCACGGTGGCTTCCTTGCGAGTGCTGGCGTTCGCGTTGGAGGCGCTGCTCGCGCCGGCGCTCGTGCCCGAGGCGCCGCTCGCGACGGAGCTGGCGGGGGGCTGGTTGCTCAGCGCGCCGGGAACGCCCCCGGCATTCGCGCCCGAGGCGCCGCCGGTGACCGATTCGTTGATGACGCTGCTGCGCACCGAGGCGGGCTCGCCGCCCTGGTTGGGCTTGTAGAGCTCGGCGGTGGATTCGCTCTGGCTGAAGTCCAGGTCGGCCGTCACCTGCGCGCGCACGTTGCCGCGGCCGGCGATGGGCTCGAGGATGTCCAGGATGCGCTTGATGTGCCCCTGTTCCATCTCCTGCACGTAGGCGAGCTCGGAGGGGTTGAGGCCGGAGGCCGAGCCGGGCGCCTTGGGCGGGGCCGACAGGAGGTTGCCGTGCTGGTCGACGATCGAGACGTTCTCGAGGGGCAGGTCGGCCACGCTCGAGGCGACCAGGTGCGAGATGCCGGCCACCTGCGCGCGGTCCAGGCCCTTGCCGGGGTAGAGGTTCAGCACGATCGAGGCCGAGGGCTTCTGCGAGTCGCGCACGAAGAGCGAGGGCTTGGGAAGGGCGAGGTGCACGCGCGCGGTCTGCACCGCGGAGAGCGACTGGATGGAGCGCGAGAGCTCGCCTTCGAGCCCGCGCTGGAAGTTCACCTGCTCCTGGAACTGCGTCGCGCCGAACTTCTGGCCGTCCATGAGCTCCAGGCCCACCGCGCCGCCCTTGGGCAGGCCCTGGGAGGCGAGCTTCAGGCGCACGTCGTGGACGCGGTCCGAGGGCACGAGGATCGCCCCGCCGTCGCTGCTCTTGTAGGGCACGTCCAGCTGGGCGAGGGCGGCGACGATCGCGCCGCTGTCGCGGTCGGCGACGTTCGCGTAGAGCAGGCGGTAGTCGGGGGTGCGCAGCCACATCCAGGCGGCCGAGATCACGGCGATCAGCGTCGCGGCCCCGACCATGAGGGCCATGAGGCTCTTGGGCGGAATCCGGGAGAGCATTCCCGGCGATTGCAGGGCGGAGGCGTTGTTCATCGGGGCACGCGAGGGGAGATGGGGGTCACGGATCGGATTATTGGCCCGTGCCTGCCTGCGCCAACCCGGGAAAAGGGCCGGTTTGGACCCGTATATCGACCGACCGCCTGGACGCCGGCCGCGTAAGGTGCGGGGTGTGCCAACTCGTTGAAGGAAAAGCGATGTCCCCGATCGATGCCGTGCGAAGCCTGGGACCGATGACCGGCCTGCAGGGCCTGAATCCGGCCGGCGGGGCGAAGGCGGCCGCCGGGGCGGGATTCGCCGACCTGGTGAAGGCCGCGCTCGACCAGACGAGCCGGGCGCAGAACGAATCCGCCGACCTGCAGAAGCGCTTCCAGCTGGAGGATCCGACCGTGGGGCTCGAGGAGACCATGATCGCGATGCAGAAGGCCTCCCTGGGCTTCCAGGCCGTCGTCCAGGCGAGGAACAAGCTGGTCTCCGCGTACACGGAGATCATGAACATGAACGTCTGAAATGCGACGTGCGCGCCGGTAGCAGGAAGCCGATGGCAGTCGGGCAGGT
>JBGAOO010000348.1:0-3420 GCA_044221765.1 Usitatibacteraceae bacterium | reverse complement strand
CCCGGCGGCGGCGGGGGCGACCAGCGGTCGAGGTGCCCCGGGAAATTCAGCTCGTAGAATCGGGCGAGGGCGGCCTCGAGCCCCGGCTGGGCGATGACGAGCCGCAGGCGCTCGGTGAGCAGTTCGGGCAGGGCCACGCGGGGGCGGGGCGCTAGGCCGCGAAGACGCGCCAGTGCTGCGGCCAGCCTTCCGTGGGCGAGCGCTTGAATCCGCTCTTGGCGAAGAGATGCCACCGGCCGATCACGTAGGCGATGAGCGTGGTCGCGTAGGCGTTCACGTCCCAGTCGGCCGGCAGCTGTCCCGCGGTGACCGCGAGGCGCGTGCTCTGGCGCAGGCTCGCCTCGAGCCGGTCGACGAGCTGGTTCACGCGCAGCTGCAGGCGCTCGTCCTCGATGACGAGCGCATCGCCGGTCAGCACGCGCGTCATCCCGGGATTCTTCTGCGCGAAGCCCAGCAGGGTGACGAGCGTGGACTCCACCTGCTTCATCGCATCGGGCTCGTCCGCCTGGATGCGGTTCACGAGGCTGAAAAGGGTCTGCTCGATGAATTCGATGAGGCCCTCGTACATCTGCGCCTTGCTGGCGAAATGGCGGTAGAGCGCCGCCTCGGAAACATCGAGCTTCGCGGCGAGCAGCGCGGTGGTGACCCGCTCGGCCTTGGGTTCCTCCAGCATCTTCGCCAGCGTCTGCAGAATCTGGGCCTTGCGTTCCCCGGTCTTTGCCATGGGTCCCCCTGTCAACGGCGCCCGCCGAGGATCGACCCCAGCACGCCGCGGATGATACGCCTGCCGACCTCGCTCCCCATCGCGCGGGCGGCGCTCTTGGCCGCGGCCTCGAGGGCCGTCTCGCGCGTCTTGCCCGTTCCCGGAGTGCCGCCGGGCAGTCCCAGCGAGCCCAGGATGCCGCCCAGCATGCCGCCGGAGGGCTCTTCCGGGGCGCGGGCGCCGGCCCGGGCCTTGAGCTGCTCGCTCGCCGATTCGCGGTCCACGGCCTTCTCGTAATGCCCGGCGACGAGCGAGGAGGCGAGGATGGCCTGCCTTTCCTCTTGCGTGATCGGCCCGATGCGCGAGCGCGGCGGCACCACGAGGGCCCTTTCGACCGGCGTCGGGCGGCCCTTCTCGTCCAGGAAGGAGACCAGGGCCTCGCCCACCGCCAGCTCCGTGATCGCCGCCTCGACGACGAGCTTCGGATTCGGCCGGAAGGTGGTCGCAGCCGCCTTGACGGCCTGCTGGTCGCGCGGCGTGAACGCACGCAGTGCGTGCTGGACGCGGTTGCCGAGTTGGCCGAGCACCGTCTCGGGCACGTCGAGCGGATTCTGCGTGATGAAATAGACGCCCACGCCCTTCGAGCGCACCAGGCGCACCACCTGCTCGATGCGGTCGAGCAGCTCGCGCGGCGCGTCGGCGAAGAGCAGGTGCGCCTCGTCGAAGAAGAAGGCGAGGCGCGGCTTGTCCGGGTCGCCGACTTCGGGCAGCTGCTCGAACAGCTCGGACAAAAGCCACAGGAGCATCGTCGCGTACACGCGCGGGCTCGCGAGCAGCTTGTCGGCGGCCAGGATGCTCACCACGCCGCGTCCGTCCACCGTCTGCATGAGGTCCTCGAGCGCGAGGACCGGCTCGCCGAAGAACTTCTCCCCGCCCTGCGATTCGAGCGTGAGCAGCCCGCGCTGGATGGCCCCGATGCTCGCGGTCGAGATGTTCCCGTACTGCGTGCGGTACTGGGCGGCGTTGTCGCCGGCATGCTGGAGCAGTGCCCGCAGGTCCTTCAGGTCCAGCAGCAGCAGGCCGTTGTCGTCCGCGATCTTGAAGGCGGCGGCGAGCACCCCCTCCTGCGTATCGTTGAGGCCGAGGATGCGCGCGAGCAGCAGCGGCCCCATCTCGGAGACCGTGGCCCGCACCGGATGGCCCTGCTCGCCGAAGACGTCCCAGAACATGACCGGGCAGGCCTGCGGCGTCCGGTCCGCCAGGCCCAGGGCCTTGAGGCGCTCGACGACCCGGGCATTGCCGCCACCGGGCATCGCCAGCCCGGCGAGGTCGCCCTTCACGTCGGCCAGGAAGACGGGAACGCCGATCGCGCTGAACTGCTCGGCGAGCGCCTGGAGGGTGACGGTCTTGCCCGTGCCGGTGGCGCCGGCGATGAGGCCATGCCGGTTGGCCATGCCCGGGAGCAGGCCCAGTTCGGCGTCCGATTTCGCGACGATCAGGGGGGGCAGCACCGGCTCGGCTCGGGCTAGGAAGGATGTCCGGATGTTACCATTAGGCCCTCCGAAACATGAATGCGTGACGAAGACCCATGGCGGGACACAGCAAGTGGGCGAACATCCAGCACCGTAAAGGTCGCCAGGACGCCAAGCGCGGGAAGATCTTCACCCGCCTCATCAAGGAAATCACCGTGGCGGCGCGCATGGGCGGGGGCGACCCCGACATGAACCCGCGCCTGCGCCTCGCCGTCGACAAGGCGTACGAGAACAACATGCCCAAGGACAACATCGAGCGCGCCATCAAGCGCGGCACCGGTGACCTGGAGGGCGTGAACTACGAGGAGATCCGCTACGAGGGCTACGGGATCGGCGGGGCCGCGATCATCGTGGACTGCCTCACGGACAACCGGACGCGGACGGTCGCCGAGGTGCGCCACGCCTTCAGCAAGTACGGCGGCAACCTGGGCACGGACGGCTCGGTCGCCTTCCTCTTCAAGCATTGCGGGCAGCTGCTGTTCGCTCCCGGCACCGACGAGGAGAAGCTCCTCGAGGCGGCCCTGGAGTCCGGCGCGGAGGACGTCTCGACGAGCGACGACGGCTCCATCGAGGTGGTCACCGGCCCGCACGACTTCACGGCCGTGCGGGCGGCGCTCGAGAAGGCCGGCTTCAAGGCCGAACTCGCGGAGGTCACGATGAAGCCCTCGGGCGAGACCGTCCTGGCCGGGGAAGATGCCGCGCGCATGCAGAAGCTCCTCGATGCCTTCGAGTCCCTCGACGACGTGCAGGCGGTCTACACGACGGCAGTGCTGGACGAGGCGGCCTGAAGGGCCGGCCCTTGAGAATTCTCGGCATCGATCCCGGTCTCAGGGTCACGGGCTTCGGCGTGATCGAGCGGGAGGGCCAGCGCATCGCCTACGTGACGAGCGGCTGCATCCGGTCGCGGGACCAGGACGCCCTGCCCGAGCGCATCCGGACGATCCTGGACGGTCTGGCCGAGGTGATCCGCCTGAACCGCCCCGACCATGCCGCCGTGGAGAAGGTCTTCGTGAACGTGAACCCCAATTCGACGCTTCTGCTGGGCCAGGCGCGCGGCGCGGCGCTGGCGGCGGCCGTCCTGGCCGACCTCGAGGTCGCCGAGTACACCGCCCTGCAGGTGAAGCAGGCGGTGGTGGGAAGGGGCAATGCCAAGAAGGAACAGGTCCAGGAGATGGTGAAACGCCT
>JBGAOO010000014.1:0-30040 GCA_044221765.1 Usitatibacteraceae bacterium | reverse complement strand
GGCCTTTCAGGCCCCCTGGGCGAGCCGCTCCAGGTAGCGCGCGACCAGGTCGACCTCGAGGTTCACGCGCGACCCCGGGGCGAGTCGCCCGAGCGTCGTGACCGATCGCGTGTGGGGGATGATGTTGATCTCGAAGGCCGCGCCCTCGACCGCGTTCACGGTGAGGCTCACGCCGTCGACGGTGACCGAGCCCTTGCGCGCGATGTAGCGTGCCAGCTCCGCCGGCGCCTCGATCGCGAGGCGCCAGCTGCCGCCCAGGTCCTCGAAGGCGCGCACCGTGCCCACGCCATCCACGTGGCCGCTCACGAGGTGGCCGCCCAGCCGGTCGGCGAGCGTGAGGGATTTCTCCAGGTTCACCTCCAGGCCCTCGGCCAGGCCCGTCGTCACCGCGAGCGTCGCGCGCGAGGTGTCCACCTCGAAACCCGTGTCGTCCTTCGCGACGACCGTGTGGCACACGCCCTGGATCGCGATGGAATCGCCCAGCCCCACGTCGGCGAGCCCGAGCGCCGGCGCGTCGATGCGCAGGCGCAGCCCGTCGCCGAATTCCCGCGCCGAGGCGATGCGTCCCTTGGCCGTCACGATGCCGGTGAACATGTCAGCTCTCCAGTCTGGCCGTCACGCGCAGGTCCTCGCCCACGCGGCGGATATCCACGATCCCGGGCCGAAGGGCCTGCCCGAGGCTGTCGAAGGCGGGCAGCGCGTACAGGCCCTGCGCGGCATCGCCCATCACGAGGGGGGCCAGGTAGAGCACGATCTCGTCGACGACCCCGGCGCGCAGGAGCGAGCCGCCGAGCTTCGAGCCGGTCTCCACCAGCACTTCGTTGAAGCCGCGCTCGCCCAGCAGCCGCGCGACCGCGGCCAGGTCCGTCTTGCCGCCGCTGCCGGCGACGACGGCCACCTCCGCGCCCAGCGCTTCCACGCGCGCCCGCGCCTCGACGTCGGTGCTCGCGGTGATCACGAGCGGCGCAGGGCCCGAGAGGATCTTCGCGCCGGCCGGCAGCTCGAGGCGATTGTCGATCACCACGCGGCGCGGCTGTCGCGAGCAAGGCACGTGCCGGACGGTGAGCTCGGGATCGTCCGCGAGGACGGTGCCGATGCCCGTGAGCACCGCGCACGAGCGCGCGCGCAGGCGATGCACGTCGATGCGCGCGGCCTCGCCCGTGATCCAGCGGCTCTCGCCGTTGGCGAGCGCGGTGCGCCCGTCGAGCGAGGCGGCGGACTTCAGGCGCAGCCAGGGGCGGCCGCGCGACGCGCGCGCGAGGAAACCCCGGTGCGCCTCGCGCGCGCCCTCGGCGAGCAGGCCCGTTTCCACCACGATGCCCGCCTCCCGCAGGCGCGCGAAGCCGCGGCCCTTCACGAGCGGGTTCGGGTCCTCCAGGGCGGCGACCACCCGCGCCAGGCGCGCGGCCACGAGCGCTTCGGCGCACGGCGGCGTGCGGCCCTGGTGACTGCAGGGCTCGAGCGTCACGTAGGCCGTCGCGCCGGCCGCGGCGCCCGGCGCCAGGCCGGAGAGCGCCCGGGCCTCGGCATGCGGCTCGCCCGCGCGCTCGTGCCAGCCTTCGGCGATCACCCGGCCGTCCTTCGCGATGACGCAACCCACGCTCGGGTTCGGCGTGGCGGTGTCGCGCCCCCGGGCCGCGAGCGCGAGGGCGCGCGCCATCAGGGCATGGTCGGCGGCGGAGAAGGTCATGTCGGCGGGCGGGCGGCCCCGCGAGGGGCGGTCAGGTCTTGTCGCGCACTTCGCGGATCACGTCGCGGAAATCCTCGACGTCCGAGAAGCTCCGGTAGACGGAGGCGAAGCGGATGTAGGCCACCTTGTCGAGCTTGCGCAGTTCCTCCATCACCATCTCGCCCAGGCGGCGCGAATCGACCTCGCGCTCGCCCAGCGCGAGCAGCTTCTGCTCGATGCGCTGGATCGCGGCGTCCACCAGCTCCGTGGTGACCGGGCGCTTGTGCAGCGCCCGCTGGAAGCCGGTGCGCAGCTTGGGGCTGGAGAAATCCTCGCGCTGGCCGTTGGTCTTCACGATCTGCGGCATGCGCAGTTCCGCCGTCTCGTAGGTCGTGAACCGCTTGGCGCACACCTGGCAGCGGCGGCGGCGGCGGATGGAATCGCCCTCCTCGCTCACGCGCGAGTCGATGACCTGGGTGTCCTCGGCGCCGCAGAAGGGGCATTTCACGCTCGTTCTCCGGATCCGGTCAGGCGAGGCCGTACGTGGCACGCATCGCCGGCCCGTAGACCGGGAAGCGCCGGCACAGCGCGTTCACCTCGTCGCGGATGGCGGCGAGGCGCGCCTCGCTCCCGTGCGCCTCCAGCGCGTCCGCGATGAGGTTGGCCACCTGCGCCGCCTCGGTCTCGCCGAAGCCACGCGTGGTCATGGCCGGCGAGCCCACCCGGATGCCGCTCGTCACGAACGGCTTCTCCGGATCGTTCGGGATGGCGTTCTTGTTCACCGTGATGTGGGCCTTGCCCAGGGCCGCCTCCGCGTCCTTGCCGGTGACGCCCTTGGCGCGCAGGTCGACGAGGAAGAGGTGGCTCTCGGTGCGGCCGGACACGATGCGCAGGCCGCGCGAGATGAGCGTGGCCGCCATGCGCTGCGCGTTGGCGAGCACCTGGGCCTGGTAGCCCTTGAAGGCGGGCTCGAGCGCCTCCTTGAACGCCACCGCCTTCGCGGCGATCACGTGCATGAGCGGGCCGCCCTGGATCGAGGGGAAGATCGCCGAGTTGAGGGCCTTCTCGTGCTCGGCGGCCGCGAGGATGATGCCGCCGCGCGGTCCGCGCAGCGTCTTGTGCGTGGTGCTCGTGACGAAGTCGGCGATGCCCACGGGGCTCGGGTACAGGCCCGCCGCGACCAGGCCGGCATAGTGGGCCATGTCCACCATCAGCAGGGCGCCCACCTCGTCGGCGATGTCGCGGAAGCGCTGCCAGTCGGCGCGCAGCGCGTAGGCCGAGGCGCCGGCGACGATCATGCGCGGGTTGAACTCGCGGGCCAGGTCGCGCACCTGGTCGTAGTCGATCTCCTCCGCGGCGTTGAGCCCGTACGCGACGGAGTGGAAGAGCTTGCCCGAGAGGTTGACGGACGCGCCATGCGTGAGGTGGCCCCCGTGCGCGAGCGACATGCCCAGCAGCGTGTCGCCGGGCTTCATCATCGCCATGTACACGGCCTGGTTCGCCTGCGAGCCGGAGTGCGGCTGCACGTTCGCGTATTGCGCACCGAACAGGCGCTTCACGCGGTCGATGGCGAGTTGCTCGGCCACGTCGACGAATTCGCACCCGCCGTAATAGCGCTTGCCGGGATAGCCCTCCGCATACTTGTTCGTGAGCACCGTGCCCTGCGCCGCGAGCACGGCGGGCGAGGCGTAGTTCTCGGAAGCGATCAGCTCGATGCCGTCTTCCTGTCGTTGGTATTCGGCCCGGATGGCCTGCCAGATTTCGGGATCGGTCGCGGCGATGGTTTGGGTGTCGGCGAACATGGGCGGGACCGGCCTGCGCCGGAGCCTCGGGAAGTGATTGAAAGCGTGGAGGATTCTATCACGCGGGGCACCGCGCCTCCGTCGCGTCGACCACCGAGCCGTCGCCCTTCACCGCGAAGTGCGGCAATCCCAGCGCCCGAAGCCAGGCAAGGCCCTCGCGCTCGCCCTTGAGCATCGCGACCGTCGTGGCGGTGCCCGCGACCAGGCAGGATTCGCCCAGCGCCGTCGCCGATCGCAGGCCCGACACCGGCCGGCCGTCGCGCGGGTCGAGCAAGTGGCAGTAGCGCACCCCGCCCACCTCGAAGAAGCGCTCGTAGTCGCCGCTCGTCGCGATGGCGCCGGAGCGCACCGACAGCGTGGCGATCGCCTCGTTCGCCCGGCGCGGATGGCGGATGCCGATGCGCCAGGGTTCGCCGCCCGGGGCGGGCGCGGTGACCACGAGATCTCCCGCGAGGTTCACGAGCGCGCTGTCGATGCCCCGCTCGATCAGCCGGGCCGCGGCACGATCGGCGGCGTACTCCTTCGCGAAGCCGCCGAAGTCCAGTTCCATGCCGGCGACCGGCAGGCGCACGCCGGACCGCGTCCGCTCGACGCGCTCCCAGCCCACCAGGGCGAGCAGGGGCGCGAGCTCATCCGCCTCCGGCACGCGCGGCTCGTGAAAGCGCCACGCGCGCCGCAGGACGCCGGAGGTCGCGTCGAAGAGGCCGCCGCTCTCGCGCCAGCACGCCTCGGCATAGTCGAGCAGGCTCGAGGTCTCCTCGTCGACCTCGACCGCCGGACCGCCCGCCTGCGCGTTGATGCGCGAGACCACGCTGCCGGCGCGATAGCGCGAGTACTTCGCCTCGATGCGGGCGACTTCCTCCACGACGTCCCGCGCGGCAAGCTCGGCCTGGCGCGCCTGCCGCGCGTGTACCTGCAGTTCGTTCTGCGCGGCCATCGCGCGGAACGTGAAGCGGTGAAGCGCCATGCCTTCAGAACTCCCGCGTGAACGTGAGCACGCCGTAGGCCGCCCGAAGCGTCTCGAACCCGGCGCTGCCTCCCGCGCCGGGCCTCAGGTTCGCGGCATTGCGGTACCAACCCGCGGTCGCCTCGATCGCGAGGCCCTGCCCGTCGCGCCAGCCCAGGCGCAGCGAGGGAGACAGGCCGCCGAAGGCCGCGAGGCGCTGGTCGCTCGACTGGAACTCGCGCGCCGGCTGCGGCACGACCGGCGAATAGAAATCCGCGGCCGATTGCCAATACCAGCGCAGCGCGGGCCGCAGGGTCCAGCCCGCGGCCAGGTCCTGGCTCCAGCCCGCCTCGATCGTGTGGCTGCGGATGCCCCAGTCGTCGCGGAAAAGCCGGTAGTCCAGTTGCAGCGTTCCCGCGGCCCCGGCCACGTGATGCCGGTAGCGCGTGAGCCAGGCGATCGACTCGCGCGCGGCGGGCCGATGGTCCGGCGCGAAGGCCGGCAGGCTCGCGCCGGGGCGAAACGTGAGGGTCGCCCGGTAGGGATCGTCGTACCAGCCGCGACCGCGGCTCCACTGCACCTGTGTCTGCACGAACGCCACCGGCGAGACCACCTGCGACAGGCCGAGCAGGTACTCGCGCGTGTCGCGTGGCTGGTCGAGCACGGGATCCTCCGACGAGCCGACGCGGTCGTTGGCGCGGCCGTAGCCTGCCGTGAGCGTGGTGTGCCGGTTCGCGAGATCGAGCTTTCCCTCCAGTCCGAAGGCGCGCGAGAGGTAGTCCTCCTCGCGCGAGACCGTGCGCGACACGGCGAGCGTGAAGTCCTCCCACTCGCGCTGCAGCCGCACCTCGCCGGCCTTGCGCCGGTCGTTCACCGAGGCGCCCGTGAACGACTGCGCCGGCGGGCCGCCCGCATTGGTGACGAACCGCGGCGAGGCCCCGGTCACGATGTCCACCAGGGCGCTCGCGCGCAGCTGCCACGCGCGCGCGAAGGGCACGGTGATCCAGAGCACGGGCTCGGAGACCTTGATGCCCGGCGCGCGCTCGCGATAGCCCAGGATCGAGAAGCCGATCTCGCCCACCTCGGCGGCCTCGCTTTGCACCGGCAGGGCGATCACCGGGAGGGCGCAGGCCGCGCGCATCAGCGCACCGAGCGATCCGCCCACGTTAGTTGCAGCCACAGCCGCCCCCGCCGACCGCGCCCGAGCCCGACGCCGCCTCCTTCGCCGCGAAGGTCTTGTCGAGCAGGGCGCGCGTGCCCGGTCCCGCCCCGGGGGACATGTCCGGGCGGGCGAGGTGGCCGCGCTGCCACGGCTCGACCGTGGCGCAACCGGCGCAGGCGAGGATCGCCCCGGCCAGGAGAACGGCGAGGATCTTCATGCGGGCTCCTTGAGCAGCGCTTCGATGTCGCGGCCGAGTTCAGCGGCCGTTGCGTCCGAGAATCCCCGGTGGACCTTGCGCACGACGCCCTTGCGGTCGACGAGGTAACCGCTGGGCATCGCCTTCACGCCGAAGGCGCGGGCGAGCGCATCGTCGGGATCCTCGAGCAGCGTGAAGCCGACGTTCACGCGCTTCAGGAACCGCTCGGCATCGGCGCGGGATAAATCCTTGTTCACGCCCAGGACCAGGAAGCCCGCGCCTTCGTGGCGCCGCTGGAGCGCGTCCAGCGCCGGCATGGACAGGCGGCAGGGCACGCACCAAGAGGCCCAGAAGTCGACATAGAAGACGCGCCCGCGCAGGCCGGCGAGCACCATCGGCGACCCGCGCGCACCAAAGGCGGGCGCCGAAAGCGCCGGCACCGACTCCCCGGGCTCGACCGCCCCGGCCTCGCCCGCGCAGGTGGCCAGGCACGCCGCGAGGGCCACCGACCGCCAGGAAAAGCGCATGCAACGGTTCATCGGATCACCCCCGCCCCTTCGCCTATAATCCGCCCACCCACGCGGCCGGCGATTGGCCGGCACCCCAAGCGACAACAGCGGCGCCGAGGCGACTATTCCGCCTTGGCATGCGCAATGCTAGGAGAGGCAATGATGAAGATCCTGCTGAAGCTGGCCGGGTGGATCGACGCGCTCAACACGCACATCGGCCGCTCCGTGTACTGGCTGGTGCTCGTGGCCGTCCTGGTGAGCGCGGGCAACGCGCTCGTGCGCAAGATGTTCAACGCGAGCTCGAACGCGTTCCTCGAAATGCAGTGGTACCTGTTCTCCGCGGTCTTCCTGCTGTGCAGCGGGTACGCGCTGCTCAACGGGTCCCACGTGCGCATCGACGTCGTCTCCGGGCGCTTCAGCCGGCGCACGCAGGTCTGGATCGACGTGCTGGGAACCGTCTTCTTCCTCCTGCCCATGGCGATCCTCCTGCTCTACCTGTCCTGGCCGGTGTTCATCCGCGCCGTCGCGCAGAGCGAGATCTCCATGAACGCCGGCGGCCTGCCCATCTGGCCGGCGCGGCTGCTGGTGCCCATCGGGTTCGCCCTGCTCACCCTGCAGGGCCTGTCGGAGCTGGTGAAGCGCATCGCCTACCTTCGCGGGCAGGCCCCGGACCCGGATGCGCACCACGCCGGACCGTCGGCCGAGGAGGAACTGGCCGAGGAGATCCGCAAGCTGGCCGAGAAGAAGCTCGCCGGGGAGAAGGCGTGATGGAATTCCTCGTGCACAACATGGCCCCGATCATGTTCGCCTCGCTCGTGGTCTTCCTGCTCATCGGATACCCCGTGGCGTTCGCGCTCGCGGCCAACGGCATCTTCTTCGGGCTGATCGGCATCGAGCTGGGCCTGCTCCAGCCCTCGCTCTTCCAGGCGCTGCCCGAGCGCATCTGGGGCGTGATGTCCAACGACACGCTGCTCGCGGTGCCCTTCTTCACCTTCATGGGCCTCATCCTCGAGCGAAGCGGCATGGCCGAGGACCTGCTCGACACCGTGGGCCAGCTCTTCGGCCCGATGCGCGGGGGCCTCGCCTTCGCGGTGATCTTCGTGGGCGCCCTGCTCGCGGCGACCACCGGCGTGGTGGCCGCCTCGGTGATCTCGATGGGCCTCATCTCGCTGCCCATCATGCTGCGCTACGGCTACGACCGGCGCCTGGCCTCGGGCGTCATCGCCGCCTCGGGCACGCTCGCCCAGATCATCCCGCCCTCGCTCGTGCTCATCATCATGGCGGACCAGCTTGGCAAGTCCGTCGGCGACATGTACGCGGGCGCTTTCATTCCGGGCATGGTCCTCACCTGCCTCTACACGCTCTTCATCTTCGGGGTGACCATGTTCCGCCCGGCCTGGGTCCCGGCCCTGCCGCTGGAGGCGAGGCGCCTGCGCGAGCCCGACGGCTCGAGCGGCACCCCCTCGACGTTGATCCTCATCGCGCTCTCGGCCGCCGCGGGGTACGGCTTCGACAAGTGGTACATCACGCGCTACCCCGAGGCCCCGCTGGACGAGCGGCTGGTGATCGCCGCGGCCGCGGGCGCCGCCCTCGCGCTCGTCCTCGCCCTCGCCAACCGCGCGCTCAAGCTGCGCTTCCTGTCGCGGCTCGCCGAGCAGGTGATCTTCGTGCTCATCCCGCCCCTGGGCCTCATCTTCCTCGTGCTCGGCACGATCTTCCTGGGCTGGGCCACGCCGACCGAGGGCGGGGCCATGGGCGCGGCCGGTGCGCTCGTCATGGCGATCGCCCGCCGGCGCCTGTCGTTCAAGCTCATGCGCCAGGCGATGGACAGCACGGCGCGGCTGTCGACCTTCGTGGTGTTCATCCTCATCGGCGCGCGCGTGTTCAGCCTCACCTTCTACGGGGTCGACGGGCACAAGTGGGTCGAGGAGCTGCTGGTGGGCCTGCCCGGGGGCCAGCTGGGCTTCCTCATCGTCGTCAACGTGCTCATCTTCTTCCTCGCCTTCTTCCTGGACTACTTCGAGCTCGCGTTCATCGTGGTGCCGCTGCTCGGCCCGGTGGCGGAGAAGCTCGGCATCGACCTCATCTGGTTCGGCGTGCTGCTGGGGGTCAACATGCAGACCTCGTTCATGCACCCGCCCTTCGGCTTCGCGCTCTTCTACCTGCGCAGCGTCGCACCCTCGCGCGAGTACCTCGACAAGGTCACCGGCCGGATCATGGCGCCGGTGAAGACAGGCCACATCTACTGGGGCGCGGTTCCCTTCGTGCTCATCCAGCTGGTGATGGTGGGCCTGATCATCGGCTTCCCGCAGATGGTGATGGTTTACAAGTCCGGCGATGCGCCCGCCGACCCCAACAAGGCGCGGATCGAGATCCCGACGCTCGAGTCCACGGAAAAGCCCGACGACATCATGAAGGACCTGCTGAAGGGCTCGGGTCCGGTGCCCGACCCGGGCGCGCCGAAGGCGCCGCCGGAGAACGCGATCGAGCGCGCGATGCAAGGCGCCACGGACGACGCGAAGGCGGATGCGAAGTCCAAGGCGGGCGCCCCGAAAGCGAAGACGCCCGAGGAGAAGGCCGCCGAGGAGATCGAGAAGGCGCTGATGGGCACCAAGTAGCCGCGGGCGGTGCCGGCCATGCGAAAGGGCCCGCGCGAGCGGGCCCTTCTTCCTTCCCGGGACGCGCGGCCGGGCTACTTGATCGAGCCGATCCCGTGCATGAAGTCGTCGTAGCCCTTCTCCGCGACGCGGAACCAGAGCAGCTGCTCCTCGCGGAACTTGACCATCGACTCGTAGATCTTCCTGAAGGCCGGGCTCTTCTCGCCCGCCTCCTTGTAGACCGCGAGCGAGGCCTTGTAGGAGGCGACCATGATCTCGCGCGAGAAGCCGCGCAACTGCGTGCCGCTCGCCACCAGGCGCTTGAGCGCCGCCGGGTTCTGCGCGTCGTACTTCGCGAGCATCCACGTGTTGGCTTCCCAGCACGCCGCCTCGACGATGTTCTGGTATTCCTTGGGCAGCTTCTCCCATTCCTTCAGGTTGAAGAAGGCGTCGAGTTCCGGCCCCCCCTCCCACCAGCCCGGGTAGTAGTAGTACTTCGCGATCTTGTTGAAGCCGAGCTTCTCGTCGTCGTAGGGGCCGACCCACTCGGCCGCGTCGATCGTCCCCTTCTCCAGGGCCGGATAGATGTCCCCGCCGGCGATGAGCTGCGCGACGCCGCCCAGGCGCTCGATCACCTTGCCCGCGAAGCCACCAATGCGGAATTTCAGGCCCTTGAAGTCGGCGACCGTCTTGATCTCCTTGCGGAACCAGCCGCCCATCTGCGCGCCCGTGTTGCCGCAGGGCACGCTGTGGATGTTGTAGCCCTTGTAGAACTCGCGGAAGAGCTCCAGCCCGCCACCGAAGAGCATCCACGCGTTCATCTGGCGCGCGTTCAGGCCGAAGGGAATCGAGGTGCCCAGCGCGAAGGCCGGGTCCTTGCCCCAGTAGTAGTAGGGCGCGGTGTGGCCTGCCTGGACCGTGCCGTTCTGCACGGCATCGAGCACCTGCAGGCCCGGCACGATCTCGCCCGCGGCGAAGACCTGGATCTGGAACCGTCCCCCCGTGGCCGCGGCGACGCGCTTGGCCATGACTTCCGCCGCGCCGTGGATCGTGTCGAGGCTCTTGGGGAAGCTCGAGGCGAGGCGCCACTTGATCTCGGGCAGCGCCGCCGCCTGGGCGCGGGAAAGCGTCGGCATCAGGGCGGCGCCCGCGGCAACGCCGGCGCCAGCGGATTTCAGGAATTTCCTACGTTCCATGGCAGGTCTCTCCTCGATCGTCGGTGGGATTGCCGCAACCCGGCATGCGTCGTGCCGGGACGGCGAGAGACTACCAGATCGCGTGCGCGCGCCGGCGGCCTTCAGTGGCCGGCCACGGTCATCCGCTCGACGAGGATGGAGCCGGTCCAGCGCGAGCCGCGGCGCAGCACGTCGCGCCCCACGCCGACGATGGCGCGGTACATCTCGGCCAGGTTGCCGGCGATCGTCACTTCCTCCACGGGATAGGCGATCTCGCCGCCTTCCACCCAGAAGCCGACAGCCCCGCGCGAGTAATCGCCGGTGACGGCATTCACGCCCTGGCCCATCAGTTCCGTGACCACCAGCCCTCGCCCCATCTGCCGCAGCAGGCCGTCGAAATCCTCCGGGCCGGGAACCAGCAGGAGGTTGTGGCTACCGCCCGCGTTGCCCGTCGAGGCGAGGCCCAGCTTGCGGGCCGAATAGGTCGCGAGGAAATAGCCGGTGAGCGTGCCCGCGTCGACCACGCGCCGCGCGCTCGTCGCGACGCCCTCGGCGTCGAACCAGGCGCTCGCCATGCCGCCGGGGCGGTGCGGGTCCTCTTCCACCGTCACCAGGGGCGAGAACACGGCCTTGCCCGCCGAATCCAGCAGGAAGGAGGAGCGGCGGTAGAGGCTCGAGCCGCTGGCGGCGGACACGAAATGGCCCAGGAGCGAACTCGCGATGCCGGCCTCGAACAGCACGGGCACTTCCGCCGTGGGCACGCGCCGGGCGCCCAGGCGGCGGATGGCGCGCTCCCCCGCCCGGCGGCCCACGGCCCCGGGGGCCTCGAGGCGGGCGGGGTCGCGCTCCGAGCTGTACCAGTAGTCGCGCTGCATCGCCTCGCCTTCGGTGGCGATCACGCCGCAGCCCACGCTCGAGCGCGACGAAGGATAGCCGCCCAGGAAGCCGCGGGAGTTGGCGTAGACGAATTCCGAATCCCAGGTCGAGACGCTCGCGCCCTCGGAATTGGTGATGCGCCGGTCGACGGCCCTCGCGGAATCCTCCGTCTCGCGCGCGAGGTCGATCGCCGCTTCCACCGTCAGCGACCAGGGGTGGTACAGGTCCAGGGCGGGCGCCTCGCCCCGGTACAGGCGATCGGGCTCGGGCAGGCCGGCCGCCTCGTCGGGCGCGGTGTGCCGGGCGATGGCGCACGCGGCCTCCACCGTGCGAACGATGGAATCGTCCGAGAGGTCGGAGGAACTCGCGTTGCCGCGCCGCTGGCCGAAATAGACGGTCACCGAGACGCCCTTGTCCCGGTTGTACTCGACCGTCTCCACTTCGCCCAGTCGCACGTTGACCGACTGGCCGACGGAGGCCGAGGCCTCCACGTCGGCATCGCTCGCGCCACGGGCGCGGGCGAGGTCGAGCACGCGGCGAGCCGTGCTTTCGAGGGCGGGACGATCGAGGGGAAGCGCCGTGGCGGCGGTCGTGTCGGGCATGGCGGGAGCGGGAGGTGCCGGGGCGAGGCCCCGCAGGACCGCCAAAACCACTACACTTCGGCGGGCGGACCGCGAGGAAACGGCCCCGAACGATGCGATGAACGACGAGAATCTTATCAGCAAAACGCGCCGGAAACGGCAGATGCACGAGCTGCAGGACGTGGGCGGCGCGCTCGTGCGCCTGCGCGCGGACCAGCTCGAGCGCATCGAGCTGCCCGAGGCGCTGCGCGAGGCCGTCGTGCACTGCCGCGGGCTCACCAAGCACGAGGCCGTCCGGCGGCAGATGCAGTACATCGGCAAGCTCATGCGCCGGATCGACGCCGCGCCGATCGTCGCGCAATTGGAATCGATGCACGCGCCCTCCCATCGCCAGACCGCCCAGTTCCACGAGGCCGAACGCTGGCGAACGCAGATGCTCGCCGCCGCCGAGGCCGTCGACCGTTTCGTGCTGGAGCACCCGCGGGCGGACGGCAAGCGCCTTCGCGAGCTCGCGGCCCTGGCCGGCGCCGAACGCCGCGCCGAGCAGCCGCCCAAGCGATTCCGCGAGCTCTTCCAGGTGATCAACGCCGTGCTGCAGGAAGACGGGAAGCAAGGCGAATGAACGCGCCCGAACCGGTCACGATCGGGCTCGTCTCGACGAGCGACCGTGCCTCGCGCGGGGTCTATGCCGACGAAGGCCTGCCCGCGCTCGAGACCTGGCTCTCCGGCGCCCTGCTGAACCCCGTGCGCTTCGAGAAGCGCCTGGTGCCCGACGATCGCCCGGCCATCGAGCAGGCGCTGCGCGAGCTCGTCGACGAGGCCCGCTGTTCCCTGGTCATCACCACCGGCGGCACCGGCCCCGCGCCCCGCGACGTGACGCCGGAGGCGACGCTCGCCGTCGCCGACCGCGAGATGCCCGGCTTCGGCGAGCAGATGCGGCGCATCAGCCTGGAGTTCGTGCCCACGGCCATCCTGTCGCGGCAGGTCGCGGTGATCCGCGGGAGCGCGCTGATCCTCAACCTGCCCGGGCAGCCCAAGTCCATCCGCGAGACCCTCGAAGGCCTGAAGGCCGACGGCCGTGCCCCGGTCGCCGGCATCTTCGCGGCGGTGCCGTACTGCATCGACCTGCTGGGCGGCCCCTACCTCGAGACGCGCGAGGAGATCGTGAAGGCCTTCCGGCCCAAGTCGGCCCAGCGCCCGCCTCGCCCCGCTTGAACCCACCCTCCCCGATCCCGAAGACACCGCCCATGGAACTGCTCCCCCACGTCGAACTGTGCACCGGCCCCCAGCCGGGCGGCACCCTCATCTGGCTGCACGGCCTCGGCGCCGACGGCTGGGATTTCGTGCCCATCGTGCGCGAGCTCGGCCTGGACGAGGAACTGCCGCTTCGCTTCGTCTTCCCGCACGCGCCGATGCGCCCGGTCACCATCAACAACGGCCATGTGATGCGCGCGTGGTACGACATCGCCATGGCCGACATCGGCCGCCTGCCGGACGAGAAGGGCATCCGCGACTCCCAGGCGCAGGTCGAGGCCTTCATCGCGCACGAGATCCAGCGCGGCATCGCGCCCGCGAAGATCGTGCTCGCGGGCTTCTCGCAGGGGGGCGCGGTCGCACTGCACACCGGCCTGCGCCACAAGGAGGCGCTCGGGGGCATCCTCGCGCTGT
This sequence comes from Usitatibacteraceae bacterium, assembly GCA_044221765.1. Lineage (GTDB taxonomy): Bacteria > Pseudomonadota > Gammaproteobacteria > Burkholderiales > Usitatibacteraceae > FEB-7. The sequence continues at coordinate 16,859 of JBGAOO010000014.1, read as the reverse complement.
CGACCTACCTGCCCTTCGCCGAGACGCTCGATCGCGAGGCCGCCGACGCGAACGAGCACGTGCCGATCTTCATGGCCCACGGCACGCAGGATCCCGTGATCCCGCTCGCGCTCGCGGAGTCCTCGCGACGCGCGCTCGAGGCTCGCGGCAACGCGCCGCAGTGGCACGCCTATCCGATGCCGCACTCGGTTTGCGCCGAGGAAGTGGAGGCGATCGCGGGCTGGCTTCGCGATCGCTTCACGAGCCGCATCGCCCTCGCCTAGGCCGAGGCCGGCATCCTCAGCGTCTCGAGCGCGGCGCGCCAGCGGGCCGGCAGCGGCGTGGGGCGCCGCTTCTCGCGGTCGACGTACACGTGCACGAAGTGGCCCTGCGCGGCCGCCCGCGCCGCCCCCTCGCCGAACAGGCCGATCTCGTAGCGCACGCTGGAGTTGCCGATGTGCGCCACGCGCACCGCGGCGGTCACCTTCTCGGGATAGGTGAGCGGCTCGAAGTAGTGGCAGCCGGTCTCCACCACCAGCCCGATCACCTCGCCGGCCTCCACGTCGAGCAGGCCCTGGTGGATGAGCCAGTCGTTCACCGCCGTGTCGAAGAAGGAGTAGTAGACGACGTTGTTCACGTGGCCGTAGGCGTCGTTGTCCATCCAGCGCGTGTGGATCTCGCGGGCGTGGGCGTAGTCGGCACGGGCATGCGCGGCGGGTCGGGTCATGGATTCTCGGCGGGCTTGGGGTCGCGGGACGGGGGAACGAAGAACTTCACGGTGCGGGCGTAGGCGCCGGGCACCGGGCACAGGCCGCCGCCCAGGAAGGCCTCCACCTCGTCGCGGCGCTTCATGGTGTCGTGGTAGCCGAGCGTGACCAACTCGCGGCAGTAGCCCTGTTCGAAGAGCAGGTAGCTCGCGAGGTTCGCCCCGCCCCGGCGCATCGCGCCGATCGCGCGCAGCAGGAACCGGATGGGCCAGGGCAGGTTGCGCACGTGCCGGATCGCGATGGCCTCGAGCGGCTCCGAGGGCGTGAGCACCAGCACGTCGACGTGGTGCAGCGTGAGCCCCATCTGCCGGAGGCGTTCCGGGGGCACGGCGCTGATGGTGCGGTTGATCCGCTCCAGGCGCTCGATGTCCACGGCGAGGCTGTCCAGGAAGATCGAGTTCATCACGTGGCCGGCCACCTGCGCGAGCGAGGGATAGAGGTCGCCGCGGGTGCGCTCCGGATCCTCGTTGCGGATGCGCGCGGTGCCCACCACGATCACTCGGTCGGCGCCCAGGTGCAGCGCGGGGCTCACGGGCGCGATCTGGCGCATCGAGCCGTCGCCGAAGAACTCGCGGTGCAGCTTGTAGGCGGGAAAGAGGAAGGGGATGGCGCTCGAGGCCATCAGGTGCTCGGCCTGGATCTTCGTGCGGATGCCCACCCGCTGCGAGCGCTTCCAGGCCCCGAGGTGCGGGGCGCCCTCGAAGAAGCTCACGCTCTGTCCGGAGGTGTAGCCCGAGGCCGTGATCGCGACCGCGTCGAGCGCGCCGCAGGCGATGTTGCCCGCGATGCGGCCGAATTCCAGCCGGCGCTCGAGCAGCGCGTGCAGGGGACGGTTGTCCAGCAGGGAGATGCGCCGGTCGCGCAGGAAGCCGCCCGCCACGAGCCCCGCGAGCCACCGGCCGCTGTTCGCCGCGACGCCCGCGAAATCGGACCGGTACACGTGCCGAGGCTCGAAGTTGCGCCAGACATCGAGCAGGTTGTCGACGGCCTGCCCGAAGTTGTCCGCGTGGCAGGCGAGCGCCCCGGCGTTCACCGCCCCGGCCGAGGTGCCCGCGATGATGGGAAAGGGATTGGCCGTCGGGTCGGGCAGCATCTCCTTGAGCGCCTGCAGCACGCCCACCTGGTAGGCCGCGCGGGCGCCACCGCCCGCGAGCACCAGTGCCGCCTTGCCCGACGCGACTTCCATGCCCTCCTCCTTGGCGAATGCGCGGTGCCGGCCCTAACGGGCCCGGTTCGCGCCAGCCGGTTTCCTGTCCCTGACGGCCGCGGCCTGCTCGGCGGACTGCGCGAGCATCTCACGGGCGTGGCGCCGCGTGGTCTCGGTGATGCGCGCCCCGCCCAGCATACGGGCGATTTCGTCCACGCGGCCATCCCCGTCGAGCGGCTCCACCGTCGCGAGGGTGCCGCGCGGTCCCGCCTGCTTGGCCACGCGCAGCTGGTGGCGGGCGAAGGCAGCCACCTGCGGCAGATGGGTGACGCAAAGCACCTGCTGTCGCCGCGAGAGCTCCGCGAGCAGCCCGCCCACGATCTCGGCCACGCGCCCGCCGATGCCCGCGTCCACCTCGTCGAACACGAGCGTCGGGATGCCGGCGCGCCCGCCCATCAGGACCTGGATGGCGAGCGCGAGGCGCGAGAGCTCGCCGCCCGAGGCGACCTTGCCCACGGGACCGAGCGCCTGCCCGGCATGGGCCGCCACCTGGAACTCGACGCTCTCCAGGCCGCCGGCGCCGGGTTCGGCCAGGGGCTCGAGCACCACGGCGAGCCGGCCGCCCTCCATGGCGAGGCCCTGCAGGCGGCGCGTGACCTCTTCCGCGAGCCGCCGGGCCGCCTCGCGCCGCCTGGCCGAGAGTTCCTTCGCGGTCTCGCGATACGATTTCTGCGCGGCCTGCTCGCGCTCGAGCAGCGCCTCCAGGCTCTCGTCGCCGCCGAGCGCCTCGAGCCTGGCGCGGCGCGCGAGCAGGGCGTCGGCGAGCGCCACCGGCTCCACGCGCAGACGGCGCGCGGCGTCGTGCACGGCCCGCAGGCGGCGGTCGAGCGCATCCAGGCGGGCGGGATCGGCCTCGATCCCCTGCAGGTAGCGGCGAAGCTGGTGGGCGGCCTCGGCGGCAAGCGCCGAGGCGGACTCGAGGTCGCGCAGCGCATCGGCGAGGGCCGGATCGACCTCGGCGGCCTGCGCGAGGTGCCCGGTCGCCTGGGCGAGGCTCGCGCTCGCGCTGCCGTCGGCCTCGTCGGCCGACTCGAGCGCGGCGCGCGCATGCGCGATCAATTCCTGGGCGTGGGCGAGGCGGCGGTGCTCGGCCTGCTCGTCCGCCCAGGATTCCGGCGTGAAGCCGAGCGCCTCGAGATCCGCGATCTCCTGGCGCAGGAACTCGCGCTCGCGAAGGGACGACTCGCGCGCCTGCTCCCTCGCCTGGCGCGCCTGGGCCGCGCGGCGCCAGAGCGCGTGGCGCTCGGCCACCGCCTGCGCCTCGGCCTCGGCGCCGGCGAACGCATCGAGCAGGCGGCGCTGGTACTCGCGCTGCGCGAGCCACTGGTGCTCGTGCTGGCCGTGGATGTCGAGCAGGGACTCGCCCAGCTCGCGCAGTTGCCCCGCCGTGGCCGGCCGGCCGTTCACGAAGCCGCGCGATCGCCCGGCGCGGTCGATCGTGCGCCGCAGCAGGCACTGGGCGCCGCCTTCGTCCAGGTCGTTCGCCTCGAGCCAGCGCCGGGCCGGCTCGATGGCCGAGACGTCGAACTCGGCCGCGATGTCCGCGCGCTCCGCGCCGGCGCGGATCACCGCGGCGTCGGCGCGCGCGCCGAGCGCGAGGCCCAGGGCGTCCACGAGGATCGACTGGCCCGCGCCCGTTTCGCCGGTGAGCGCCGTGAAGCCGCCGGCCAGCTCGATCTCGAGCGACTCGACGATGACGAAATCCCGGAGCGAGAGCGCGCGGAGCATGGTTCGGCGCGCCTCAGGCGTTGCGCTCGTTCCAGCGCAGCTTGTTGCGCAGCATGGAGAAGTAGCGGTAGCCGCGCGGGTGCAGCAGGATGGCGGGCTTCGCCGCGGCGCTCACGCCGACCACGTCGCCGGGCAGGAGGTCCACGTGCGACTGCACGTCGTAGTTCACGCGCGCGCCGCTGCCGCGCTCGAGGACGATGTCGATGCGCGCGGTGCTCTGGATCGCGATGGGCCGGTTCGAGAGCGTGTGCGGCGAGATGGGCACGAGCGCGATGGCCGACAGGCCCGGGTGCAGGATCGGCCCGCCGGCGGACAGGGCGTAGGCCGTGGACCCGGTGGGCGTCGCGACGATGATGCCGTCGGCGCGCAGGCTGTAGATGAACTCCCCGTCCACCTGCACCGCGAACTCGATCATGCTGCCGGTGCCGGCGCGGCTCACCACCACGTCGTTCATCGCGTGCGTGGCGAAGATCTCGCGGCCGCCCCGGTAGACGCGCGAGGCGAGCATGAGCCGCTCCTCGCGCTGGTAGTGCCCCTCGAGCACCGGCGCGAGCGTCTCGGCGACCTGGCCGGCCGGGATGTCCGTGAGGAACCCCAGGCGGCCGAGATTCACGCCGATGAGCGGCACGCCGTGCGCCGCCATGAGGCGCGTGCAGGAAAGCAGCGTGCCGTCGCCGCCGACGACGATCGCGAGGTCGGCGCGAGCGGGCAGCTCCTCCAGCGGCAGGGCCTCGTCGGGCGGCGTGCGGGCGGCCTGCGCGGTGCGCGTGTCCATGAGCACGGTCGCCCCGTGCGTGCGCAGCACGGCGACGACCTGGTCGAGCTTCTCGGGGAGCACCGGGGCGTCGCTCTTGCCGACGACGGCCACGGTCTTGAATGGGGGCGACATGGCCCCATTAAAGCACAGGCCCCCGCACGGTTGAAGGCGAGCCGGCCGCTCCAAGCCACCGAAGCCCCCGGGATTTTGTACAATGCCCCGCATGCTGAACGATCGCGCCCAGGCGCTCCTGAAGATCCTCGTCGAGCGCTACATCGCCGACGGCCAGCCCGTGGGCTCGCGCGTGCTCTCGCGGGCCTCGGCCATGGAACTGTCCCCGGCCACGATCCGCAACGTCATGGCGGACCTCGAGGAGATGGGCTTCGTCTCGAGCCCGCACACCTCGAGCGGGCGCGTGCCTACGCCCAAGGGCTACCGTTTCTTCGTCGACACGCTGCTCACCGTGCGCCCGCTGGAGGAAGTCGAGCGCGCCCAGATCGAGGGCAGCCTGCTGCCCGACGACCCGCATCGCGTCGTGGCGGCCGCCTCCCAGCTGCTCTCGGACCTCACCCACTTCGCCGGCGTGGTGATCTCCCCGCGCCGGCGCGCGGCGCTGCGTCGAGTTCTTCCACCTGTGGGAGAAGCGCGGTGCTGCTCATCGTCGCGACCGACGGCGAGGTGCAGAACCGCGTGCTGGTCACGGACCGGGCCTACACCGCCTCCCAGCTCGCCGAGGCCGCCAACGCCATCAACCAGCACTACGCCGGCCTCGACCTGGGCTCGATCGCGAGCCGGGTGAGGAACAGGCTGCTCGACCTGCACCGGGACATCTCCTCCCTCATGCAGGCGGCGATCGAGACCGGCGGCGAGGCGCTGCGCGCCCCCGCGGACGGCGTCGTGCTCTCGGGCGAGCGCAACCTCCTCGACGTGGAGGACCTCGCCTCGGACCGGGCGCGCCTGCGCAAGCTCTTCGACCTCTTCGAGCGCAAGGCGCAGCTGCTGGGCCTGCTCGACCAGAGCGACCGCGCCGAGGGCGTCAAGATCTTCATCGGCGGCGACTCGCAGCTGGTGCCCCTCGACGAGTGCTCGATCTCGTCACCGCGCCCTACGAGGTGGACGGCCAGGTGGTCGGCACGGTGGGCGTGATCGGGCCCACGCGCATGGCGTACGAGCGCGTGATCCCCATCGTGGACATCACCGCGAAGCTCGTCTCCTCCGCGCTGTCCCAGCACTAGGATGGCCTACCTCCCCGAGCCGCCGTACCAGCACGGCACGCCTTCGCGCGTGGGCATCCTGCTCGTGAACACGGCACGCCCGACGAGCCACGCCGTCGGCCGTGCGTCGCTGCTGCGCGAGTTCCTCTGGGACCCGCGCGTCGTCGGGTCCCGCGCGCGATCTGGTGGCTCATCCTGCACGGCGCGATCCTGCCCACGCGCCCGGCCAAGAGCGCGAAGAAGTACGAGGCCATCTGGACGAAGGACGGCTCGCCGCTTCGCGTCTACCTGGACCGGCAGGTGCAGCTGCTGCGCGGCTACCTCGGCGAGCGGGTGAAGACGCCGCTCTCGGTGGCCAGGGCGTGCCGCTACGGCAACCCGTCCGTCGCCGAGGGCCTCGCCAAGCTGGCCAAGGGCTGCGACCGCGTCCTGGTCCTGCCGCTCTATCCGCAGTACGCCGCGAGCACCACCGGGTCGGCGATCGACGCCGTGGGCGCGGCGCTCGCGGGCATGCGAAACGTGCCGGCCATCCGCACCGTGCGCCATTTCCACGACCACCCCGCCTACGTGAAAGCCGTGGCCCGGGCGGTGAACGACTACTGGATGAAGCACGGCCGCCCCGACCGCCTGGTGATGAGCTTCCACGGGCTGCCGCGCTTCAGCCTCGACAAGGGCGATCCCTACCACTGCGAGTGCCTGAAGACCGCGCGCCTCATCGCGCAGGAGCTGGGCTGGGACGACGAGCGCACGCTCGTCCCTTCCAGTCGCGCTTCGGGCGCGCGGAGTGGCTCAAACCCTACACCGCCGACACGCTCGAGGACCTCGGCGCGAAGGGCACCGGCCGCGTCGACGTGATCTGCCCGGGCTTCGCGGCCGACTGCCTGGAGACGCTGGAGGAGATCGCGATGGAAGTGCGCGACGTGTTCAAGGCGGCCGGCGGCAAGGACTACCACTACATCCCGACGACCAACGACCACCCGGCCTTCATGGCTGCCCTCGCGATCCTCTCGGAGAACTTGCAGGGCTGGGCGAGCCGCGAACACGACGCCGAAGCCGCCGCGGCCGAGGCGAAGGCGGCCCGGCGCGCCACGCCCTCGGCGCCACCGAACTAGGAAGAAGGAAAGCCATGGCCTCCCTGCTGCTTCGCTGGATCCTCAACGCCCTCGCCCTGCTGGCGGTGGCGTGGCTCTATCCCAAGGTGCGCGTCGACGGCTTCTTCGCCGCGGCGATCGCCGTGCTCGTCCTGGGCCTGGTGAATGCGCTCATCCGCCCCATCCTCGTCCTGCTCACGCTGCCGGTGACGCTGCTCACGCTGGGGCTCTTCCTCTTCGTGATCAACGCCCTGCTCTTCTGGCTCGTGGCGGAGGTGGTCAAGGGCTTCACCATCGAAGGGGGCTTCCTCTCCGCGTTCGTGGGCTCGGTCCTCTACAGCGTGATCACGCTGGTCGTGAGCGCCCTCGTGGGCACCAAAAAATAACGCCCGGCGGGTTTCCCCGGCCGGCCGCAAGCGACAGGCGGAATCGTCGGGACTAGAAGCGCCAGCCCAGGCCGATGCCGTAGAGGATCGGGTCGACCTGCACGTTGCTCACCTTCGCCCCGCCCAGCGTCACGTCGGCATCGATGTAGACCTTCTTGACGTCGACGTTCAGGTACATGTTCTTGCTGAGCTTGTAGTCGAAGCCCGCGCCGAAGGCGAGGCCCCAGCTGGTGCGGTCCAGGTTCAGCGTGCCCACGCCCGGGATGGCCAGGTGGACGTCGGAGATGTTGGTGAAGTTGACGCCCGCGCCCACGTACGGACGGAAGTCGGAATCCGGGCTGAAGTGATACTGCAGCGAGAGGGTGGGCGGCAGGTGCTTGAACGTGCCGATCTTGCCCAGGCCCGCGACCGAAACGTCATGCTTCTGCGGGTAGGTGAGGACGAGTTCGGCGGCCCAGTTCTTGGCCAGGAAGTAGCTGATATCCACTTCCGGGATCGTCTTGTCGCTCACGTGGATCGCGTCCGAGGGGACCCCAAGCGCCGGGATGGAATCGGACTTGTTGGCCGTGTCGATGCGAACGGCGCGGACCCGAACCATCCAGTCTTCGGCGGCGGCGGCGGGCCGGGAACGAGGACGCAGCCACGGCGGCGGCGAGGATGGCGAGGGAAGCTTTCTTCATGAGGGAGTTCTCCGGGCAGTTGATATCCCCGCCAGTGTCCCAAGCCGCCACCCCGGATTGTTGACTTGAATCAAGGGGTTCTCACTTTCGGGGATACGACCCGGGGGTGCCAGACCCTTGAATTCCCGGCCACGATCCCCAGATGGCTCCAACAAGTTGTTTCCAAGGGAGAGATTCGCGTGACAGACCCCATCGCACCGGCGCCGGAAAAGGCCCCGCCCCCTGCCGCCTCGCCCGCCGACGACCTCGCCGCAGAAGCTCGCCAGCGCCCTCGAGGAGGCCGCCCGGCTCCGGGAGGACTTCCTGCGTGCCAAGGCCGAGACCGAGAACACGCGCCGCCGGGCGGTCGAGGACGTGGCCAAGGCCCACCGGTTCGGCATCGAGGCCTTCGCCACGAAGGCCTGCTCGCCGTGCGCGACAGCCTGGAGGCGGCCCTGGCCGTCGAGGCCCCGACGGTGCAGTCCCTGCGCGAGGGCGTGGAGATCACCGCCCGCCAGTTGGGCGCCGCCTTCGAGAAGGCCGCGCTGACCGAGATCGCACCGGCCGGGCAGAAGTTCGACCCCCACCGGCACCAGGCCATCAGCCAGGTCGAGTCCGACCAGCCCGCGGGCAGCGTGGTGGCCGTGCTCCAGAAGGGCTACCTGCTGCACGATCGCGTGATCCGCCCCGCCCTGGTCGTCGTGGCGAGCGAAAAGAGCGCCGCCGGCGCCCGCCGGCGGCGAAAAAAGCCGCGACCGGCCCGACCTTCCGCTCAGGCATAGCAAACAGATCAAAGGGATACGAACTATGGCAAAGATCATCGGCATCGACCTCGGCACCACGAACTCGTGCGTGGCGATCATGGAGGGCGGCAAGCCCAAGGTCATCGAGAACAGCGAGGGCGCGCGCACCACCCCCTCGATCGTCGCCTACGCGGAGAACGACGAGATCCTCGTCGGCGCCCCGGCCAAGCGCCAGGCGGTGACGAACGCGAAGAACACGCTTTTCGCGGTGAAGCGCCTCATCGGCCGGCGGTTCGAGGAGCGCGAGGTCAGAAGGACATCGGCCTCATGCCCTACAAGATCGCCAAGGCGGACAACGGCGACGCCTGGGTCGAGGTCCGCGGCAAGGGCATCGCCCCGCCGCAGGTGTCGGCCGAGGTGCTGCGCAAGATGAAGAAGACCGCCGAGGACTACCTGGGCGAGCCGGTCACGGAGGCCGTGATCACGGTGCCGGCCTACTTCAACGACTCCCAGCGGCAGGCCACCAAGGACGCCGGCCGCATCGCGGGCCTCGAGGTGAAGCGCATCATCAACGAGCCGACGGCGGCCGCGCTCGCCTTCGGCCTGGACAAGAAGGAAGGCGACCGCAAGATCGCGGTCTACGACCTGGGCGGGGGCACCTTCGACATCTCGATCATCGAGATCGCCGAGGTGGACGGCGAGCACCAGTTCGAGGTGCTCTCGACCAACGGCGACACCTTCCTGGGCGGCGAGGACTTCGACCAGCGGCTCATCGACTACATCGTCGAGGAGTTCCGCAAGCAGTCCGGCGTGGACCTCTCCAAGGACCCGATCGCGCTCCAGCGCGTGAAGATGGCCGCCGAGCGCGCCAAGATCGAGCTCTCGTCTTCCCAGCAGACGGAACTGAACGAGCCGTACATCGCGATGGCGAACGGCGCGCCCTCGCACCTCACGATGAAGATCACGCGCGCCAAGTTCGAGTCGCTGGTCGAGGACCTCATCGAGAAGACGATCGAGCCGTGCCGCATCGCGATCAAGGACGCGGGCGTGAAGGTGACCGACATCGGCGACGTGATCCTGGTGGGCGGCATGACGCGCATGCCCAAGGTGCAGGACAAGGTGCGCGAGTTCTTCGGCAAGGAGCCGCGCAAGGACGTGAACCCTGACGAGGCCGTGGCGGTGGGCGCGGCGATCCAGGGCGGCGTGCTGCAGGGCGAGGTGAAGGACGCGCTGCTGCTCGACGTGACGCCGCTCTCCCTGGGCATCGAGACGCTCGGCGGGGGTCATGACCAAGCTCATCAAGAAGAACACCACCGTGCCCACCGAGGCGCAGCAGGTGTTCTCGACGGCCGAGGACAACCAGGGCGCGGTCACCATCCACGTGCTGCAGGGCGAGCGCGACGTGGCCTCGGGCAACAAGAGCCTGGGCCAGTTCAACCTCGAGGGCATCCCGCCCTCCCCGCGCGGCATGCCGCAGATCGAGGTGACGTTCGACATCGACGCGAACGGCATCCTGCACGTGAACGCGAAGGACAAGGCGACGGGCAAGGAGTCGAAGATCACCATCAAGGCGAGCTCCGGCCTCACCGAGCAGGAGATCCAGCGCATGGTGAAGGACGCCGAGGCCCACGCCGACGAGGACCGCAAGGCGCTCGAGACGGTCGCGCGCGCAACGCCGCCGACCAGCTCTGCACCGTGAAGAAGTCGCTCGCGGACTACGGCGACAAGATCGACGCGGCCGAGAAGACGGCGATCGAGGAGGCGGCCAAGGCCCTGGAGGCCGTCCTCAAGGAAGGCGACAAGGCCACGATCGAGGCGAAGAGCCAGGCCCTCGCCGCGGCCTCCCAGAAGCTCGGCGAAGGTACGCCGACGCTGAGCGAAGTCGCAGGCCGGGGCCGCGCCCGGTGGCGGCGAGGCCGAGGCGGGCGCGCGCGGCAAGGCCGGCGCGAAGGAAGAGAACGTCGTGGATGCCGGATACACGGAAGTGAAGGACAAGAAGCCGGCCTGAAGACAGAATCACCGCCGGGCAGAACGAGGGTGAAGGGGTCGGCTCCCCTTCGCCCTTTGCCGCATTGAAAGGCCGGAATACCGATGGCGACGAAGCGTGACTATTACGAAGTGCTTGGGGTCAACCGCGATGCCTCCGAGGAGGACATCAAGAAGGCCTACCGCAAGCTCGCCATGAAGTTCCACCCGGACCGCAATCCGGACAGCAAGGAATCGGAGGAGAAGTTCAAGGAGGCGAAGGAGGCCTACGAGATCCTCTCCGAGGCCGAGAAGCGCCGCGCCTACGACGCCTACGGGCACGCCGGCGTGCACCCCCACATGGGTGGCGCCGGCGGCGAGGGCAAGGGCTTCGGCGGCTTCGCCGAGGCCTTCGGCGACAAGGGCGACATCTTCGACGGCAGCACCGCGGCCGCTCGAACGTCTATCGCGGCGCGGACCTGCGCTACAACCTCGAGATCTCCCTGGAGCAGGCCGCGCGCTGGAGACGAAGATCCGCATCCCGGCGCTCGAGGAATGCGAGACCTGCCACGGCTCGGGCGCCAAGCCGGGCACGCAGCCCAAGACCTGCAGCACCTGCGGCGGCCAGGGCGCGGTGCGCATGTCGCAGGGCTTCTTCTCGGTCCAGCAGACCTGCCCCACCTGCCACGGCTCGGGCCGGATGGTCGCCGACCCCTGCCTCGCCTGCAAGGGTGCCGGACGCATCAAGCGCCACAAGACGCTGGCGGTGAAGATCCCGGCGGGCATCGACGAGGGCGACCGCATCCGCCTGTCGGGCGAGGGCGAGGCCGGGGTGAACGGCGGCCCGCCCGGCGACCTCTACGTGGTGATCCACCTGCGCGAGCACGGGGTCTTCCAGCGCGACGGCAACGACCTGCACTGCCAGATGCCGGTGAGCTTCACCGTGGCGGCCCTGGGCGGCGAGATCGAGATCCCGACGCTCGACGGGCAGGCCAAGGTGAAGATCGCCGCCGAGACCCAGACGGGCCAGGTGCTGCGCCTGCGCGGCAAGGGCATCAAGGGCGTGCGTGCGAGCGCCCCGGACGACCTGCTGTGCGAGATCGTCGTCGAGACGCCCGTGAGGCTCACCGAGCGCCAGCGCGAGCTGCTGCGCGAGCTGGAGGAGATCAACCACAAGGACGGGGACAGGCACAATCCCCGCGCCCGGTCCTTCATGGACAAGGTGCGGGAGTTCTTCGCCGGCTGAACCGGACTCGCCCCGGCGACGCCTTGGCGCGGCCCTTGGCCGCATCATGACCCACCTAGAACGGATTCGGGGGAGAACATGATCCGAGCACTGTTTCTCGGGCGGCCGCGCTCGCGCCGCGTATCGCCGGCGCCCAGGGCGTGACCGACAGCCAGATCGTCCTGGGCCAGTCGGTCGCCTTGACCGGTCCCGCCGAGCAGCTCGGCAAGGACATGCAGTTCGGCGCCAGCCTCTACTTCGGCGCGGTGAACGCGAAGGGCGGCGTGAACGGCCGCAGGATCGTGCTGAAGACGCTGGACGACGGCTACGAGTCGACGCGCGCGGCCGGGCTGCTGGCTCATCAACGAGGCGTCTTCGCGCTCTTCGGCTACGTGGGCACCCCCACCTCCGCCGCGGCGCTCCCCATCTTCACCGAGGCCAAGGTGCCCTTCGTCGGGCCGTTCACCGGCGCCGAGCTGCTGCGCAACCCGGTGAACCGGTACATCTTCAACGTGCGCGCGAGCTACTTCGACGAGACCGAGGCGATCGTGCAGCACCTCACGGCGATGAGCGTGAACAAGATCGCCGTGTTCTACCAGAACGACGCGTACGGCCAGGCGGGCCTCGCGGGCGTGGAGCGCGCGCTCAAGAAGCGCAACCTCGATATCCTCGCCAAGGGCACCGTGGAACGAAACACCGTCGAGGTCGCCAAGGCGGTCGCGGAACTGAAGAAGGCGCAGCCGCAGGCGATCATCATGGTCAGCGCCTACAAGTCGTGCGCAGCCTTCAAGCCGATGAAGCTCGCCGGCGGCGCCTCGACCTACTGGAACGTGTCGTTCGTCGGCAGCAAGGCCCTGGCGGCCGAGCTCGACAAGGAGGGACGCGGCGTCCAGATCTCGCAGGTGGTCCCCTTCCCCTGGGATTCCTCGGTGCCCGTGGTGAAGGAGTACCGCGCGTTGCTCGATGCCGCCAAGGGCGAACCGGGGTTCGGCACGCTCGAGGGGTTCATCGCCGCCAAGGTGATGGTCGGGGAGCCTTCGCCGGGCAGGCAAGAACCTCACGCGCGAGAGCTTCATCAAGGCGATGAGTCGATCGAGTCCTACGATGCCGGCAGGTTCAAGGTGAGCTACGGCCCGGACAACCGCAGCGGATCGCGCTTCGTGGACCTCACGATCATCTCGAAGGACCAGAAGTTCGTGCGCTGAAGGGCCGCCTCCTGCCGCGCCTGCGAAAAGGCCCGCCCCGCGGGCCTTTTCGCTTTCCGGGCGCCGCCTCGCTCGCTACTTCCTGCGCCACTCCGTGAGGCCGCCGGGCTTGTCCTCGAGCACGATGCCGGCCGCATCCAGCTGCTTCCGGATGGCATCGGCGCGGGCGAAGTCGCGCGACTTCTTCGCCGCCGCCCGCTCTCCGATGAGGGCCTCGACATCCGTCGACCGCGAGGCCGCCCCGTCGCTGCCTGCCGTCACGCCCCCCTTGAGGAAGGCCGCCGGGTCGTGCTGCAGGAAGCCGATCGTGCCGCCCAGCGCCTTCAGCAGCCCCGCGAGCGCGGACGAGCGCGACCGGTTCACCTCGCCGCGCAGCTCATGCAACGTGGCGAAGGCGGCGGGCGTGTCGAAATCGTCGTCCATCGCGGCGCGGAAGCGGGCCGCGAGCGGATGCGCCCAGTCCACGGCGGTCTCCAGCGGCGGCACCTCGCGAAGCGCGGTATAGAAGCCGCGCAAGGTGTTCCCCGCGTCCTCCAGGAGGTCCGCGTTGTAACCCAGCTCGCTGCGGTAGTGCCCGCGCAGCAGGAAGAAGCGAAGCTGCTCGCCGCCCTGCACGGGGTCGAGCTTCCCGAGCACCTCGCGCGTGGTGAACACGTTCCCCAGCGACTTGGACATCTTCTCGTCGCCCATGTTGAGGAAGGCCGAATGCATCCACGTCACCACGAAGGGCTTGCCGGTGGCCCCCTCGCTCTGCGCGATCTCGTTCTCGTGATGGGGGAACTGCAGGTCCCAGCCGCCGCCATGGATGTCGAAGGTCTCGCCGAGCTCGCGCGCCGCCATGGCCGAGCACTCGATGTGCCAGCCGGGCCGGCCGGCGCCGAAGACGGAGGGCCACGACGGCTCCCCCGCCTTGGCGGCCTTCCAGAGGACGAAGTCGAGCGGGTCGCGCTTGGCCGCCTCGACCGCGACGCGCTCGCCCGCGCGCAGGTCGTCCAGTTGCCGGCGCGAGAGCTTGCCGTAGCCCGGGAACTCGCGCACCGCGAAGAACACGTCGCCGTTGGCGCCGCGGTAGGCGAGCCCCTTCGCCTCGAGGCGCTCGATGAGCTCGAGCATCGGGCCGATGTAGCGCGTGGCCCTCGGCTCGCGGTCGGGCACGAGCAGGTTCAGCCGCGCGCAGTCGGCCGCAAACGCGTTCGCGGTTCGCTCGGTGAGCGCGTCGATCGTCTCGCCGTTGGCGCGGGCGCGCTCCAGGATCTTGTCGTCGACGTCCGTGATGTTGCGCACGTAGGTGACGCGGTATCCGCTCGAACGCAGCCAGCGCACCACGAGGTCGAAGACGGAGAAGGTGCGCGCATTGCCCAGGTGGATGTAGTCGTAGACGGTGGGGCCGCAGACATAGAGGCCGACCTCCCCGGCGCGGAGCGGGACGAAGGTTTCCTTGCGGCGCGTGAGCGTGTTGTGGATGGCGAGCGTGGACATGGTTGGCGGGCCGCGTGCGAGGCGGCCTTTCCTGTTCGTCTGGGGGCCCCGGCGCGGCCGGGCGGGAGAATCAGGGCAGGCGCGAGGAACAACACCCGAAGGACACTGCCAAAGCGCTGGATGCGCTCCAGAAGGCAGGTCTCGGGCGTGCGTGGGCCGCGGGCGCCGACGGCCCGCCGATTGTGAAGCCCCACCAAGGTTGGTAGAATGTGTTTTCCATTAAATTCAACAAATTATAACACGATGCTTCCGCGTCCCTTGCGCGTCCCCCTGGCCTCGGTCCTCCTCGCTTTCGCGTTGGTCGGGACCGCCGCCGCCGCCCCTGCGGACGACCTGAAGGAGGCCCAGAAACTCTATGCGCGAAGCTCAGCCCGCCCTCGAAAAGGTCGAGGTCTACCTGAAGTCCCAGCCTCGCGAGCCGCAGGGCCGCTTCCTCAAGGGCCTGGTGCTCACCGAGCAGAAGAAGGTGCCGGAGGCCATCCAGGTCTTCACGGGCCTCACCGAGGACTTTCCCGAGCTGCCCGAGCCGTACAACAACCTCGCGGTGCTTTACGCCTCGCAAGGAACTACGACAAGGCCAGAGTCCGCGCTGGAACTCGCCATCCACACGCATCCAGGGCTACGGCACGACCCGAGAACCTCGGCGACATCTACGCGCAGCTGGCGAGCCGCGCCTACGACCGCGCGCTGCAGCTCGACAAGAACAACACCACGGCCCAGCTCAAGCTCGCGATGGTGAAGGACCTGTTCGTCGCGCAGAAGGGCGCCCCCGCCGGGCCGCGGCCGGAGGCGACGAAGATCGGAAGGCGGAACCCGCCAAGCCGGAGCCGGCCAAGACCGAACCGGCCAAGACCGAGCCGGCCAAGACCGAACCGGCCAAGCCGGTGCCACCCAAGGCGGCCGCGGCCGTGGACGACAAGGCGGCCATCGGTGCCCTGGTCGAGGCATGGGCGCGCGCCTGGAGCGCGAAGGACGTGAAGGCCTATCTCGCCTTCTACGCGCCGGATTTCGAGACGCCCGCGGGCGAGACCCGCGAAAGCTGGGAAAAGCAGCGCGGCGAGCGCATTGCCCGGCCCAAGAGCATCGAGGTCACGGTGAAGATGCAGTCCGTCAAGGTCACCGGCAACGAGGCGGTCGCTTCCTTCCGCCAGAACTACCGGTCCGACACGCTCAAGTCGAGCAACACGAAGACGCTCCGGCTCGTGAAGGTGGGCGGCGACTGGCGCATCAAGCAGGAGCGCGCCGGCGGGTGAGGCCCATCTCCTCCTTCCTTCCCGCCACACGCGCCCTCGCCCGGGCGGCCGCGGTCACCGCTTCCCTGCTCGTTCCCGCCGCGCCCCTGCCGGCCTCGGCCGACGATGCGGCGCCCGCCACCACGCCCGTCTTCGTGAATGACGTCGAGGCCTCGCTGGTGCGCGCCATCACCGGGCTGCGCGAGAGCGGCCTGCGGCACGCGATGAGCGAGATCGACCTCGCGCTCGCCAGGACGCCGAACTTCCGCCTCGGCCACCTCATCAAGGGCGACCTGCTCATGGCCCGGTCGGGCAAGCCGGTCGCCTTCGGCACCTCCGTGCCCGCGGGCACGGCGGGCATCGCCCCGCTCCAGGACGAGGCTCGCGCGAGGCTGCGCCGCTACCTCGACGCCCCGCCGGGCGACCACCTTCCCCTGCCGGTTCTGCAACTGGCGCCTGGCCAGTCCCATGCCATCCTCATCGACACGGCACGCTCGCGCCTGTTCGTCTTCGCCAACCGCGACGGCTCGCCGCAGTACGTCACGGATTTCTACATCAGCGTCGGCAAGAACGGCGTGGAGAAGCAGCGCCAGGGCGACCAGAAGACCCCGCTCGGCGTCTATCGCATCGTCTCCTCGCGCGAGAAGCTCCCCGACTTCTACGGCCCCGGCGCCTTTCCGATCAGCTACCCCAACGAATGGGACAGGCACCAGGGCCGCAACGGCTACGGCATCTGGCTGCACGGCACGCCCTCGGAAACCTACAGCCGCCCGCCGCGCGCCACCGACGGCTGCGTCGTCCTCGCGAACGAGGACCTGAAGCAGCTTTCCCGTTACGTGGATGTCGGCCGCACCCCGGTGGTGATCAGCGCCGGCGTGGAATGGGCGGCGCCGCAGGCCTGGGCCGAGGGCCGTCGCGATTTCCTGGCCGCGTTCGAGCAGTGGCGCGCGGACTGGGAAAGCCTCGACACCGACAAGTACCTTTCGCACTACGCGAGCCAGTTCCAGTCCGAGGGCAAGAACCTCGCCTCCTGGGCGGCCCACAAGCGCAAGGTGAACGCCGGCAAGGCGTGGGTGAAGGTCGGCGTGTCCGAGCTGAGCGCGTACGGCCATCCCGCGGGCGACGACCTGGTCGTCGTCACCTTCGAGCAGGACGACCGATCCTCGAAGCTGTCCACCCGCACCACCCAGCGCCAGTACTGGACCCGCGAAAAGCGCCGCTG
>JBGAOO010000347.1:0-3439 GCA_044221765.1 Usitatibacteraceae bacterium | reverse complement strand
TCGCGGCGAGGCCCAGGGGCGCCAGGCGCCGGTTCAGCGAGGCGAGCTCGGTGCCGCCGCCGTCCTTCAGGATCTCGCGGGCGATGGTGCCGGTGTAATCCGGGTAGGCATCGATCGACCCCTGCCGCAGCGCCTCGACCAGGATGGCGGTATTGCCCATGCCGGGCACGTGCACCGCGGCCTCGCCGGCACGGCGGGCGGATTGCACGAGGATCTCGCCGAGGATGTAGGACTCGGTGAACCGCTTCGAGCCCACGCGCAGCGGCTCCGCCCCGGCCGCGGCCGCGATCGGCAGCAGGCAGGCCCACAGGATGGCGGCGCGAAACGCGGCCATCGCGCGTCGGCGATTCAGCGCGCCTGCCGGGGCGCCGGCGGCATCAGGTGAGCACCGTCGCCGCGAGCCCGGCGATGCCCAGGCCCAGCGCCGCGAGCGAATCGCCCGCGATGAGCCCCCCGCCCACGAGCGAGGTGGTGTTCATGTCGGCGGGCAAGTCGCCGTCCCCACCCGCCTTCGGCTTCGCGATCGTGTTGAGCACGCTCGAGAGAATCCCGCCGCCGCCGAACCAGAGCGAGGTGGGCAGGTTCACGAACCCCCCGAACGAGAAAGCGTAGGGGGTCGGCAGCAGGAACGCGTCCACCACGAAGCCGGTCGCGAAGCCCTTGCGGTCCCTCGCGACGAAGGCCTGGTACGACGGGCGCGACTTGAGCCACAGCCGCAGCGCCTGGACCACGAACCCGAAGGCGAGGCCCACCCAGATGGCCGTGCGCTGGTGCGGCTGGTCGTCCGTGAGGCTGCGCAGCACGCCGACCACCTTGTAGGTCATCGCGGCGCTCCACTGCGCGGGCTGCTCGCTCGCCGACATCACCGTCTGGTCCAGCAGCAGCACGGGATAGGCGGCCATGAAGAGCTTGGCGAAGGCGACCGCGGCGACCGCCCCCATCGCGATGCCCGCCACCTGGTAGCGGAACTGGTGCACGCGGTTCGTGCCCAGGCGCCAGCCGGTGGAGCGGTCCTGCTGCATGTCGCTCGCGCAGTTGGTGGCGATGAGCAGGATCATGCCGGCGATGAGGCCCGTGATGGGGTCCTTGAGCCCCAGGGCCGCCATGAGCACCACGCTCACGACGAAGGCCGAGGAGATGGGGTTCTGGTCGCACACGCCCACGGAGATGCCGTTCACGAGCGCGAACACGAACACGAGGAAGAGGGCGAAGGCGATGAAGCCCACGGGCTGGCCCAGCACGAAGTGGGCGGTGGCGATGACGCCCAGGCCCCAGAGCACCACCCACGCGACCAGGCGCGCCGTGTTCACGCGCTTCCATTCCGGCGTGTCCCCGGCCGGCCGGCTCTCGCCCAGGCGCGCGGCCGCGGCCTTGAGCACCAGGGCCACGTCGATGAGCGCCGCGCCCAGGATCATCCCCAGGGCGATGAGGAAGGCGATCTTGCGGAAGGGATCGCCCTCCTTCAGCCAGCCGATGGAGACGAAGTACGGCGTCATCGCCCAGAAGATCACGCCGGAGGTGATGGCCGGGATGCCGATGCGCGCGCCGACGAGCATGCCCGCGCCCATCGTGGAGGTCGACAGCTCGATGGCCCCGAGCGCCGCGATCTTCGCCGAGCCCAGGCCGCCCGCGATGCCCGCGGCCATGCCGCCGCCGAGCCTCGCGACGGACTTCCTGAGCAGCACCGGGTCCGTGAGCGCGCGCAGGATGTTGGCCACCGCGAGCCCCGAGGGAAACGTGAGCTGCATGCGGTCCACCAGGAGCGGGGTGTAGAGCATGCCCACGCCCACGGCGAACATGCCGGTGCAGAGCATGAAGAGGACGAGCTGCCACACCGGCGGCTGCGGCAGGCCCATCCACACCATCGCCTGGATCATCACGCCCATGGCCGACAGGCTCGCGACGGAGGCCGCGGCCGTCTGCATGTAGTTCGCGCCGTGCTTGCCCTCCGCGCCGTAGCCGTAGGTGACGGTCGAGCCCAGGATGCCCGCGAGCACCTGCCCGCCCACGAAGAAGCCGAGCGAGAAGTTCATGTAGGACGCGGTGACCCCGCCCAGGGGCCCGAGCACGAGCATGCCCAGGCCGGCGAGGAGCGCGTGGTAGCGCCAGGTGCCGGTGGCCGGCAGCCACGACCAGCGCGGCGCGGCGGGGGCGGCCGCGCTCATGGCGGGGCCGGGGCCGCGAGCGACGGCGCGCCGGCCAGGTGGCGGCGGTAGGCCGGGAGCAGCGAGAGCAGGGGCAGGCGATCGAGCAGCGGCATGCCGGCCGCGTAGGCCGCGATGCCCGCGCCATCGGCCATCACGTCGAAGAACGAGGCCTCGCGCCAGGGCAGGAAATACTGGCAGAACTCGATGAACACGCCGAAGCCCAGCAGGGCGAGCCACTTGGGCCAGCCGAAGGCGCTGCGCGGGAAGGCGAAATCGGCGAGCAGCGCGAGGGCGCCGAAGGCGAGCGTGTGCTTGATCTTGTCGTTGACGGCCTCGATGACGGGGCCCTGCTTCGTCGCGAGGTACAGGATGAAGGCGGCCACGAGGACGAGCGCGAGGCGGAAACCGGCGACGCCGAGTCGGGCGGGGAGCATGGCGACAAGACTACATCAATCGTCCCGCGCGCGAGGACGAAGGCGCGGGCCCGGCGCGCGGCAGGCTCAGCGCCCGGCGTCCCCGCCCGAGAGGTCGTCCAGGATCGGGCAGTCGGGCCGGTGGTCGCCGTGGCAATGCTCGGCCAGGCCCGCGAGCGCGCGGCGCATCGCCTGCATCTCGGCGATCTTCGCGTCGAGCGCCGCGACGTGCTGCTGCGCCAGCCGCTTCACGTCCGCGCTCGCGCGCCGGCGGTTGCTCCACAGGCCCAGCAGCGCCTTGATCTCCTTCAGGGAGAAGCCCAGGTCCCGCGCGCGGCGCACGAAGCGCAGCGCGTGCACGTCGGCCTCGCGGTAGATGCGGTAGCCGGCCACGGTGCGCCCGGCCCGGGGCAGCAGCCCGCTCTCCTCGTAGTGGCGGATCATCTTGGGCGACACGCCGGAGGCGGCGGCGGCCTCGCCGATGTTGCGGTGGCCCTCGAGCCGGGCCTGCGACATCTCGAAGTACTTCGGGGTCATGGTCTTCCTCCTTCCCGCGCGGGCCGCCACCGCCCGAGCAGCAGGGCGTTCGTCACCACGCTCACGCTGCTGAAGGCCATCGCCGCGCCGGCGACCACGGGATTGAGCAGCCCCAGGGCGGCGAGCGGCGCCCCGGCCAGGTTGTACGCGAAGGCCCAGAACAGATTCTGCCGGATCGTCGCCCGCGTGCGGCGCGAGATGTCGAGCGCCTGCGCGACGAGCGCCGGGTCGCTGCGCACGAGGGTGATGCCCGCCGACTGCATCGCGACGTCCGTGCCGCCGCCCATCGCGATGCCGATGTCGGCCGCGGCGAGCGCGGGCGCGTCGTTCAGTCCGTCGCCC
>JBGAOO010000346.1:0-3515 GCA_044221765.1 Usitatibacteraceae bacterium | reverse complement strand
CAAGTCGGTTCGCGGCCTCGAGCAGGTGGCCGGTGGCGCGAAGGTCGGGTGGCATCGGCTCGGTCCCGGCCTTGGGCGTGGCGAGCAGGACGACGTGGTCGAGGCCGCCGGCCTCCTCGCGGGCGGCCTCGAGCAGCGGGGCCATCTCGCCCGGCGGCAGGCAGGCCACGCTCGCGCCCTGGCCCTGCGAGCGAAGGAGCAGCGCGAGGCGCTCGGCGAGCGAGTCCTTGCCGCCGGCCTCGCCCACGAGCAGCCAGGCCGCCTTCGCCGGCTCGGCGACGGCCGCCGGCGCGAGCGGGTTGCGCGCCACGAGCAGGAAGACCCCGCCGCTGAAGGCGGCCTCGCCCTGCTCGCGCACCGATTCGATGTCGGCGAAGCCCTGGTCCGCCAGGAGCGCCTCCCAGGTGCCCGCCGAGAGCAGGCTCGAGCCTTCGCGTCCCTGCGCCTGCTGCCACCACGCCGGGTCCAGCCCGAAGACGAAATCCGCCGACAGGTCGGGATGCCGCTCGGCCACGGCGAGCAGGCCGCCGGGCGCGAGCGTGCGGCGCAGCCCCGCGAGGGTGGCGGCCAGGTCCTGCGCGCGGTGCAGCCAGTGCGGGACGATGACGAGGTCGTACGCCGCCGGCAGGGGAAAGGCCGCCTCCAGCTTCAGTTCCTTCGCCTCCAGCGCGGCGACGCCGACGACGGGATGCGCCTCGAACTCCGCCTGCAGGCGCGCCAGGCGCGCCGGGTCGGCGCAGGCGACCACGTACTCGACGTTCTCCGCCGGTGCCGTGGGCACGAGCTGGCGCGTGAGTTCGCCCGACCCGCCGGAGATCTCCAGGATGCGCAGCGGCCGGTCCGCGGGCCAGCCGCCATGCAGGCCCTGCACGAGCTCGCGCAGCGCGACGTTCATCGCCCGGTAGGCGGGCGCGTCGTCGAACAATGGTTCCTGGTGATGGCTTTGCCGGATCGCCTCCAGGAGCGCGGCCGCGTCCTCCTCGCCCCGCAGCAGCGCCTCGAGCCGCCGGCCCACGCGCCCGACGAACAGCAGCTCGGGCAGCGCGTCCGGGACTTCCGCGAGCACCGTGCGCCAGATCTCGTCCGCGGGCGGCGGCGCGCCGTCATGGTCGAGCCGCCACGCACCGCCGGTGGCCTCGAGCAACCCCGCCTCGCCCAGGCACCGCACGAGCCAGCGGAAATACGGTCGGCGCTGCGGCGCCATCGCCTCGGGATCGGCGAGGACCTGCTGCAGCCAGGGGCCGTGCGATTCGTCGAGGACGCGGAACGCGGCGAAGGCGAAGGAGACGACGAGGGCATCGAACAGCGGCACGCCCGAGTGCAGGTACTGGCGCCGGCGCAGCACCGGCTCGAGATCGGCGAGGCGGGCGCGGACCTGGACCGCGAGCGCGTGCGTCGGCGGTCCGGCCGGGGCCGGGCGGCGGTCCGGATCCGGGAGCGGGCAGGCCTCGACCCTCCACCGGGCCGGCTCGGCGCTGGCGCGGCGCTGCAGCGTCGCCGCGCGGAACCGGCAGCGCTCGAGCAGCGCCACGGTCGCGCCGCTTGCATCGAGCAGCGCGATGTCGGCCTGCACCGAGCGCGCGCCGCCATGCGTAGGCTGCACGCGGAAGGCGCTCGCGCTTACCGGCATGGCGCAGGCGGCCGATCTTCACGGGCAGCAGCGGCACGCCCTTGCCGCCCTCGATCTCGTCGCGGAAGAAATTCACGAGCGACTGGAAGCAGGCGTCGAGCCGCGCCGGGTGCAGGAGATAGGCGGACTCGACCTGCGGCACGCGCTCGGCCCCGAGCGATCCTTCGATCGTCCCGCCCGCGATATGCGCGCCTGCGAGCAGGCGGAAGGCCGGGCCGTAGTCGAGCCCGACGGCGGCCGCCAGGCCGTAGTGCGCGGATGCCTCGATGGCGAGGGCCGCCCCGGCATCCGGGGTGGCGCCCGCGGCCGGGGCGAGCGGCGCGCAATCGCCGAGCAGGCGGCCCACCGCATGCGGCGTCCAGGGTTCCTCGGCGAGGCGCGGGCGGCTGAGGATGGTGAAGGTCGACTCGCGCGGCGCGTAGACGAAGCGCACGCTGCGCGCGTGATCGCCGTCCAGGACGATGGGCGCGAGGATGTCGAGGTCCTCGACCTCCAGGCGCGCGCGGCCGAACCACTCGCGGCCCGCGGCCAGCGCCATCTCGGCATAGGCCGCGGCGGGCAGGACGATCGCGCCGCCCACGCGATGGTCCGCGAGGTAGGGCAGGCTCGCGCAGTCGATCGCGTTCTCCCAGGTGGCCTCGCAGTCGGGCACGCGCCAGCCGAGCAGCGGGTGCACGAGGGCGCGCTCGATGCTCGCGAGCGCCTCGCTCGTGCGCGGATGCCAGAAGCGCTCGCGCTGCCAGGGGTAGTTGGGCAGCCGCACGGCCGCGGGAGCGGGCCCGCGGGGGAAGAGGCCGGACAGGCACGGCACGGCGCCGGCCAGGCGCAGGCGCATCTGTGCCTGCGCGAGTCGCCCGGCGCCTTCGTCGTCGCGGCGCAGGGTGGGCAGCACGCGGCCGGCCACGCCCGCGGCGGACAGGCACTCGCTCATGTTCCGCTGCAGGACGGCGTGCGGGCCGATCTCGACGAAGAGGCGGCAGCCGCGCGCGAGGAGCGTGCGCATCGCCTCGGCGAAGCGCACGGGCTTGCGCACGTTGTCCCACCAGTAGCGCGCGCCGAGCGCGCCGCCTTCGAGCGCCTGCCCGCTCACCGAGGAGACGAAGGCCGTGTCCGCCGCGCGCGGCGCGAGTGCGTCCAGCGGGCCCAGGACCCGGGCCTCGACCGGGTCCATCGCGCGGGTGTGGAACGCGTAGTCGAGCTCGAGCAGCCGGCAGAAGACCCCGCGCGCCTCGAGCAGGCGAAGGAGCGGGTCGAGCTCGGCGAGCGGCCCGGCGAGCGTCACGCCGCCGGGGCTGTTCACCGCCGCGATCTCGAGGCCGGCGCCGCCCGACTCGGCGAGCAGCGCGCGCATCGCCTCCTCCGGCAGGGCCACCGCCGCCATGCGGCCCGTGCCGCGCGTGAGCGCCTGCGCGCGGCTGCGCACGAGGACGACCTCCACGGCCTGGGCCAGGTCGAGCGCTCCCGCGGCCCAGGCGGCCGCGACCTCGCCCACGCTGTGGCCCATCACCGCCTCGGGCGCGAGGCCCTGCTCGCGCAGCCAGCGCGTGAGCGCGACCTGCACGGCGAAGAGCACGGGCTGCGCGAAGGCGGTGTCGGCGAGGCGCTCGGCGCTCGCGCCCTCGCGCAGGGCGGGAAGCACCGCGAAGCCCGATCGCGGCGCGAGCACCGCGTCGACTTCCGCCACCAGCTCGGCGATGCGCGGCACCTCGGCCACCAGCTGCCGGCCCATGCCGGCCCACTGCGCGCCATTGCCCGAGTACACGAAGGCGATCGAGCCCGGCTGCGCGAGCGCGTCCTCGAGCACGAGCGCCGGCGGCAGTTCTCCCGCGGCGAAGCGCTCGAGCAGCGCTGCCGCCTCGCCCGCCTCGCTCGCGACCAGGGCAAG